>NZ_JAAIJR010000370.1 GCF_010915725.1 Thiorhodococcus mannitoliphagus
GTAGATACTCTGTTCTGACGCAAGTCCGATTTGCCTCCTGTCCATCATTTTTTTCTATCGGCATCGTTGTCTCAGCGGGACGGTCGTTGAGCATCTGCCAACCCCATCGGAATCATCTTCGATGATGGAGGGGGCTTGGCTGCGGGTTTGGCGCGGGCGGACTCCGTGTGGACAACGCGTGAATGCCGCAAGCGGGCGTGTGGACAAGCCGGGGACAACCCGCTGCCGGCGGGTTGCCCCCACCTTGCCCACACTCATTCACCCGTTGCCCACACTGCGCCGCGCTGAGTCCGCTGCGGGCTGCGGGTGCCTGCGGCGCGACTGCTGCTGATTTTTTAAATAGGAATTCAATGCGCTGTCGTTGTTGAACGCGCTCACCGTGATCGCTGCTCGTGGGGGACTGCCACGCGCGTGCTGTCGGGCCAACCGAGAGTCGTGCGTTGGCGTCTGTTGCCGGCGCGCTCATGCCACAGCCTCGCGCAGCAGGCAAAAGCGGCTGCCGTCGAACGCTTGGCGGTGCTTGAGCATGGCATGGATGGCATGCAGCAATTTGCGCATAACCGCGCAGATGGCTTGGATCTTCTTCAGCCCGCGCGCTTCGATGAGATGCGTGTAGTAGCTGTTGACGTGGGGCTCGTGGCGCGCAGCGCTCAGCGCGGGCATGAACAGCGCCTTGCGCAGATGCCCGTTGCCGGCCTTGCTGAGGTGCGGTTTTTTGTTCACGCTGGTGCCCGAAGTGCTCTGGCGCGGATCGAGTCCGGCGAGGGCGACCCATTGCTTGGCGCGCATGTCCTCGGGCAGCACCAGCAGCTCTCCCATGAGCTGGATCGCGCTGGCGGCGGCGACACCGGGGATGCTGGTGATCAGCCCATAGACCTCGGCCAGCGC
>NZ_JAAIJR010000371.1 GCF_010915725.1 Thiorhodococcus mannitoliphagus
GCTGCGGTAGAATGG
Organism: Thiorhodococcus mannitoliphagus; assembly: GCF_010915725.1. Lineage (GTDB taxonomy): Bacteria > Pseudomonadota > Gammaproteobacteria > Chromatiales > Chromatiaceae > Thiorhodococcus > Thiorhodococcus mannitoliphagus. The sequence goes on from NZ_JAAIJR010000371.1 coordinate 16, forward strand.
CTGTGTTACTACACTTATGTAGTAACATGACTGCATGCAGATAAGATTCGAATGGGATCCGGCCAAAGCGGTCGTCAACCGGCGCAAACACAGCGTGAGCTTCGAGACCGCGCTTCGAGTCTTCGCAGATCCGTTCGCGTTCACCATCCCGGAGCGCATTGAAGGCGGCGAGCAGCGTTGGCAAACAATCGGGTGTGTCGAGGGCCATGTCATCCTATTGGTGGCCCACACCGTGCGCGAGGAGGACGAGGACGGTCAGCTGATTGAGGTCATCCGTCTCATCTCCGCGCGAGCAGCAGACCGGACAGAAAGGCGACGTTATGAGCAAAGATATCGTTAGGCAGTGCATCGATCTCGACCAATTGCCGCCCTTGAGTGCTGAGCAGACGGCTGAGCTTGCGGCACTCGCGACGCGCGATGACAGCGCGATCGATTACAGTGACATCCCACCCCTGACCGACGAGCTCTGGAATCAGGCGATGCGAGGGCGCTTCTACAAGCCCACCAAGACCTCAACGACCATCCGCCTTGGACGCCGATGTCGTGGCTTGGTTTCGGGCGCAAGGGAAAGGCTACCAGACGCGCATCAACGCCATTCTGCGCCGCGAGATGCTCGCCTCCCTTGAGCAGGGCAGTCAGCGACACTCTAAACCCTAGCCGTAGCGGCTCGCAGACGCCGAGGCGCTGACTGGAAAATGGCCGCCGACGTTACCCCAGAGCGAATTCAGAGCACTCCGTGGGGGCTGCGGCGGATCAGCGCCGGCTCCAGAATCTCGAGATCCGGTGCCTTGGTTGCTTCGATGATCTCGGCGACCACAGCCTTCTAGCTAAGAAAGCGTCCGTCAACAACTTCCCCCCTTTCGCAAAGGGGGG
>NZ_JAAIJR010000372.1 GCF_010915725.1 Thiorhodococcus mannitoliphagus
TTGGCAGTTGGCAGTTGGCAGTTGGCAGTTGGCAGTTGGCAGTTGGCAGTTGGCAGTTGGCAGTTGGCAGTTGGCAGGATTCTAGGCCGAAGCCCCAGAGGGGAATCAAGAAATTCTTAGAAGCTGTCTGGAAACTCGTAGGTACTCTAGCGAGGCTTCGCCTCAGACCGACGAGTTATGCCATCGGGATCGCTAGCGTCGGTTTGATCCCGATACCGATACCGACGGCCTTGGATGGTCGGACGCTTCATCGAAATTTGACTCACCTGCAAGCATTTTGCGCCCTCAAGGATTCTAGTCGCCCTTGGCACTGGCGGGAGGACGAATGAATTCGCCCCTTCGGCTCGGGCGATTGCAATATTCAGACAGCCTCTGAGGAGAAAATCCTCTGGCTCTACCCTTCTGTGCAATGAGAGACCCGATCCCGGTCACAGGATTCGTCCTCCTGCGTCCCCCGTCTCCCCGTCAGCGCGATTCAACCGAACGCAGGGCTTCGACCTGAGCGACGGTCCGCCCCGTGGCCTGGGCGACCTGCCCATCCGTCAGGACGCCCAGCTTGATGAGGTGGCGGGCGGTGTTCTGGGCTGCTTCTAGCCGACCTTTCTGAATCCCGATCTGTTGGCCCTCCAGGCGCCCCTCCTCTCGCTCGCGCTTCGCCCAGTTCTCCAGGTTCTCGGCCAGCATGGCGTTATCCTCGACTAATGAATGAATGAATCTAAGAGGCTGTCTGAAAAACACCCCGGGGCGACTTTAGTCGCCCTTGGCACTGGCGGGAGGGCGAATGAATTCGCCCCTTGTATGTTCTGTTCTCAGGGATTGATAAGGAGGAGTGATAAACGGAGTTTATGAAGAGAGCCCGGGAAGCCGTTCGCCCCCTGAAGCCTGGACG
>NZ_JAAIJR010000373.1 GCF_010915725.1 Thiorhodococcus mannitoliphagus
AGATCCTCTGGGGTTTGGCTCCATTTCACGAGATCCAGCTCAAGCATACACAAATCACTCCGGTAATTCGGTGAAGGCGCCTGCGAACCGTGTGCGCAGCACGGGTTTCAGGCGACCACAGAAAGTTACGCATCCCGCTCTGGGCGCGGTTTAGCTGAGTTTCTTGGCGTCGCCCGCAACACGCTATCCAATGTGCGGGCGGGCCGCGGCAGTCTGGGACCGCGCCCACGCCTGCGCATCCTCAATCGGTTTGCGCCCTTCGACACCGAGCGGGTCGATGCGGTGCTGAGTTCGACCGATGCCTTGATTGCGGCCGTTCAGGAGTGGATGGAGCGAGATCATGCCGATCAGGCGTAGGCTCAGAAGCCATTGGCGCGGGCATCCTGATGAGCGCTCGCCATGACGACGGTCGTCCTCGCCGAAAAGCCCAGTGTCGCCCGTGACCTCGCGCGGGTGCTCGGAGCCGGGCGCAAGGGCGAGGGGTATTTGGAAGGCAACGGCTACCGCGTGACCTGGGCGCTGGGCCATCTGGTCCATCTCGCCGAGCCGGACGAGTACGGAGAGGCCTGGGCCGGGCGCTGGTCGGCCGAGCCGCTACCGATGATCCCGGAGCGTTGGAAGCTGCGCATCGGCAAAGCGACCGCGAAGCAGTTCAAAACAGCGAATTTGATGGTTGTGCGATCAAGCTAGGTGATGGGCGTCAGCGGTGGTGGTTGGTGGGCTTCGCGCGCCCGGCGTGTAGGGCGGGCGTGCGAGGTGGGTGAAGGGCGGTGGTTGGTCTAGAACACGGGGGGATCGTCGACGTCCGTAGCACCGTCGCACTGATCGGGTGGTTGGCGCTGCGCGGGGGTGTGGTCGGCGTCATAGCGCTGCAGCTGGCC
>NZ_JAAIJR010000374.1 GCF_010915725.1 Thiorhodococcus mannitoliphagus
CGCCTGGCTGAAAGGATTTCGGGCGATTCGTACCCGTTATGTTTGCCAGTTGCAAAACTACTTGGCACTGATTCAGCGGTTCCCGCTGGCTCTAAAACACTATTATTATCAGTCGCTTAGAAATTATATTTTCGTAAACTCTTAGGGCGAATTTGATTTAAAATCAAAGGCTTATTTGTTTCCTGAGCGGGAATAGCTGGCACTGATTCAGCTGGCTTGCGCAGAAATCTTATTCCGAAAACTCCAAGAAACCTAAAGGTAACGCAAATTCTGTTCCGGATATCCTCTTAGCCAAAAGGCGCGGGTGGTAGGATGGGCAAAGTCCGCACTCGGGGTTTGAGCGTCACCGCGGCACCAGACGGACGCGCCCATCTTGCAAAACGCTGAGCTGGGATGAAGGGCACGCCCCTCGACCCTCGGCACTCCGAAAGAAGTGCATCGCCAGGGCTTTGCCCATCCGGGATCGGAAGTGCGGGTCTGTTGTTTCCCGGAAATCGCCTTAATACTACTTTGTTACCTTCGGCTAGTAGCTTGATTTTGCTATAATTGCCGAGGCAGACTCATTGGATACGGTAAGTGTTTTTTGATGATCACGAAAGATAGCCTTAGAAAAAACGAAATATTGAGAAAGTTAGGCAACAATCTAGGATGTTAAATCTCTGGCCATTTCCATCGAAATGGTTCATGCAGTTTTCATGTCGACTTTTGGCGCGCTGAATGCCTGCCGTCGTTTGGCTAGCATCGAGTCGCCAAGATGCGTCTTGACCCAATGCTCGACATCCAGGGTGCGCACCGAGACCATGGCCTCACGAATGAGCGAGGGCGTCAGCTCGGTGAGGAAGGCGGGAATCGTCAACAC
>NZ_JAAIJR010000375.1 GCF_010915725.1 Thiorhodococcus mannitoliphagus
TCACCTCACGCGGGGATCGTTGCGAGGCAATCCGTGCCAAACCGCCTTGAGTGACGCAAGCCGAGTAGGCCGTACGCGACTTCCGGCTTAAATTCAAAGCCATACCGAAGCGCAAAAAATCCTGACGCCGCTTTACAAACTCCCGCGAAGACCGGGGGTTTCGAGTAGGCCGGACACTCCTCGGACGGTCGGGCGACCTTTCTGTTCTCTGTTTGCCACCTGGTTTGTCGGCGGTGCCATATGATCTCGCCCATGGTCCAGGTTGCAGCCCGCCCCCTCTCAGCATTGGCCAACTCAGCATGACGGCCCGAATCAAAGGCTAACGCGTTGTTCTTGATAGGCTCGTGCCGCTTCATCCGCTGGCGGTGCTGCGCAGCTCAATGGTGTCTCCTTCTCCGATCGCCTTCCGAGCAAAGGTGTAACATTTTCTGACACCCCCTTTGGTGTGTCACCCTCGCCCCGGTTCGCGTCCATTACCGGCCAACAGGCGGAACACCCGTGCGGGCTCCTCAAGCGGCCCTGCTATACTCCGGCCAACGACCCGGATGAGGACAGTGCGCATGGCCACGACCTATGCCGAGATTCTTGATCTGCTTGGTGAATTGATTGCGTCGCAGAAGGAGACCGACCGTCGCTTTCAGGAGACCGACCGCAAGTTCCAGGAGACCGGTCGCCTGCTCCGTGAGCAGTCTCAGGAGACCGACCGTAAATTCCAGGAAACCGACCGCAAATTCCAAGAGACCGACCGCAAATTCCAGGAGACTAGCCGCCTGGTCGGCGATTTGGGTGGGCAGTGGGGCTTATTCGTCGAGAATCAGGTGGCCCCGGCGTGCGAACGCCTCTTCACCGAGCGCGG
>NZ_JAAIJR010000376.1 GCF_010915725.1 Thiorhodococcus mannitoliphagus
CACCGGGTGGCCACGGGTGCTTACGCACCCGCGGCTCCCACAGATCCGGACGTGCGGGACTACCGCATCCGGCTCCTCGGTTGAGCAGTCGCTACGCGACATAATTGCTATGAACGACACGTGCGGGCGGCAGGGGATAACGTTGGAGCAAGCGCTGAAAAGCCTCCCAGTTGAGCGAAAGCCGATAGGAGCGACGGTTCAACCACTTGCGCCAGAGGCGGCGGACAACCTGTCGGAACCGCACCAACGCACGGGCGTTGCCGGTGATCCCGTAGTAGGCGTCGTGGCCTTTGAGCTTGCGCTTGAGCGCCCGCCACTGCTCCGCCACCGAGAGGTGGCGATGGCGGCGGCACCATTGCCCAATCTGCCGCGCGGCGCGGCGGAAGCGGGTTTTGGCCGTCTTGCGTTGCACCACCCAGTATCCGTTCCGGGAGCGTCCCCAGTAGTGCGTAAAGCCGAGCAGGTCGAAACTGCGCCCGCGCTGCGAGCGCCGCGTTCCGCGCCGCCAGGGCGGACGACGAAAGTCCACCAGGCGAGTTTTCTCGGGGTGAAGCGTCAGACCGAAGCGCGCCAGGCGCTTGGCCAGAACCTCCAAGACCCGCCGTGCGTCCTCTTCCCGCTCGAAGGCCAACAGCGCATCGTCAGCGAAGCGGACCATGAAGGCCCGCCCGCGCAGGCGCGGCTTGACGGTGTCCTCGAACCAGCGGTCGAGGACTTCGTGCAGGTAGAGATTCGACACCAGCGGGCTGATCACACCCCCTTGCGGGCTGCCCCGCTCGGGATGGTGAATCACCCCGTCTTCCATGACGCCGGCATGCATCCATTTGCCCAGCACGCGACGGA
>NZ_JAAIJR010000377.1 GCF_010915725.1 Thiorhodococcus mannitoliphagus
GCCCCGCCGCGACGCTCGCGCGATCGCGGCGGGGCGCCGCTCCCACGAGTCGACTCAACCGACTGGAGGGCTTGGGTTATGCGCCGCCGAGGGCGGCGCGGTAGCGCGGCCAGTCGAAGGCCGGGCCGGGGTCGGTCTTGCGTCCGGGGGCGATCTCGCTGTGGCCGGTGATGCGCGCTTGGGTGATGTTCGGGTAGCGCTGCAGAATCTCCCGCGAGCAGCCGATAAGGGCGCGGTACTGGGCATCCGTGAATGGGGTCAGATCCGTCCCTTCCAGCTCGATGCCGATGGAGAAGTCATTGCAGCGTTCACGTCCCTCGAATGAGGATGCTCCAGCGTGCCAGGCGCGGAGCGCGAAGGGGACATACTGGATCAGGCTGCCGTCGCGTCGAATGAGGAGATGTGCCGAGACGCGCACCTGGGCGATGGGCGTGAAATAGGGGTGCGCGCTCGGGTCCAGGCGGTTCAGAAAGAGATCGTCGATCCAGTCTCCCGAGAATTCGCCTGGCGGCAGGCTGATGTTGTGAATCACCAGCAGGTCGATCTCGGTGCCTGCGGGGCGGTCGTCACAGTTCGGTGAGGGGTGTCGTTCCGTGCCCTTCAGCCATCCTGCGTCGTCGATGCTTGGGCTGGTCGGCGTCAGGGTGCGCGCATCCATCGAGTTTAGCGGACCTCATGTATTAGCGGATCGTATGTACTGAGCGGATCCTATGTATTGGGCGGATCCTATGTATTGGGCGGAAGTCGTGCTGGATGGCCTATCCTAGGCGATTTACGCGAAAGAACTTACCCGCAGTTTGGTCGGATGAGGATATCCCATTTGGGCAAAGTGGAACTGCGCT
>NZ_JAAIJR010000378.1 GCF_010915725.1 Thiorhodococcus mannitoliphagus
GACTCGAAAGGGTTGGCGGCAGAGGGACGCAGGCGGTATCGTCTGATGTCGACCAAAACGCCAGAGATGCCCACGGATGTTCCCCCTGCCTGCCTCGATTGTATCTGTTCTGCAGCCTTTTGCCTCCCTGTTCACCCGTCCGACGTGGATCCACATGCAAGTGCTTCTGGCCGGGACGCTGTTGGCCCAAGGCCCGCGCACGGTGACGGCGGCATTGAGAGCCATGGGGTTGAGCGCCGAGCAGCGTTTCGAGCGCTACCATCGGGTGCTGAATCGGGCGCGCTGGTCGTCGCGACAGGGGGCGCGCATTCTGCTGGGGCTGTTGATCGAAATGCTGCCGCCATCGTGGTCCATTGTGGTCGCGGTCGATGAGACGTTGGAGCGGCGCAAGGGCGCACGGATTTGGGCCAAGGGAATGTATCGCGATGCGGTGCGCTCGAGCCAGAGCAAGGTGGTGACCTGCATGGGGCTGGAATGGATCTGCATGGCGCTGCTGGTGCCCGTGCCCTGGAGCGAGCGGCCTTGGGCGCTGCCCTTTCTCACCCGTTTGGCGCCCTCGAAGCGAGCCAACGAAGCGCTCGGGCGGCGTCATCGCACGATGGTCGAGCTGACCATTGGGATGGTGCGCCTGGTCGCACGTTGGCTCAAGCAGCGCCGCTGGTGCTGCTCGGCGATGGCAGTGATGCGTGCGTCCAACTGGGCTTGGAAGTCGTGGCCGCGCAAGCGACCCTGATCACACGCTTGCGCCTGGATGCGCGCCTGTTCGCCTTTCCTGAGCCGGTGCCCACCGGGCGACGCGGCCCCAAGGCGAAGAAAGGCGGCGCGCTGGCCAAGCTGCGC
>NZ_JAAIJR010000379.1 GCF_010915725.1 Thiorhodococcus mannitoliphagus
ATCCTGGCGGTGGCGAACCAGGCGGAGTTTGCCCATCTCTCCCCACACCAGATCGTCCCGGCACTGGCCGATCAAGGCCGTTACATCGCCTCGGAATCGACCTTCTATCGCGTCCTGCGCGCCCATGAGCAGCTCGCCCGTCGCGGCAAGCCCAAGGCGCCCCCACGCACGCGCCCGGCACCGCTCCTGGCCACTGGCCCCAACCAGGTCTGGAGCTGGGACATCACCTATCTGAGCACCACCGTGAAGGGGGTGTTCTTCTATCTCTACCTCATCATGGATGTCTTCAGTCGCAAGATCGTCGGCTGGGAGGTTTATCCCAGCGAGTCCGCCGAGCAGGCCGCGGAGGTCTTTCGCAAGGCCCACCTGCGCGAAGGCGTGCCCGCTGATGCGCTGGTGCTGCATTCGGACAACGGCGCACCCATGAAGGGCGCCACCATGCTCGCCACCTTGCAGCGCCTCGGCGTCGTCCCCTCCTTCAGCCGACCCTCGGTGAGCGACGACAACCCCTTCTCAGAATCACTGTTCAGCACCCTCAAGGGCCGCCCTGGTTTCCCCGAGCAGCCCTTCGCGAGTCTCGAGGATGCACGCATCTGGGTCGATGGATTCGAGCGCTGGTACAACACGGAGCATCACCACAGCGCCTTGCGCTTCGTCACCCCCGGCCAGCGCCATCGAGGGGAGGATCGCGCATTGCTCGCCCAACGCGATGCGCTCTATCAGGCCGCCAAGGCCGCGCATCCCGAACGCTGGAGCGGCAACACGCGCAACTGGGAGCCCGACACCACCGTCTTGCTCAATCCCGGGAAACCTCTGAAAACGGAGGCCAAAGCCAC
>NZ_JAAIJR010000037.1 GCF_010915725.1 Thiorhodococcus mannitoliphagus
GTAACCGAGGGCATGAGGTTACATTCTAAGCGCCACGCCGCCGCATGGACTTTCTCCGCGCAGCGGCTTCGTCCAACTATTTGATAGGCTCAATATTTAGAAAGCGTCCATCAACAACTTCCCCCCTTTCGCAAAGGGGGGCCAGGGGGGATTTCGGGCGGGATCGCTCGCATCGGGAAACAATTGATGAGCACTTTCTTAAATAGGCTCAATATTTAATGTCTGTGCGCGGTCCCTTGGGCATCCTTCGCTGAATCGACGCTGTGCGGGCCAGGGCGATGTCGAAGGGGTGTTTTCCTGGCATTCGGTAGGGTTGCACCAGAGGCTGCGTCTGAGATAGTGAAGCGTCTGAGATTAGAGAAGCGTCTGGGATGGATCGATGATTCGCTAAGGCGAACTCCGGAAATGACCTTACCCAAAGGGCGCGGGGCGGTAGGATGGGCAAAGTCCGCACTCGGGGCTTGAGTCTCACCTCGGCGCTGGGCGGACGTGCCCATCCTGCAAAGCGCTGAGCGGGGATGATGGGCACGCCCCTCGACCCTCGGCACTCCGAAAGAAGCGCATCGCCGGGGCTTTGCCCATCCTACGGGATCGGAACTGCGGGTCTGTGGTTTCCCGGAAATCACCTAAGCTCCTAGGGCGCTGGTGAGGCAGGCTTCAGCCCCTGTGCTTGCTCGTCCCTCGATCTCACCGCGTCATCGGCTCGTCGAGGCAGACGAGGGTGCACCTGTTTCGGAGTGACCAGTCACAGGTCTTTTCTCGATACCGGCCCAGCGATCAGCAGTCGCGACAGCGGTCGTAACCTCTAGCGATTCCGGCTTGTCCGGGTCAGGAAGTCTCTATTGACCACAGTCACACAAGGGGGCAGCGCGGCCGAGGCGCATGCGGGCGCCGGGCGCGAGGCCAAGATCCTCAAAGAGCACATCGTCGAGATCGTCAGCGACTCCGGCGAGGGTGCTCAGAAATGCGGTCAGACCTTCGGGACGGTCAGCGCCAAGATGGGCAACGGCGTCTGGACGGTCGAGATCATCCCGGCCGAGATCCAACCGCCCGCGCGCTCGCCAGCCGGCGCCAGCGGCATCCGCATCCGCTTCGCCTCGCATCCCGTCACCAACATGGGCGACGAGGCGGACCTGGTCGTCGCCTTCAACGAGCAGGTGCTCTACTCGCGCATCGCCAATGGGGCCTATCGCAAGGGCACCTTGGTACTCTTGGAGGACAAGTGGCGCGAGGATCCGGTGCCCGAGATCCGCGAGCAGTACGCCAAGGCGGTCGCCGAGTTCCGCGCGAATGGGCTCATCGTGCATGAGCTGCCGATCGAGCAGGCCTGCCTCGGCATTACGGAGAATCCGCGGCGCGGTAAGAATATGTTCGTGCTCGGCATGCTCTGCGCTCTCTACTCGCGCGACCTGGAGCGCGCCAAGGATGAGATTGCGATTGCCTTCAAGCGCAAGGGCGCGGAGGTGATCGGTCTCAATCACAGGTTGTTCGAGGCCGGTCATGCCTTTGCCGCGGAGCAGCTCGATTTCCGCTATGCCGTGCCGTCGCAGCCGGAGGAGGCGCTGGCCGGAAAGCGCTTCATCGTCACCAACGGTAATCAGGCGGTTGCCCTGGGTGTCATGGCCTCCGGGATGGAGCTGGTCTCCATGTATCCCATCACGCCGGCGACCTCGGCCTCGCACTATCTCGCCGAGATCTATCATCAGGTCGGCGGCTTCGTGCATCAGGCGGAGGACGAGATTGCCGCCATTGGCTTTGCCATCGGCGCCTCCTTTGCGGGCAAGACGGCCTGCACCATTACCTCGGGGCCAGGCTTGGCGCTCAAGACCGAGATGCTGGCGCTGGCGGTCATGGCCGAGGTGCCGCTCGTCCTGGTCGACGTGCAGCGCGGCGGTCCATCGACAGGTCTGCCGACCAAGGTCGAGCAGGGTGACCTGCTGGCCGTGCTCTACGGCGAACCGGGCGACGCGCCCAAGGTGGTCATTGCCGCGGCGACCATTGAGGAGTGTCTGCACTTCGTCATCATGGCGCGGCGGCTGGCCGATGCCTTCCGTACGCCGGTGGTGCTGCTGACCGATGCCAACCTGGCGACGGGCGTACAGCCCTATCCGCGGCCCGAGCCGAGTCTCGATTGGCTGGCGCCACCGGTCGACCAGTCGGACTGGAGCGAGGAGGTTCCACCCTATGACTGGGACCCGCGCACGGGTCTCTCGCCACGGCCCATCCCAGGCATGCCGGGCGGCCAGTACATCCTGACCGGTCTGGCGCACACCGCTCAGAGCAAGGTCGCCTACGATTCCGACTCCAATCAGCTCAGCTCCGAGATGCGCAGCCGCAAGCTCGCGGCGCTGGCGAGCACGCTCAAGCCGCCGAGCGTGCACGGCGGGGAGGACGGCGATCTCTTGCTGGTCGGCTGGGGCTCGACGCTCGGCGCCATCGATGAGGCGGTGGATCGGGCGCGGGCCGAAGGGCTGGCGGTGTCGTCCCTGCATCTGCGGTTCCTGTCGCCCTTGGAGCCTGGGCTCAAGGAGATCTTCGGGCGCTTCCGCCGCGTCATGACCGTCGAGATCAACTACAGCGACGATCCCAAGGCGCCGCTGATCACGGACGACACCCGCCGCTATGCTCAGCTTGCCATGCTGCTGCGCTCACAGACCCTGGTCGATGTCGACTGCTGGTCCGTGGTCTATGGCCATCCGCTCCAGCCGGGGATGATCCATGGGGTGATTCGCGAGCGGCTGGCCGCCATCCGCAACGGAGGAGACGCCTGATGTTCGGACTCAAGGCCGATTGGTCGCACGAGGTCTTCGACCGTTATTTCACCATCGGCGACTATGCCGGCGGCGAGGCGCGCTGGTGCCCGGGCTGCGGCGACCATGCCGTGCTCAGCGCCGCTCACCGCGTGCTGCGCGACGAGCAGCAGAAGCCGGAGCTGTCCGTCTGTGTCTCCGGCATTGGCTGCTCCAGCCGCATGCCGCACTACATGGGCACCTATGGCTTCCATGGCCTGCACGGCCGCGCGCTGCCGGTCGCCTGCGGCATCAAGTCGCGGCGCCCGGAGCTGGACGTCTGGGTGGCGACCGGCGATGGCGACTGCTTCTCGATTGGAGCCGGGCACTGGATCCACGCCATCCGCTACAACATGAACATGGTGGTGATGGTCTTCGATAATGCCATCTACGGCCTGACCAAGGCCCAGACCTCGCCAACGACACCGGCGGGCTTCAAGACCAATACGCATCCGACCGGTGCCATCATCGCCCCGCACAATCCGCTGACCATCACGCTCGGCATCACCAATGCTTCGTTCGTCGCCCAGGTCGTGGACTGGAATCCGCCCTTGCTGTACGAGACGCTCAAGGCCGCCTATCGGCACCGTGGTACCAGCTTCGTGCGGATCATCCAGCGCTGCCCGGTCTTCTCGGACAAGTTCGTGAAGGACCTGCAAAATGATCCCTCGCGCTTCCTGCTGCTGGAGCACGAGCAAGGGATTGCCATGAACGAGAGCATTCAACGCCAGTTCCCAGAGCGGCTCCAGCACGATCCCTCGGACCTCGGGCGGGCCTTTCAGCTCGCCGCCGATGACAGCCGCTTGCCGGTTGGGCTGCTCTATTGCAACCCGGCGGCGCCTCGTTACGAAGACTTCTCCAGCCAGGGGGCGGATCTCACGCCTCAGCAGCGCTTGACGGAGCTGGAGACGGTGCTGGATCGGTTGACGATTTAGACTTCGGGCAGTTGGCAGTTGGCAGTTGGCAGGGGATTGTGCGCGGGTGGATTGAGATACGCGCTCAAGAGGGCAGGCTTTCACTCAACGCTGGAGGTGCCTTGTGTCGAGTCTCGCGGAGGATCTGATCCATCGGCATCGCTATACGGTGGACGACTACTACCGCATGGCCGAGAGCGGCATTTTGGCGCCGGATGCTCGGGTTGAGCTGATCGAAGGTGAGATCGTCGATATGCCGCCAATTGGTGCGCCGCATGCAGCGCTCGTGACGATGCTGCAGAATCGCCTGATTGCGGCCATCGGTGCTCGCGCCCTAGCCCGCATTCAGAATCCGATCCGACTGGATTCCCGCAACGAGCCCGAGCCGGACATCGCGCTGGTGCGCAACCGATCGGGACACTATCGTGACCGCCACCCAGGCCCGGCGGACGTGCTCCTGCTCGTTGAAGTGGCGGACTCCAGCCTGCGTTACGACCGCGACGTCAAGATGGCGCTCTACGCCCGCTTCGGCATCCCGGAGACCTGGCTGGTCAACCTGGCGGACGCGACCCTGACCGCTTTCCGTGCGCCCGGCCCCCAAGGGTACGCGATGGCCGAGCGGCTCAGGATGGACAGCCCCATCCCCGTGCCTGGACTCGAGGGGCTGTCGGTCGATCTTACTGACCTGTTCTGAGCCATCGGTGGGTGGGCCGGATCCTCAGGCTCGCCGCCGCCACAGCCGGCTGAAATCGCAGGGAATGATGCACTTGGACAGCTCGAAGCTGTGCGTCTCGTCGTGGAAGTCTCCCACTTTGCGGTATTCGCCCTCCGTCAGCCGATAGACTTTGGCCTTGCGTGCCTCGGGATAGACCAGGACGTAGTGCGCGACGCCTTCATCCTGGTAGAGTTGAAACTTGGCCACCTCATCGCGCCGGGCGGTCTTCTTCGAGACGACTTCGAAGATCAGCTCGGGTGCGCGGGTGAGACGGTCGCCCTTGGGCGGGTGGCAGATGACGAGCACATCGGGCCGGACGACGGTGTCCTCTGAGAATTCGACGTCCGTCTCGAACAGAACCTCGCAATGCGGGCACTGATCGAGCGCCTGATCCATCTGTCGGGCGATGCGCATGCTGACGCGCTGATGCGCAACACCAGGCGAGGGCGACATCGCCAAGGGCATCCCCTGGATCAACTCCCAGTCGCCTTCCCATCCGCAGTAGTCGGTCAGGGTGTAATGCTCTGTCTCCAGCGATCGCTGCATGCCTGGTCCCCTCTGATCGGTCGGTTTCGTTCAGGATAGGACATCACTCGGATTCCGAGAGGCCTTCTCCGCTCGCTCCGGAGTCCGTCCCATTGTGGTGCTCGGCCAGCCGCCTGATGGTCTCGGGCACCTCATCCACCGGCACCGGCTTGCTGAAAAAGAAACCCTGGACTTCGCCGCAGCAGCTTGCGCTGAGGAACTGTAGCTGTTCCCGTGTCTCGACGCCCTCGGCCGTAACATGAAGCGCCATGGTCTCGGCCATGGCGATTACCGCCTGCGCGATGGCGGCATTGTCGCGGTCGTTCTCGATGTTGTAGATGAAGGACTTGTCGATCTTGAGCCGATCGATCGGAAAGCGTTTCAGGTAGCTGAGGCTCGAATAACCGGTGCCGAAGTCGTCGATGGCAAGCTGCACCCCGAGGGCCTTGAGCTGGTGGAGCATGCCGATGGATTCGTCCGCATGATCCATGAGGATGCTCTCCGTTAGCTCCAGCTCCAGACAGGCCGGATCCAGGCCAGATTCGGCCAGGATCCGCGCGACCAGGTTGGTGAAATCCCGGTTCTTGAACTGGCAGGCGGAGACGTTGACTGCCACGCGCTGAATCGCACTGCCGCTTGCTTGCCAGGCGCGTAGCTGTTGGCAGGCGGTGCGCATGACCCATTCGCCAATCGGCAGAATGAGTCCGGTTTCCTCGGCAATGGGAATGAAGACCGCCGGTGAGATTTCGCCAAGCTCTGGATGGCGCCAGCGCAGCAGCGCCTCGAGCCCCTGCATCCGGCCGGTGCGTGTATCGAGCTGCGGCTGGAAGTGCAGGCGCAGCTCCTCGTTCTCGAGCGCGTGACGGAGCGCGTTCTCCGTGCGCAGCCGCGTCAGCGCTGACTTGTTCAGGGAGGCGTCGAAGAACTTGAAGGTGTTCTTGCCGGCACGCTTGGCGTGATACATGGCGAGATCGCTGTTGCGCAGCAGGTCCGATGCACTGATGCCATCCTCAGGGAAGACCGTGATGCCGATGCTGGGGCTGACCACCACGTCATGGCCCTTGAGCGTAAAGGGGGTCGCGAGGGCGTCGAGAATTCGGCTGGCGACCCGGGCTGCGTCCTGACCGCTATGAATTTCGGGCAGGAGGAGCGCGAACTCGTCGCCGCCCAAGCGAGCGAGGTGCTGGCGCTCGTCCATACCCTCGAAGCGCGAGACCAGGTCGATAGCGCGCAGGCTGCCGACGAGACGCTCGGCGACGGATTGGAGCAGCAGGTCCCCGCTCGTGTGCCCAAGGGTGTCGTTGACCTGCTTGAAGTTGTCCAGGTCGAGGAAGAGCAGCGCGCCGGGGCGCTGATGGCGCGGAAGCAGCTTCAGCGTTTGCTCGAGGAACTGGAGAAAGAAGACGCGGTTGGGCAGTCCCGTCAGGTTGTCGAAGTAAGCCAGCCGGTGGATATGGTCCTCGGCCTCACGCAGCCGGGTGATGTCCTGGACCGCGCCGTAGAGTGGCACCGATGTTGCCGCATCCTGCGGGCGGGGCTCGACGAATTGCCGTAAATAGCGTTCTTCCCCATCCGGACCGATGATGCAATGTGTCAGCTCCGACGGCTCAAGCGTCTGTGTCAATTCCTCAAACCAGGCGGCGACACGCGCCTTGTCGCGTGCGTGAGTGCTTTCCAAGAGGGGGGCGAGACCGCACCCACCAGCGCCAGGACGCTGCCCCATGATCTCCAGTGCCTGCTCCGACCACCATGGACTCACGCGTTCCACATCCCACTCCCAATGGCCGATGCGCGCCATGCGCTGGGCTGCGGCGAGGCGGCGCTGGCTATGAAAGAGCGCCTCGGTTGCCTCGCTGGCCCGAACCATATAGCGGATGCGATGCAGGAGCAGTTGGGGGCTCACCGGCTTCCCCACGAAGTCGGTGGCGCCAACCTCATAGGCCTGGGTGATGGATGCCTCGTCGTCGAGCCCGGTCATCATAAGGATCGGGAGATGGGCGCCCTCGGGCAAGGCGCGGACCTGTGCGCAGGCAGCGTAGCCGTCCATCACAGGCATCATCACATCCAGTAGCATGATGTCCGGCAGAGGTCCCTGTGCAAGCAGATCCAGCGCCTCGCGGCCGTCGCCGGCCTCGGAGACCTCCATCTCAGCCTGCTCCAGGGTGGCCACCACCAGATAACGTGAGGTGATGTCGTCATCGACGATCAGCACCCGGATGCGCTGACTGCTTTCTTTCTCGGCCATGATCGGTCAGTTCCTACGGCGCTTGCGCCAGTCTTTCGAGCGCCGCGGCAACCGCAGCGAGCTGGTCTTCGGCCTGGATGAGCATGGCTCGGCTTTCGCCGAGCCGCCCCTCGCGGCCTTGGTGTTCAAGTATCTGGCAGGTTCTGGACAGCGCGATAGCCCCCAGATTTGCGCTGCTGGATTTGAGTGTATGGGCGGCGCGACGCACGGTATCCCCCTCTTGGTCCGCCACGCCCCGACGTAGCTGATCCATCAAGGCCGGCGCGCTCTCCAGGTAGAGTGAGATCACCTTCTTCAATGGGTCCGGCCGCCCGGGCCGTCCCAGACATCGGATCGCCGCAATCACGCTGGGGTCGAGCAAGGCACGGTCGTTCGGCTCGGCGCCGGGCGGATTTTCTGCATCCAACTCTGCGTCAACGCCTTGGTCGCCTTTGGCTAGACCGGGCGCGATCCTGAGATAGGGTGCAATCCGCTCGAAGAGCTGGCGCTGTTTGAAGGGCTTGCTGAGATAGCCGTCCATGCCTGCCTCGGCGCAAAGTCGTTGCACCCCTTTTTCGACATTGGCCGTCAAGGCAATGATCGGCAGGGGTGAGGCGCGGTCGTGCTCGGACTCGTGACGGCGGATCTCGCGGGCGGCGGTAAAGCCATCCATCACCGGCATGTGACAGTCCATCAGGATGAGATCGTACTCGGCTGCCAGGAAGGCATCGACCGCTTCCTGGCCATCGCCAGCAATGGCGACGCTCAGGCCCAGATCCTCCAGCATCAATGAGGCCATCTCCTGATTCACCGGATTGTCCTCGACCAGCAAGATATGCCCGCGCAAGGGCGCCGCACTGGTGCTCCCGAGTTCATCCGCGCGGACCGCGTCGAGACCGGGCGTGGGCGCCCGCGCCTCTCCCGCGGTCTCCGCCTCCTGCGCCGAGACCGTCGCCAGCCGTGCCTCCAACGTGAAGCGTGATCCCTCTCCGGGCGTGCTGTCGACGCGAATGTCGCCCGCCATCAGTCGCGCGAGCTGGCGACAGATGGCGAGTCCCAAGCCGGTGCCACCGTACTTGCGCGTCGTCGATCCGTCACCCTGGGCGAATGGCTCGAAGATGCCCTCATGCAGCCTTGGATCGATGCCCGGGCCGCTGTCTTCGACCTCGACGTTCAGCTGTATCGCGTCGGCGCTGATGCGGCTGCAGCCCATGCGCAGGGTGATTTCGCCCTCCTCGGTGAATTTGACGGCGTTGCCGACTAGATTGATCAGGATCTGGCGCATCCGGGCCGCGTCGCCACTGACTCTGGCGGGCAGATCGCAGGCGAGCTGGGTACTCAGGAGCAACCCCTTAGCGCTCGCGGACTCGATAAACATCTGCTTGGTGTCCTCGATCAACTCGCGGGGGTCGAAATCCTCTCGATCCAGGCTCAGCTTGCCCGCCTCGATCTTGGAGAAATCGAGGATGTCATTGATGATCGCAAGCAGGGCGTCACCTGAGCGCTGAATGGTTCCGGCGAAACGCCGTTGGCGTTCATCGAGCCCGGTCTTGACCAAGAGCTCCGCCATCCCAAGCACACCGTTCATAGGCGTGCGGATCTCGTGGCTCATGGTCGCCAGGAAGTCGCTCTTGGCCCGGCTGGCGGCCTCTGCGCGATCGCGCGCCTCGCCCAGTGCCGCGACCGTCTGTTCCAGCTCCCGGGTGCGGTCCGCGACCTGGCGTTCCAAATCGTCGTTGTAACCTTCCAGGACGATATCCCGCTGCTGAATCTGATCCAGCATCTCGTTGAAGCCCCGGATCAATTCGCCGAGTTCATCGTCACGCCGGTCGCTGACCCGGATCGCGTAGTGTTTCTCGCGGGAGACGCGATCCATGGCCGCAGTCAGGGAGAGGATCGGGCGGGAGATCAGTCGCTGCAGCCACTGCGCCAGGATCATCGCCGTGACGACGGCCACCGCGAAGATGGCCAGACTGATCCAGACGGAGCGGTTCAGCGCAGCGCGGACTTGCCCAAGTCCTTCGACGAGGTGGACGTGACCGATGATCTCGCCATCCACCTCGATGTTGCGGATGACCTGCATCTGCTCACCCTGGACGGTGACATTATGGGTCACGTGGGCGTGAGACGACGGCTCCAATCGAGGGGCGTCGTCCGGGTAGGTCAGGAAGAGCGCGCCATCCTTGTCATAGACGTAGGCGCCCACCAACTGGGGGCGGCCCTCGAGCGCGGCCAGGGTCCGGTGCGCGGCCTCGACATCGTCGAAGGTCAGGGCTGCGGCGACATTGTAGGCGAGCATATCGGCGAGCGCCTGGAGTTCGCTGAGCGCGGTACGCTGGAGATTCTGCCGCTCGTTGAGCATATGGACCACGCTGGAGAGGCCCAGCACGATCGTCGCCACTGCGAGCATCAGCAGCATCAGCTTGTAACGGATGGAGAGTCGGCCGAGCCAGTAGGTGAGTTTCATCGCTGCACCACGCGCGTCGCGAGCTTGAGCAGCTGGGAGCTGATGCTCAAGCCCGCGGCCTCGGCGCTCGCCCTGTTGATCTCAAAGCGCAGACGGTTGTCTTGCTTCACAAGCCCGATCATCCCCCCAGCAGCGGCGAAGCTTGGGATCTCGCTCACCGTGAGGATTGACCGATTGGCCAAGCTCCGCAGCAAGGGGGCGAGGTACGGGGACTCGGAGGTGCTGATATAGACGATCTGACAGGCCGTCAGGGCCTCGCCACGCGACAGCCGATCAATGCGGATGCGGTGCCCCTGGGCGGACTTGCCATCGAGCATCTCGATGGCCCCGCTTGCAGCGTTACGACCATAGACACAGAGGACCAGCGGCTCGTTGCCGCTGCCCAAGACGCTGGATGGCCAATGGACGAACTTGCTGAAGTTGTAGAGATAGGCGGCCGCAAGCTCGGCCTCCCCCACCTCGCCCAGCGCCGGAATGGGGGCGGTGCCGACGAGCCAGGCGAGCAGGAGGCGCGGGATGAGGCCGCGCCGGCGCCTGGGTCTGATAGGTGATGATGCTGGATGCACGGGGGTGACGTCAGGTCGCGGCGGTGTCTAGAAATCCAGGCAGATGGTGCCATAGATCCCGCGCTGAACCTCCAGCGGAACCGCCGCATAGGCATCCTGGTAGCCTTCCAGGTGCGACTCGCTCAGGAGGTTCTGCCCGACGAGCGTCAGCTCGAGACCTGGACGCGGGCGCCACGCCAGGTGCAGGTCGAGCGTCCAGTAGCCAGGGATGATCTGGTCGCTGTAGGCGGCACTGTTGAAGGCGGGATAGGTGTTATCGACGTATTTGAGCCAGAGGTCGAGGTCGATGTTCGGGCGCGGATTCATCAGTGAGCGCAGCGAGAGCTGCTGGCGTGGGTCGGCGCGCGATTGGGTCTCGTTGCTGGTGTCCAGGGTATCGGCGCTCGCCGTCAGGTCCAAGTCCAGATAGCTGTAGGCGAGCGCCAGGCGCCACCCCTCGCGCAGTTGCAGATCGGCCGCCAGCTCTAGGCCGTAGCCGTAGCCGTAAGCGTTGTTTGCGAATGGCAGCGTGAGTACCAGATCGCCGGCGGATGTTGGGCTCGCTTGGTTGCTCGCGGTGCCCGAGGTCCGCAGTTGGTCGTAGTCGTTGTAAAAGAGCGAGAGGTCTAGATTCAAGCGTTTCGTGGGCGTGGTCCGCAACCCCAGCTCATAGGCGATCAGGGATTCTGACGCGTAGCCTGTGTCGCCCACGGTGTTGACCAGCACGGACTGTGGGTAGGGAGGGGGCAAGCCGGTTTTCTTGATGTTCGTTGAGGCGCTTGAGTTGCGCTCTGCCCGCGAGGGCGTGCGCACCGCGCGCGAGACCGAGCCCCAGACGGTGCTCTGTTCGGAGACCTTCCATAAGAGCCGCAGGTTCGGCTGGATCTCCCAACCCGTGTAGTCGTTGTGCTCGACCTTGGCGCCCAGGGTCAGACGCAGCCGGTCGCGCAGCAGCTCGATCTCGTCTTGGACGAAGCCGCTCCAGAGATTGCGGCTCTCCGAGGTTGGCGTGAAGGTGATGGTATCGGTGTTGTCGAAGTCGTCGCTCATGCTGCGGTAGCCCAGCCCCCACACGAGGTCTTGTCGCTCACCGGCCTTGGTGCGCTGCTGGAAGTCCAGATCCAGGACGTCCGCGCGCTGCCCGATATAGTATTCCTCACGCTCGGTGTGATCGTAATAGAGCTGCAGCGCCATGTCCGAGGTCACAGACAGCGCTCGCTCCCAGCGCCCGAGCAGGTTCCAGCCCTGGGCGTTGAGATGGTCGTCGACCGGATCGGTGAATGTCGGCGTTGCGAGCGGATCCGGCATGGCGAGTTGTTGGCGCAGACTGCTGCGGTAGAGATCGCCCTGAAGGGTGACGCGGTCGCCCGCGCCCAGGGTCGAATCGACGCGGAATCCACCCTGCCCGATGTCCCACTCATCGCGCCCGTCATCGCCCAGGCTGGTGATGAGGGCATCCCGCGCGTTGTACTTGGCATAGACCCTGGCGAAGGTATCGGGTGCCGGCTCCCCGCCATAGCGCAGGGCGCCGATGGCGCGCTCCTCGTTGCCGCCGCCGGCTATCAGCAGTCCGCCCTGGGTGGCCGCGGCCGACTTGCTGATGATGTTGATGACGCCGTTGACGGCGTTTGCGCCCCAGAGTGTCGCGCCTGGACCGCGGATTACCTCGATGCGATCGATGTCGGCGAGCATGACGTCCTGATTCTCCCAGTAGACGCCCGAGAAGCTCGGCGTATAGACGGTCCGCCCGTCGATCAGGACCAGCAACTTGTTGGCGAAGCGTCCGTTGAAACCGCGCGCTGAGATTGCCCACTTGTTGGCGTCGATGCGCTTGACCTGCAGCCCGGGCGCCATGCGCAGTGCCTCGGGGACAGAGGTCGCGCCGCTGCGGCGAATGTCGTCGTTGCTAATGACGAAGATCGCGGCGGCGGCATCGCTCAAGGATTGGGCCTTCTTGCCCACGGAGGTGACCTCAACGGCCAGGAGCTCTTCCATGCTGAGTTCGGTGAGATCCTCGCTGAGTGCCGCCGTGGCGGCAAGCATGAGGATCCCGCCCGTCAGGCTGGCCGTGAGATTGGCCCAGAGTTGTGTGCGCATTTGGTTTGTCGTTCGGGTCTGGCTCGACGGATCCTTGTGCCGGTGTCTGACAGAGCCACCCTCAGGGACGCTGCTGGCTCTGGCTCCAGGACGGCTTGGGTCGGTGTTTGGCATCCCTGCCTGATCGGCCGGTAAGCAGGCAGGATCATGGCGAAGGCTGCGGGGTGCTGTCCGTGACGTCGCGCACACATCGTGCGTTACGCTAACATGAAATCAGGCAGTTGAACCCCTAAAGGCACAGAGGACGCGAAGAAAAACAACGCCCTGTTGCGCACCAGCGCTTGCTCCGGAAGATGAGCCCAGGTGCCGAGAAACGACATTGAGAGCCTTGGCGCGCTTCGCGGTTCAGCTGGTCCTCTTGAGCTGAAGGTTTGCGAGGATTGGATGCTCTTCGTCAGGCCGTCCGGATGCCGCGATCATCGGATCGCAGACGCGGTCGAATGGGCCTTGCGCAGCAATGAGGTCGTGCGATCTGGGAGCGGCGCCCCGCCGTGATCGCGCGCCCGTCGCGGCGGGGCGCTGCTCCCACCGACTGCGCGCTTTGCTGATCGATGATCAAGGCCTGTTCGCATCTCCTGGCGCTCGGGCTGGGCGGTTTCCCGTCGGCACCGAATGGCGAGTCGTTGTAACCTAGTGCGCTGAAAACACTTAGCGGCAGTTCCCCCGGTTTGGCGCGGTTCGCGCAACCGGCCGGCGCGCCGATGGCGGAACCGTCTGAAAGAAGGCTCAGGCGACTCGATAGCCTTCCTTGCACAGCGCTCTTGCGGGTTTGTGAAGCACCATGGACATGAATCCAACCGAAAACAGCCACTCTCAATTTCCCGACTCCGCGCGTGAGCGGATCCCTGCTTTGCCCGTCGCCGTCAAGGATGCCAAGGCGACACGCGAGCTGATGTTCACGCTGCGGCATTGTCACTTGGGCGATCCGCGCGCGCACGAGGCCCTGGAGCCACTGGGCGACGACTGGCTGCCGGCCTTGCTGGATCCGTTCCGCGATGCCAATCGGCTGCGGTATGACTATCCGCTCATCCTTTTTCCCCCAGCCGAAGGGGATGGCAGTCAAGCCTCTACCGAGCTGTCACAGAGCCTTGCTCAATGGTTGAAGAATGCCGTGCAAGACTTTGCTCCCGAGGCGCCCTCAGCCCGCATTCTCAAGGATCATATCCATTGGCTCGAGCACCACTTGCGCACCACGCTGCGCGAGCACGAAGGGCCGGTGCCGGCTGTGTCTGTGCTAGCCGCCGCGGGCTTGGCCTTGCAGCAGCACTTGGGGCTCGATCAAGGGCATCGGGAGGCACTGGCGCAAGACCTTGAGCGGCTGCAGGCGAGCGTGGGCGACGCGGAGGTGATGGGCTACGGTCGCTACCCCGCGCTGCACCTGCTGATCCATGCCATCCGTAGCCGCGTGGTGCCTCGCCGAGTCCGCTTCCAGGCGCGTATCGATGCCTGCGTCCGCGGGCTCAAGTCGCTGTTCCAGGTGGAGTGGGGCAAGTCGATTGAGTCCATCGAGCCCAAGCGCGCGCGCGACAGCGTCGGTCCGGGCGGCGCGCGTTTCGATCCGGATGCGCTATCCGAGGTCATGGACCACTCGCGCGGCACTCGCAAGATGTCCGATGAGCGCCGCGCCCGGATCGAGCAGGTGCTCGAGGTGCTAGAGAGCTGGCGTCCCGATCCCGTCCTGGTGCGCTTTGTCCATCTCGGCGCCATCGACGAGGCGTGGATGCGGGCGAGCGATGACGTGCGGGACTTGGTCGACCCCGACCCTTGCGGGTGCGCGACCACGCTGTTCGACAAGGAGGCCGCGCAGCTCGCCCAGGTCTTTGCCGCCGTGCGGATCGCGGAGCTGGAGATCGGGTCGATCTACGATCCCAACATCCACGATCCCTGGTTCGCCAGCTTCGGTTGGGAGGCTTTCTCCCACGAGGAACTGCTGCTGGTCCCCTGCATCATCGCCTTGGAAGATGCCAGCCGCGTGGCCCGCGAGGGGCTGCAGTCGCTCTCTCGCCTCCTCAGTTCCGGTCGGCCGGCGCAGATCCTGGTGCGGATCCAGCCAAGCAATGATCCTGGCGCCCTGCCGGAGGAGAATCCCTTCCAGTCCTACCGCACAGAACTCGGCTACCTCG
This sequence comes from Thiorhodococcus mannitoliphagus, assembly GCF_010915725.1. Taxonomy (GTDB): domain Bacteria; phylum Pseudomonadota; class Gammaproteobacteria; order Chromatiales; family Chromatiaceae; genus Thiorhodococcus; species Thiorhodococcus mannitoliphagus. The sequence continues at coordinate 14,400 of NZ_JAAIJR010000037.1, forward strand.
GGATCGCCCACCGTCAGGCGGTCGTCAACCAATCCTCGGCGGCGCGGCATCAAAACCTGCTGCAAGGCTATCTAGAGGCCCTGGATGCCACCCAGACCAGTCTGCACCTGATCAATACGGGCATGCGCCCTCCCAGCAGTCTGCTGCAGCTCAATGCCTGGCTCGTCGCCGGGGCGGGCATCGAAGGCCGCGCCCATCCCTTCTTTCGTGTCAATCCGGCCGCGGGCGACTTCGCAGCGAATCGGGTCTCATTCGACGGCAATCCGCAGGAAGACCGCGATTGGCCGGTGCATCCCTTCAGCTTTCGCGATGAGAACGGCACCGAGTCGACGCTGGACCTGGCATTCACCTTCGCGGACTACGCCATGCTGGTCCCACGGTTGCGGGATCACTTCCGCCTGATTCCACCCGGTTGCGACTCAGACGCGCTCGTGCCCTTAGCGGACTACCTCTCTCTGCCGCTCGACGAGGCGAGCCAGCGGCTGCCCTATCTCTGGGCCGTCGACGGCAACGCCATCCTGCATCGGGTCTTGGTTTCGCGCGAGCTGATCCTTGCCTGTCGCGACCGGCTCAATTTCTGGCACTCGCTGCAAGAGCTGGCCGGGGTCAAGAACCGCTATGTCGAGTTGGCGATCGAGCGCACCCAGGCCGAGGAGCGCCAGCAGGCCGCCGAGGAGCGGGCGCGACTGCAGGCCGAGCATGCCGCCGAGATCGAACGGGTGAGCGAGAGCGCGGCCGGAGAGGCCATGCTGCGGCTGACGGATACCCTGATGGGGCTCGACTTCAACACGGCGGTCGGGACCATGCTCCCCGGTGGACGTCGGGCCGAGCCGATTGCCGCGCTCCAGGGCGTCGACGCGACTGCAGCGAGCCAGCCCGAGGAGAGCCAACCAGCGCCGCCCGCCGAAGACGCCGAGCCAGACCTGGGCTTCGACGAGCCCTGGATCGATACGCCGCTCTGCACCAGCTGCAATGACTGTCTGCGGATCAATCCGCAACTCTTCTTCTACAACGAGGATAAGCAGGCGCTCTTAGGCGACCTCAACAAAGGCAGTTATGCTCAGCTGGTCGAGGCGGCCGAGATCTGCCCCGCCAAGTGCATCCACCCCGGCAAGCCCTGGAATCCGGAAGAGCCCGGACTGGATGCCTTGCTCGAGCGGGCCGCGGCCTTCGCCTGAGTCAAGCTCCTGACTCCTTGACCTCACCACCTATCGGTTTTATGTAGCCAGGGCTTCTAGCCCTGGCAAACCAGGCCAGGATGGCCTGGCTACGCAGGCTTGGAGCGGCTGTTCAGGTTGATTTCGGGAAACCGATAGGTGTTGAACTCCTTGACCTGAACCGCATCCGGATTGAAGAGATCCACATTGGCGCGGTTGAGATGCTAGCCATAGATCTTGTTGAAGAGGTCGTCGATGCCCATCCCTCGGCGAAAACCTGGCCCTCGCCACGGCAGCCGGGCTGCGAAAGGACTAAACTGCATGGTTAAACCCGCCTGTTGAACACTTGGCGGCGCGATTTAGGCAATCTTCTTGGGCGATTATCGGAAAAGCTCATACCAGAGGGCGCCGGATCGCGGTTCGCCCGCAAGGAGCGCCGACAGGGGCATAGCCAAGCGATGTGACTGCCGGTGCGACAGGGAAGGCGGGCCTCGAGACAAGTCAGGTGCGATGAACATTGACAGAAATCGCCTTAGGTCAGATGTCGGCAGATTGGGTGCCGCGTCCATCCGCCTCGGCCTTAGACTGTCTTCCTCGGGATTGGCGAACTGCAGTCAGCCTTCGTGAATTCTTTGCTGCCTTGGTATCGACTCGGCCTGTCCGCTTGGATTGATTCGCGAGGCGGCATCACCATCTGCGAGAGGCGGGCGCCCCGCCTCCCCTCTCATTTCAGTTAGCAACGGGTAGACCTATGGTGCGCAAAGAGAAACAGGGAAGATGTCCACCCCGCCGTTTGGCCGCAGTCCTCCTAGCATGCGGTCTCACGACCGCCTTGGCGACTGAAGATCAAGGTCTCCTCGCCCAGACATCGCTGGATGAGTCCGCACCAAACCCGGTGCTTGAGGAGTCCGCACCAAACCCGGTGCTTGAGGAGTCCGCACCAAACCCGGTGCTTGAGGAGTCCGAGCCAAACCCGGTACTGGAGGAGTCCGAGCCAAACCCGGTGCTTGAGGAGTCCGGGCCAAACCCGGTACTGGAGGAGTCCGAGCCAAACCCGGTGCTTGAGGAGTCCGGGCCAAACCCTGTGCTGGAGGAGTCCGCACCAGACCAAGCACTGGAGGAGTCCGCACCAGACCAAGCCTTGGCGGAGTATCGCGCTAAGGCAAAGGCACAGGCGCGCAACTACGATCGGACCCAAGACATCTCGCCCCAGCAAATGCTCATCTTGCTGGAGGTGTCTGAACGGACTGGTGCGAGCCTGGGGCAAGCACTGGCGACAGGCGAGTTCGAGAGCGCGAAGACCTGGAACGACTTCGTTCGGCCAACGCTCGGGAGCGGCCGATTGGGCTCGGCGACCGGCGTTTGGCAGTTCATTCCATCGACCTTTCATCTCGTGATCAAGAAGTACGGTGGCGATCTCTTGACCGCGAGCGCAGCGGATGAGACCTCGGGGCGCGCGCCCTTAGATCTCGGCGCCGGGCCCTTCAGCGACGCGCAGGTGCGGGCAATCATCCAAGAGACGGTCGCGGGCGTGAGAGGACGCGATGACGAGCAGCTGCAACTGCTGCGTCACAATTTCACCGTCCTGGCCTTCTCCAAGCACTATCTCAGCGTCGAATCTGGCGCCAAGACGCCCGAAGAGGACTATCTGTTCCACTTTCTGGGCGAAGGGCGCGGCAGGCAAATCTTGGCGCTCGCGCGCGGGGAAGCCCGTCATACCCTGTGCGTAAAGCAGCCCAGCCCAGCGACCGAGCCCATGGCGACGCCAGAGCCGGTCTTGGCCGACATCGAGGAGCGACAAGCCATCCTGCGGGCGCGCAGCATCTTGCGATCTGCCTCGATCGCGGCGGCCGATTCCGCCACTGCAGGCCAGGGGAGCTTCGCAACCTTGCCGCGCATCTCGGCGAGATACGGCCTCAGCTCGGGTTTGCAGCAGCATGCGCTCGGCAGCCGGGCTCCCAGCCTGGGGGATTCGGCCATCTATCGACCCTCCGCCCGCCTGTCGCCCGGATCGGCCGTCTGGTCGAGCCCTGACGTGGTGAGGGCGCCCCGCGTCTCGTCCGAGTGGGGCTTGCCAGCCGATTCGCCGGTCGTAACCGGGAATGCAGGGATGTTCTACCGCGACGGCAGCGCCAAGACCGATCCCTACACTTGGGCCGAGTTCATGAGCGCGCTCACCAAACGGGTTCAGTCCAAGCGCCAGCCGGCCATGGTTCGCGCCAAGTATGGCGTGGGTTTTCAGCTGGAGGGCGGCGACATGCCTGGCTGGACGCTCGGCGGCGACAACCGCATCGAAACGACCGAGCTGCACCACGAGATCAGTGGCAGCCTGGAGGTGCCAAAGAAGCTGATCACCGGGCCGCTCGATGCCGCCGAGACGCGTGAGTACAAGGAGCGCCTCGCGCAGCTGATTCGCCAAGGCGAGGACACACCCTTGGCGACTTTGCCGCCGCCTGTCGCCTCCGCCTTGCAGCACCTGGGGATTTTGTCCCCCGATGTCGAGGATTTCGAGACGGATCGCCCGGAGATTCGCGAGGCCTTGAGCAGCTTTCGGGAGCTGGTCGGCAAGGACCAGCCCGATGACCCGGCGTTGGTCGATAGGCTCATGCCTGCCGAGCGTGTCGCGCTTGAGATGTACGAGCAACGTGTCGCCCGCTATGCAGCCCTTCAACTCAGTCAAGAGGTGGCGATGCAAGATGCCCTGGATCTCATGGGGATCAAGCGCCTGTTGAAGCGCCATCGGCGCGCCTCGAAGCCACATATCGCCGCGCTGCAGGAGGCGCTGGCAGAGGAAGGGCTGCAGACCCAAACGCACGGCGGCGGGCGCGCCAAGCGTGCGCACTTCGACGGCATCGCCGGCAAGCTGACTGTGGGTGCGCTCGACCGTTTTCAGCTGCGTCACGGCCTGCGCCAGACGCATGGTCTCCTTGATCCAGTGACCGTGGCCATGCTCGGCCTGCCGCCAATGGGCCGTGACATCTTCCTGACGCCGTCCGGACCTCAGTGTCCAATCCAAGACGAGACCGAGACTGCCCTGACCTGCGAAACGCCGAAAGCGTCAGCGCAGCTCGTCTTCTATAGCCTCATCCCGGGCGGGGAAGACTCGCTGCCCGACTGGCCTGAGCTTTTGCTGGCGGAGGCTGATTTAGAGACGGACGCTCAGAAGGCGCCGAGCGAGCCGCCAGCGCTCGCCCGCCATCCCGGCGTCCTCAGCGACTGATCGCCCCGCACAGTCTCTAGCGAGGCTTCGCCTCAGACCGACGAGTCATGCCATCGGCCTTCGATAGTCGGACGCTTCATCGAAATTTGACTCATCTGCAAGCATTTTGCGCCCTGCACAGCATCTAGAAAGCGTCCATCAACAACTTCCCCCCTTTCGCAAAGGGGGGGAAGCTCTTGCTGGCCACTTTCTAAGCATGGTCCGCTGACACCCCATCGGCGTCCTTCCCTTGGTTCGCCCTGCCACCTCTGCTAGTGTTGCCGGCTATCTCAAGCTCCGGAGCCGACTGAGGATGGATGCGCTGCTACGTCTCTCGGATTTCATCGATACGCTCAATCGCCGCGTCGGGCAGGCGGCCATGTGGCTGATCCTGGGGAGCGTGCTGCTGAGCGCGCTGACGGCCACCCTGCGCTATACGCTCGACTGGGGCTCCAACGCCATGATCGAGGGCCAGTGGTTCATGTTTGGATTGGTCTTCCTCTTATGCGCGCCCTGGACGCTCTTGGAGCGGGGTCACGTTCGGGTGGATATCCTCCACAACCGCCTGCCGCCGCGCGTGCGTGTCGGGATCGATATCCTGGGCGGTCTGCTCTTTCTGCTGCCGGTCTGCGTGCTCATCATCGTGGACGCCTGGAATTACTTCCTCATCTCTTTCCACCAGAACGAGGCCTCCTATAACCCCGGCGGACTGATCTGGTGGCCCATGAAGCTCGCCATCCCCGTGGGGTTCACCCTGCTGGCACTGCAAGGCGTGTCCGAGGTCATCAAGGGCTTCGGTGCCCTGACGGGGCGTCGGCCGCTGCCGGCTGCTCAGGGAGGAGACTGAGATGGAGGCCTGGCTGATCGCCAACATGGCGCCCGTGATGTTTACGGCGCTGGTGCTCTTCCTGCTGCTGGGCTATCCGGTCGCCTTCTCGCTCGCCGCCGTTGGTATGCTCTTCGGTTGGATCGGCATCGAGCTGGGAATGCTGACGCCGTCGCTGCTGCAGGCGCTGCCGGACCGTGTCTTCGGCATCATGCGCAACGAGATTCTGCTCGCGGTGCCCTTCTTCACCTTCATGGGTCTCATCCTCGAGCGCAGCGGCATGGCCGAGGAACTGCTGGACACGGTCGGCCAGATCTTCGGCGGCGTGCGCGGTGGATTGGCCTATGCGGCGGTCTTCGTCGGCGCGCTGCTGGCGGCGACGACCGGCGTGGTCGCGGCCTCCGTCATCGCCATGGGGCTGATCTCGCTGCCCATCATGCTGCGCTACGGCTATCACCCCAGGCTGGCGACCGGCGTCATCGCCGCGAGCGGTACCTTGGCGCAGATCGTCCCGCCGTCGCTGGTGTTGATCGTCATGGCCGACGTCCTGGGGCGCTCGGTCGGCGATATGTACAAGGGGGCGCTCATTCCAGGGCTGCTCCTTACCGGCTTCTATGCGCTCTACGTCCTGGGTACGACCATTCTGCGTCCGGAGAGCGCTCCCGCGCTGCCGCCGGAGGCGCGGACACTCCATGGCCGCAGGCTCCTATGGCGCGTCATCGTTGCCCTCATTCCCCCGCTTGCGCTCATCTTCCTGGTGCTCGGGACCATCTTCATCGGCTGGGCGACGCCGACCGAGGGCGGCGCCATGGGCGCCGTGGGCGCCATGCTGCTGGCGGCCTTCAAGAAGCGACTCAATGTGGGCATGCTGCGGGAGTCCATGACGTCCACGGCGCGCATCACCAGTTTCGTGATCTTCATCTTGATCGGCTCCAGCGTCTTCAGCCTCACCTTCAGGGGCGTGGACGGGGATCTCTGGGTGGAGCACCTGCTCACGGGGCTCCCGGGCGGTGTGATCGGCTTCCTGATTTTCGTTAACTTGCTGGTTTTCTTCCTGGCCTTCTTCCTGGATTTCTTCGAGATCTCCTTCATCATTCTGCCGCTTCTGGCCCCAGTCGCGGCCAAGCTCGGGATCGATCTGGTCTGGTTCGGTGTGCTCCTAGGCGTAAACATGCAGACCAGCTTCATGCACCCGCCCTTCGGCTTCGCGCTCTTCTATCTGCGCTCGGTGGCGCCCGCGAAGGTGCGTACGGTGGATATCTACTGGGGTGCGGTCCCCTTTCTCGGCATCCAGCTGCTTATGGTCGTCCTCATCATCGTCTTCCCCGAACTGGTAAGCTGGGGCTTGGATGGACCAACCATCAACGAGACGCCGACCGAGATCAGCAGGCCCGAGCCTCAGGCTGGCTCGAGCCTGCTGGATAGCGCTGAGTTCGAGGGGCTCCTAGGCCCGCCGCCAACTGATTTCGGCCAATAGGCCGGCTTGCTCCGACTGATATCTGGCCGGGCCAAGATTGCAGAACTGATGCATCGGCGCTCTGAATCCGGGATCCAGCTCACAACCCGGGTGAAAAGGCAGAACGCTGAGGGTGACAAGGGTGCGGACAACGGTCGAGAATCGGACAGCGTAAGAAAGTGACCATCAACAACTTCCCCCCTTTCGCAAAGGGGGGCTAGGGGGGATTTCGGGCGGGATCGCTCGCATCGGGAAACAATTGATGGGCGCTTTCTAAGCGCGTAGCGGTAAGGCGGAGTCGTGCGTGGCCCGATCGTGAGCCCGGCGTCCCGTTGAGCATTCGCATCCGATTCCGTGCCTGCTTCGGCTGGGCGCCTGGAGCATGCTGGCACCGCACTGGATTCCATGAGGGACGTGAGGCATGTCGACAATGACCCTAGACGCGGACGACCAGGAAATCATCGAGATCTTCGCCGAAGAGGCCGAAGAGGTCCTGCAAGAAATCGGTCAGAACCTGAAAGCCCTGAAGGGCAATCCCAAAGACAAGAATGCACTTGGAGAAGTGCGCCGCGGCTTCCATACGCTCAAGGGCAGCGGCCGTATGGCCAAAGCCTTGGATCTGGGCGAACTCGCCTGGAAGATCGAGAGCATGCTGAACCGCGCGATCGAGGGCAAGATCGCGGTCAGCGAGCCCATGATCGCCCTGATCCAGCGCTGCCATGGAATCATTCCCAAGCTCGTCGATGCCTTCAAACGGCAACGTCCGTCGGGGCTCGAAGCCGAGATGCAGACCATGATGGCGCAAGCCGATGCCCTCGCGAGCGGAGAGGCGCAAGCAGCCGCCCCGCGTCCGTCTGCGGCGCCAAAGGCGCCAGCGGCGGATTCCTCGGGGCTGCAGGCCAAGCTCGGCGAGCTTCAGCGCCAGCTCGATCAGGCGACAAGACGCTCGGACGAGGCGCTTCAGCGCGCCGAGATGGGCTTGCAGCAGTCGCGCAAGCTGTCCGGCTACCTGGATGCGATCGGGGCAGAGCTGCAGGGGCAGCGCGCGGGCACAGACCTCAAGCCGCTCACCGAGCGCGTCAATGGCCTAGCCAGGGACATTCAGGAGCTGCGCAAGATGTCACGCGGCACCGCGCAGGCGGCGGCGCCTCCCGACACCCGCGAACTCCAGCAACTCATTGATCAGCGCGTGCGTGAGCGGGGCCATGCCGGCGAGCGCACGCGGCAGGAGATGGACAAGCGGCTGGAGGCCATGGCCGAGGCCGTCGTCTCGGCGCGTCGGATTTCCATCTGGGCGCTGACCTTGGGAATCTTGCTGATGATCGCGGCCGTCGGAACCGCAGCCTACTTTCTGCTCTGACCTAGAAAGCTGTCTGGAAACTCGGTGCGACTTCAGTCACCCTCGATACCTGCGCGGGTAGGCGACTAAAGTCGCCCCCCAGTCCATCAATGCCTCGACAATGATTTCCAGACAGCCTCTAAGCAAGTCCCCACCAACAACTTCCCCCCCCCTTTCGCAAAGGGGGGCCAGGGGGGATTCCGGGCGGGATCGCTCGTATCGGGAAACAATTGATGGACACGTTCTAAGCAAGTGCCCACCAACAACTTCCCCCCCTTTCGCAAAGGGGGGCCAGGGGGGATTTCGGGCGGCATCGCTCGCATCGGGAAAAATTGATGGGCACTTGCTAAGGTAGCAACCCAAACGCTGGTGGCGCAGCCACCAGATCAAACCCTTGTCTGGGAGTTGGTTTCCGATTTCCGTTCTTCACCCAGCGTCTGGGCGGCTGCTTGAGAAGCAGAACCGCCAGATGCCCAATTTGGTTCCGCCGCAATCTAGAAGCCGACTGCTTCATTCGGGGGGCACCCATGGCGAGGAGCCTTTTACCCCCAGCGCAAAAAGCCCTGGCGCGCGCAGCAGGCCAGGGCTTGTGGGATGCCGCCAGGAGCCTGTCCGACTTAGGATGAATCGGCTGCGGAATCGGGAGAACGGTCCCTTTCGCCCCGCTTTTTCGTTACATAGAACCACTATGCGCCTCAAAACCGGAACGAAATGGCCTCGCTCTCCCACTTCCTCGCTTCGATCCCCCCAAGTCGGACAGGCTCCTAGGACATTCGCCGCACCGCCTGACGGAAGTTGGACATCGACGCCTCGGCGACGCCCCACCAGACGTCAGAACTCTTCTGGAAGGCGATCATGGAATCGTAGATCTTCTTGAAGGTCGGATTCTTCTCGACCTCTTCAGCGTAGACCTCTTCAGCAACCTTGTAGGCCTTCAGGAGCACGTCGTCCGGGAAGCGGCGCAGTTCGGCCCCAGCCGCCATGAGGCGCTGCAGCGCTGGCGGGTTTTTGGCGTCATAGGCGGCCAGCATCTCCAGATGCGCATCATTGGCCGCGATCGCGAAAGCCGCCTGGTAAGACGGGGTTAGGGACTCCCACTGCTCCTTGTTGACGTAGAAGACCAGATGGGTGCCCGGCTCCCACCAGCCGGGGTAGTAGTAGTACTTGGCGACCTTGTAGAAGCCGAGCTTCTCGTCGTCATAGGGAACCGTCCACTCTGCGGCGTCGATGGCCCCGCGCTCAAGCGAGGGGTAAACCTCACCGCCCGGCAAGGACTGCGGCACGGCGCCGAGGCGGGAGAAGACCTCGGCGCCGAAGCCGGGGATACGGATCTTGAGGCCCTGGAGGTCGTCAAGCGACTTGATCTCCTTGCGGAACCAGCCGCCCATCTGGGCGCCCGTGCTGCCGCCGAGGAAGTTGACGATACCGTACTCGGCGAACATCTCGCGCAGCAGTTCCATGCCGCCGCCCTGCAGGACCCAGGCGGTGAGCTGACGGGTGTTGAGGCCGAAGGGAAAGGTGGTTTCCAGCGCCAGCGCCTTGTTCTTGCCGTAGTAGTAGTAGGAGGCGGTGTGACCGCACTCCACGGTGTTCTGCTGAACAGCGTCCAGCACGCCGAAGGGCGGGACGATCTCGCCGCCGGCGAACACGCGGATCTCGAAGCGCCCGTCGGTCAGCTCTGCGACGCGCTTGGACAGCGTCTCGCCGCCGCCATAGATGGTGTCGAGGCTTTTCGGGAAGCTCGAAGCCATGCGCCACTTGATGGCTGGGCCCTCTGCCCTTGCCGGTAGAGACAGGCCAGCGGCGGCCGCGCCGACACCTGCTGTCTTCAGGAAGTCACGTCTCTGCATGCTGTCCTCCAGGATGTTCTCGTTTGTTGTTGAGCATTCAAAGGGGATGTCACCCGCGCCGGCGCCGTTTGTGCTCGGCCCCATCGGCTGCATTGTATCCAAAGCAATTGGCGGATTGCGCGTGCTGCCGTTGCGCGCAGATGAGATGGAGACATGCTCAATCCTCGGCTGCCGACTCGGCGCTGGCCAACTGCGTTCGGGACAGCTCGAGTTCGGCGCGCGCGCCCATACGGCGGACCAAGGGGCCGAGCGTGAGTCCCTGGACCAGGATGGAAAAGACCACGATGACATAGGTCACGGTCACCAGGATGTCACGTGTCTCGCCCGAGGGTAGGGAGAGCGCCAGGGCCACGGAGATACCGCCGCGCAGTCCAGCCCAGGTCAGGATGCTGGTGACGCCGGTCGAGAAGCTGCGAAAGCGCCGCATGATGCCAATGGGCAGGCCGACACTGATCAAGCGTGCGACGAGCACCAGTGGGATCGCGAGTGCGCCCGCCAAGATGTAGTCGGGGCGCAGACTGATCACCAGCACTTCCAGCCCGATCAGGACGAAGAGCACCGCGTTAAGCACCTCGTCCACCAACTCCCAGAAGTCGTCCAAGTGCCGGCGTGTCTTCTCGGACATCGCCCATTTGCGCCCTGCGTTGCCGATGAGCAGGCCGGCAACGACGATGGCGATGGGTGCCGAGAGATGCAGATGCTCGGCCAGCGCATAGCCTCCGGTCGCGAGCGCCAAGGTGACCAGCACCTCCACCTGGTAGTTGTCGATGCGGTAGAGCATGAGGAAGGCGAGCCCGCCGGTCAGCAGGCCGAAGAGCACGCCGCCGACCGCCTCGCGTCCGAACAGCTCCAGAAAGCCAAGCGTGGTCGCTTCGTGGCCGCCGATCGCGATCCCCGCGATGGTCAGGAAGACGACGACGGCAACGCCATCGTTGAAGAGGGATTCGCCGGCGATCTTGGTCTTGAGTGACTCAGGTGCGCCGGCGCTCTTGAGCACGCCGAGGACCGCGATAGGGTCGGTGGGTGAGATGAGGGCGCCGAAGAGGACGCAATAGATGAAGGGGACATCCAGGCCGAGGAGCTGGAAGAGCAGGTAAGCGCCGCCGCCGATGATCAAGGTCGCGCCCATCACGCTTGCCGTTGCCAGGATCACGATGACCCACTTCTGCCGCGCCAGGTCGTTGAGATCGACGTGCAAGGCGCCGGCGAACAGCAGGAAGCTCAGCAAGCCGTGTAGCAGGGTGTCATCGAAGTGGATGCTCTCGAGCATCTGCCGAATCTCTTCCTGCAGGCTGTCGGGGGGCAAGAGCAGCAGCCCCAGGGAGCAGAGCAGGGCGATGAGCATCAGCCCGATGGTGGTCGGCAGCCGGAGATAGCGATCGTTGAGCCAGCTGAAGACGGCGGAGATGCTCAGCAGGGTTGCGATAATCTCGAAGAGTGTCATGGCGGTGCTGGCTTCCGTGATAGCGGGGAGCGGTGCTTTGACCGAGTCCGCCTGTCGCAGCGGACGCGGGGCCGAAGGTCGGGCTCCTAGTAGCGCCCACCGGTGCGCAGCACGTAGTTGCGCATCTCCGCGCTCTCCAGATTCATGCGCATGAGGTTGCTGTGGGTGATGCGGAAGATGCAGCGCATGACCTTGAAAACAATCCGCGGATGGGTGTCGATCATTGCCTCGAAATCTTCGGGCTCGAGCATGAGCACCTCGGCCGGGCCCTCCGCCCGGAGTCCCGCCTTGCGGGGTGAGCCGTCGATGAAGGCGCGCGTGCCCGCGCACTCGCCCGCCCGCATCTGATAGACCACCTCTTCGGCGATGCCGACCTTCTTCCAGACGTTCAGACGGCCTTCGGCCAGGATGAAAAGGGTGCGGCGCTCATCGCCCTCGCGGACAAGATCCTCGTCGGCCGCGAGCGTGGCGAGGCCAAGTCGCTCCGATAGCGTCGTCAGCTCCTGATCGTCAAGCTCGGTCCCGAGTGCGGATTGAGCAAGGATCTCCTTCGTATTGATGTCGCTCATCGACATGTCTCCTTAGAAACTACGGGTGATTGGGGCTGCGCGGACGGCCTTTCTTGGTGCCCAGTTTAGCCCGACCCAGTTTAGCCCGATGCAGTTTAGCCCGATGCGGTTTAGCCCGATGCGGTTTAGAAAGTGCTCATCGATTGTTTCCCGATGCGAGCGATCCCGCCCGAAATCCCCCCTGGCCCCCCTTTGCGAAAGGGGGGAAGTTGTTGGTGGACGCTTTCTTAGCCCGACGCAGTTTAGCCCGACGGCGGCTTGCGGGCGACGCGGAAGAGGTTTCGATGCGGTATCGCTGAGGTTCGTGGGTCAATCAAGCACGAGCTTGCGGCCGAAGGGCACTGGCATGGCCTCATAAGCGGCCGGGACAGCCCAGAGCACCGGGAAGCTGGGCAGATAGTCGGCCTTGCCATCCAGGTCGGTCAGGAAGACGCCCATATCCGGGGCAAAACGCTCGGCCTCGCGCAGCAGTGGCGAGAAGTCTGTTCCGCCGCCACCTTGGAAGCGGATGTCCCGCAGATTGGAGCGTCCGGGCTCGAAGCTGCGCACATCGGTGACCTGGTCGTCGCCGATGATGACGACGATTCTGGATTCCAGCCGGCGCGTGATGGCCTCGATCTCGCGCGCGAAGCCTTGGAGCAGGGCATCTTCAATAGAGCCAGAGACATCGACCATGACCGCCAACCGCGCGACGCTTCGGGTGGACGCTGAGCCGGGCTCCCAGGGCATGCGCAGACTCTTAGGTCCGCGACCGATGCGGCCTTGGTTGGCAAGGTAGGAGCGTGCTGGGCGTGACCAGGAGATGTCCGGTTTGTGCGCCAAGCCGCGCCTGAGCTGGGTGCGCAAGAGCTGCTCCCAGGGCGTCCTGACCCTGGGCAGGTCCGCGAGCAGCGTGCGCAGCATGGAGTGGGCACCGTCGCCGGCATGGGCGCGGGTGATGCGCTCGCGCCACTCCCGGGACTGCTCGGCCTCCAGCTCTGGGTGCTCGGCGTTGGCGGCTGGGAGCAGGTCCCGGAGGATGCCCGAGCCGCTGTACCTGGCCCGTGCGGCGCAGGGACCATCCTCGCGCGGAGCGGCTCGCCCCGCCTCACTGCGATGCTGGCCGCCCGAGCCTGCGCCCGCGGCGCTGTCCTGAGTTTGACCTGCACCGCGTCTCGAGCCCGTGCTCGAGCCGCCAGACCTGCGGTCGTCGACGGCGCGATACAGCCGTTCGAGATCCCACTCCAAGAGGGCGGCTTCCGCGCCCTGGCGGATCTCCAGTGCCGAGGCGAGAAGGTCTTCGAGACGCACCGACCGAGGCGGCAACTCCAGCCAGCTCAGATGACCGAGGGCGCTGTTGACGATGGCGTCGGCGCAGATGTTGAAGAGTTCGGCGTCGACGTCGCCGATGAGTCGCTGCAGCTCGACCATGCGCTGCGCGTGGCGTAGCGCGACGTGCAGGACCTGATGGGAGACTAGACCGATTTGCAGGCTGAGCGCGAGCTGCTCGAATTCCGGGCCATAGTAGATGGTGGTGCCATCATTGGCGGCGAGCACCTGGTCGTCGAGCATCCGGCCGTCGAGCGCATCGACGTCCAGGTGGCGCATCCAGAGCGCCAGTCCGCCGGTCGCGGGCGCCAGCTCGACCATCTTTTGGATGGCGCGCGTCCCGCGGTGGCTGTAGACAGCGCGCGTCTGCCCGCCGCTAGATTGACTGCTCATCGGCGGCGCGCTGCTCGGCATAGCGCCGATAGACCGGACTTTCGAGCACCGCGCCCTCCAAACCGCGCTCGAGCGCCTTCTGGAAAAGCAACTCCATGGCGAGGGTCTGGGCTTCGCGAATCGGCAGCGGATCGGGCGCCGCGGTCTCGGGAAGCTGATCGACGATCTCGAGCGCGCGCACCATGCGCGATGCGTCCGTTGCTGCGGCGAGGAGTGCGTAGATCATGCCGTAGAGTCCATCCAGTGTCTTGGGCAGCAGCGGGACGGTCTGCGGGCCGGCTGCGGCCGCGAGCAGCGCCATGACGTCCGTCCCGGCCTTGAGTTCACGCAGTACCCCGAAGAACTCGGCGGCATTGGCCGCGCCGACGCGCCCTTGGACGAAGGTGCGCTTGCCGTTCTCCGAGAGGTTGGACTTGATGACGTTGGAGACGTCCTCCCAGCCGCGCGGGCTGGCGCCGACCAGATGGTCGTTGGCGAGCTGACTCTGGGTGTCGTCCAGCTTGTCCGGACGAATCTTGAGGTAGGCCATGACCTCGGGGGCGAAGTCCTTGGTCAAGGCATAGTCCAGAAAGGCCTCGATGACCGTCTGGACATTGAAATGGAACATGCGGTCCGCGAGCGCCGTGCCCATGTCGTGGCTGACCGCACCGTGGAAGGCGGCGTTGCCGGCGGCGATCACCTGCCAGCCGTCTGGGAGCCGATAGTTGCCGACCCGGCGGTCCAAGATGAGGGAATAGGCCGAGATCTGCAGGCGCTGATCGGCCGCGGTCAGCTCGTCTAAGAAGAGGATGCCGGCGGGCTGGTCCGCCGACGGCAGAAACTCGGGGGGAAACCAGACGGTCTGCTGGCGCCTGTCGTCCGCGAAGATGGCGCCACGGATATCCACGGGCTCGATGGTCGTCAGCCTGAGGTCGACCAGGGGCGCGTCGAAATGCTCCGCGACCTGGCGCACGATGGATGATTTCCCGACCCCTCGGGTGCCCCAGAGCATGGAGGCGCGATGCCTCAGCTGTGGGTGCTGGTATTGCTCGATCAGCGCTTCCTTGACCGCCGCGATCGACACCGGCGGGATGTTCATGGGATTGCCCTGCAAGGTCTGCTCCTGGGTGCTTGGCGTGGTGCTCAGGATTCACCGGCATCTGCCGTCGCATCAAGGCGGGACTGGCCGCCCTTCTCAGCGATCGGCGCTAGCCAGCGCTTGTTCTTCAGCGGCCTGGGGATGGGCGGGATCTCGATGCGCGGCAGCTCGCGTGTCATGAACATGGCCGCCAGCATCAAGGGGGGCGCATGAAAGATCAGCATGCGCAGGATGGAGTCGTCGGCCATGTCGATGTAACGAATCGCGGGTGTCAGGGCGACCAGCAGCAAGCCGATGCCAAGCGGGATGCCGCGTTGGAAGCTCACCCGCCAGCGCGCCTTCTGATAGCGCGGATGGAAGTCGGCTGGCGGTTGCTCCAGGGTGCGGACCAGGTGCGTGATGGTGCGGCCGATCTTGTGCTCAATATCGGGCGTGCGCCGCGGCTCCTTGGATTGGACGCGGATGCTGCCGCGCCACAGGCTGATGAACTCGCGCAGCGGGCGCCAGCGCCAGCCGATCACGGCCGTCAGGTCCTCGGGGATCAGCAGCTTGGTGCCGGCGTCGGCCGTGAGTCTAAGATCAACCGCGTGGCTGACGAATCGATCCGCCTTGAAGTCCAGGTTGATGCCATGGACGCGGGCCTTGGCCGCGGTGATGAGCAGGCGCGCGGGTGGCGGAACACCTTCCTGGGCATCCGAACTCTCCTCGATCAGATAGCTGCGGGCAACCGGCACGCCGGCATGCAGTCCGAACTGCCGCCGGACGGGGACGGCATCGACGCGCTCTAGCAGCAGGGCCGCGTCCTCACCCTTGGCCGTCAGGGTGGAGACTAGCCCAGAGTCGTCCTGAACACTGCGGACCAGGGTGAGTGGGCCGGACTCGGGCACCTCGAGCTGCAGGGTCTCTGTGAGGGAAAGCGGCAGTTTGTCGGTCGGTCCGTGCTGAATCGCCTTGAAGGCCAAGCGGCGCTCGGCGCGCTGGCTAGCCGCCAAGTCCGCATGTCGTCCTGCCTTGGTAAAGGGCGCCATGAGGGAGAGGATCTCATGGTGTGACAGAGGCTTGGCCTGCTGCTGAGCCCCCGGCTCTTCGTACTGAGGCGGCGGATTGTACTCAATGTGGATGCGTGTCATGGCTGTTCTCGCGAGTCTGCCGCGCCCGAGGCGACCACGGCTTCGAGCCGGGCTTGCAGGCATCCATGTCGCCTTGATGCGGTCGATGTCTCTTGTCAGACCAAAAAGGTGCGGGAAAGCTCCAGAAATCCAATCGGCACACCAACGCGTGCTTGCGCACTAGACTTGAGGGAGAGGTTGACGCTAAAGCCGAAGAGGAGGGCTGATCATGGCAATCACCGTTGCGCCCAATCCAAGAACCTTGCAGTGGCGAAACTTCCGCGAGGTGCCGAGCCTGCCGGACGAGGACGCCCACATCGACATCGACTTCTCGGTGCCCAACCGGCCCTTCCGCTCCGTCAACGGGCGCTTCAGGATGGCCGAGACCTTTCAGATCGGCGTGGCGCCCGTCGCCACGGTCCGGCGGGGTGCCTCACAGACGTCGGCACTGCTGGCGCATGAGCAAGGGCACTATGACATCGGCATCCTGGTCGCCCATGCCATGGCGCGCGACTTCATGGCGCTGGAGGCCGACTCGGTCGGTGAGCTGAGCACGGCCATCAGAGACTGCTTCAACCGGCATCGCCAGACGCTGATGCGCCCAGTCCAGCAGAAATACGACCTGGACACCAATCACAGTCAGAACGCCGTGCAGCAGCAGCGCTGGGATGGCCTCATCCGACGCTGCATGGGGAGCACGCCGACCTGCGATCGGCTGGATAACCTGCAGCTCTGAGCGGCCGACGCAAACCAGACGTTATCGCTCGGTTTATTCCGCGAGTATTTCGCAGAATCAGCCCCGCTGATCTGCCGGTTTCCGCCCCCCTGTTGCCGAGGCTTGCGAGCCACGACCATGCCCGTCTTGGCTCTTCGCTGTGGGAGCAGTCGGTCAAGAGCGATCGCTCGCCGTTCAGATACGCGCCTTCGGCTAAGAAAGTGACCATCAACAACTTCCCCCCCTTTCGCAAAGGGGGGCTAGGGGGGATTTCGGGCGGGATCGCTCGTATCGGGAAACAATTAATGGGCGCTTTCTAAGCGGAGGAGTTCGCCAAGACGCTGGCCTCGGACAACTATCGCGCGCTCGATCTGACGAGGTCGCTCGATCTGCTCTTTGCAATGGATGCGTCTTTTGCGCATGGCTCAGCGTGAGCGCAAAAGCGCAAACGTCAGCTGTCCGGTCGACTGTGGACGCTGACGCACCAAGCCCCGCTGTCCGGAAGTGGGCAGAGCACCAAGTCAGTTGAGAGGGCTCGGTAGCTGATCTGGGTCCATTCGCGACCTTACTCACCAACCACTGAGGCAGTGTGTCAATGCCGGCAACATCGCCGGTGGCGAGACGGGCAAAGATGAAGCAAGACCCTTATGAGGCTTCGGCGCGCATCATGAGCGGCCAGACTCTCCACGGGCGGCCAGACTCCCCGGTGCGCTGCAAACCCTTGGCTCCACGGAATGTACTGCAAGCCGGGCTCGCCTTGGGAACCCTCCAGACAGAGTCTCAAAACAGCGAAAGCTGTCCGTGAAGGGCCGCCGCATCGAAGCGATCGCTGCGAAGGTCTGGAATGCCATGTTGGAGGCCGAGCCTGCGGCAGGCGAGGTCGAAACGCTGCGCCAATAGATCCGCATAGACGCCGGTGCCTGTCATCCGATGGCCGAATTCGCTGTCGTAGTCGTGATCGCCGTGCGCCTCGCGGAGCCGATTCATCACGTGGTCGAAGCTGTCCGGTGCGACCTCCTGGAGCCATTGTCTGAATAGGGATGAGAGTTCGCGCGGCAGTCGCAGCAGGACGTAGCAAGCGGCCGAGGCACCGGCCTCGCGCCCCGCGCGCATCAGCGTCTCAAGCTCATGATCGGTGAGCACTGGGACGATGGGCGCGACCATGAGGCGTACCGGAATGCCGCGCTCAGCAAGACGCTCGATGACCTTGAGTCGCCTGATGGGTGTGGCCGCGCGCGGTTCCATTTGACGCGCAAGCGCGGGCTGGAGGGTGGTCAGGCTGACGGCGACTTGCGCGATGCCCGCCTGGGCCGCCGCGCCGATGAGGTCCAGGTCGCGCTCGATCAGGGCGGACTTGGTGATCACGGCGAAGGGGTGGCGGGACTCGCAAAGGATCTCGATGATTTGGCGGGTCAAGCCCTGCTCGCGCTCGATGGGCTGGTAGGCGTCGGTGATGCTGCCGATCGCCATGGGTGCCGGCTTGTAGGACTTGGCGGACAGCGCCTCTCGCAGCCGCTCGGGCAGGTCTGGCTTGTAGAAGAGGCGGCTCTCGAAATCCAGGCCGGGGGAGAGATCCAGCCAGGCGTGACTTGGTCGGGCATAACAGTAGATGCAGCCATGCTCGCAGCCCCGGTAGGGATTGACCGAGCGGTCGAAGGGGATGTCGGGCGAGTCGTTCCAGCTGATCGCCGAGCGCGCCCGGTCGACACCCAGGCTGGTCCGCAGCGGCGGCAAGTCCTCTTGATGCCAGCCGTCGTCGCAGCGCTCGGTCGTCCGCTCATGATAGCGGTTGGGGACGTTGCCGGTTGCACCTCGCCCCTTGGGGCGCGCATGGCTGTGTTGGTCTGCGTCAGGCATTGCTCAAGCATAGCACTGGCGTCTCGCCGCGCGGCCCCGTCGCCTGTCTGCACTGGCGGTCAATCGCGAATGTCCGTGATCCGCCAGTGGATGCCCTCCAGACGCATCAAGACCTCGGTCGGCTCCCCTTGATCGCCCAGGCGAATGCGGAAGCGGTTCCAGGAGGCGAAGAAGGCATAGTCGACACCCGCCAAGAAGTAGACGGGGCGTTGGTCTGTCGCGCGGATGGCAGCCTCGCGCAACATGGAGCGGACGAGGTCGAGCGTGATCACTTGGCCGAGCGCCTGATCTCCAAGCTCGCGGAGGCTTTTTGCCAGCCACTCGAGCCCAGGGACGGCGGCCCTGTCCGTTGTCGGAAGGATAGTGTCGACGCCTGAACTCAGCCTGGCCTTGTAGCTTTGCTGGATCGCGCCCAGATCCACGAAAGGCGCGATAGCCGAGGCATCGGGCTCGCTCAATGCCTGGTCGAGCCGGTAGAGACTGTAGTAGGGCCAGACGCCAAAGACGATGAGGCAAAAGGCGAGTAAGAAGCCGGCGATGCGTGCCATGGGTATGCGTCCTGGGGTGTATCCGTCTTGATCTCCGCATCCGCTCGACCAGCGGTCGGCGGGCAGACATCCTGAGTATAATCCGTGGCAACGGCCATTGAGCGAGGCAATATCGTGGACGATCTGACACAGACTTTGGCACTGTCCATGGGCGCCGGGTGGGCCAGTGGTCTCAACGTCTATGCGACGATTCTGGTGATCGGCGTGCTTGGCCTGACCGGCACCCTGGACCTACCGCCAGGTCTGGACATCCTCATGGACCCGCTCGTGCTGCTGGCCGCTGGAGTCATGTACGTCGTCGAGTTCTTCGCCGACAAGGTACCAGGTGTGGATACGGCCTGGGATTCGCTGCACACCTTCATCCGCATTCCAGTTGGCGCCATGCTGGCTGCCGGCGCTGCCGGTGATCTCGGCCCCGGCACTGACCTGGCCGCGGCCATTCTAGGCGGGAGTCTGGCGGCCGCCTCCCATGCGGCCAAATCAGGCACGCGTGTGCTGATCAACACCTCCCCCGAGCCCTTCACCAACTGGGCCGCATCTGTCACCGAGGATGTCGGCGTTATCGGTGGTTTGCTGATCGCCGTAAATCATCCAGCAGTCTTTCTAGGGCTGCTTGCCGTCTTTTTGCTTCTGCTGGTTTGGTTGCTGCCAAAGGTTTGGGGCGGAGTGAAGCGCGTCTTCCGTTTCCTGCTGCGTCTCTTTGGTGGTGGTCAAGACGTGCCGACGGAAGGGGGCGGGCCGCCGACTGGCAACACTCGCTGAATGTTCGGCCGCGTCAGCGCATCCGCAGGATTAGTGCGCCCGATGTCGCGGCGATGACCTCAAAGGTGTCGCCGTTACTCGGAAGCAGTCTAGCCTCTGAGGCCGCATCGAGTAGGCTCAGGGGCTGAGCCCGGCAGACGCGGTGGGTTCTGGTGTGGCCGGCGGAGAGCGGATACTGTGCACCGCCCAGGCTGTATTCGATGCGTGTCCCAGAGGCGTTCCTGATGCGAAATTGGTCGTGCTCCGACTTGGGGCGGCCGAAGACCTGGACGGCGTAGATGCGACCGCTCTCGATGCTTCTTGCCACGCCGATGCCTACCTCCGTGACGTCCGGCTCGAGCATGTTCTGGCGATGGCCGGGAGAGTCCTGCCATCCCTCAATGAGGCTGCGAGCCACCTCGCGATGCGAAGGTGACGCAGTGCTCAGGTAGTAGGCGATGTTCTCGGCGAGGACGCAGTAGTCGTAGCCATGGCTTCGTGCGCGCTCTCCTGGGGTATTGCCGTCCGCCTCATGCCCATAGCGATCCGAGCTGGCCATGAATTGCGCGAAATCGGCGGCTGTTGCCGTCAGCGCTGTGTTGACGTCGAGCGCTTCGAGTCCCTGTTGACGTCGGAGCTGGTTGGTCTGCTCGAGGATTTCCGAAATGGCTTGCGGCATGGTCGGGGCCGCCTCCATGGCATCAGACACTTGGATTGGCCAGGGCTCGAGCGCGAAGGGCTCGGGCTGCACCTGCCGAGCGCAGGAGACGCAGCTCAAGGCGATGGCCGCGACGAGACTGAGGGCTCCCATGGCGGCGCGCAGCAACAAGCCGGTGCAAGCCGGTCGCCGCAGTGCCTCGGAGGCTCGGCCGCTTGGCCGACGCCGTTCTCCGGCGAGATTGGTCATGAAGCGCGCGCGTCTTGCATGCGCCTGTCCGCATTGCTGGTGTCGCCCTGGCGGATGAGAGTCCGCCCCGGCCGGCCGAGGCAATCAGCTTGCTCGTGCACCCTGACTGGACTGTGATTCGGCATCCGCGCTCAAGCTCCGCAGTGGTGAGTTGAGCGCTATTTTCGGTCAACTCATCGCTCCAGGGCTTTGACCTGTTTCGCGAATCGAGGTGATTGAATGGAGGTTGGGACGGCGCTGCCGGGCGCGGAAGGAGTTGAGCGGCTCGCGGCGTGCCAGCCTTGAAAAGCCGGCACGTCGCAAGACTGATCGCCTTAGAAAGCGCCCATCAATTGTTTCCCGATACGAGCGATCCCGCCCGAAATCCCCCCCTTTGCGAAAGGGGGGAAGTTGTTGATGGTCACTTTCTTAGTTGCCGACGAGTGCGAGCAAGACGCCCGCCGCCACCGCAGAGCCGAGGACGCCGGCCACGTTGGGTCCCATGGCATGCATCAGCAGGAAGTTGTGGTGATCTTCCTCGAGTCCGACCTTATTGACCACGCGCGCGGCCATGGGTACGGCGGAGACGCCGGCCGCGCCGATGAGCGGGTTCACCTTGCCGCCGGTCGCGCGGTACATGATCTTGCCCATAATGACGCCCGCGGCCGTGCCGATGCAGAAGGCCAGCGCACCCAGGAGCAGGATGCCCAGTGTCTCCAGCGCCAGGAACTTGTCGGCCGAGAGCTTGGAGCCGACGGCCAGCCCGAGCATGATGGTGACGATGTTGATGATTTCATTCTGCGCGGCGCGGCTGAGCCGCTCGACCACGCCGGCCTCGCGCAGCAGGTTGCCGAACATCAGCATACCGATCAGCGGGGCCGCGGAGGGCAGCAGCAGGGCGCAGAGGATGAGCACCACCATGGGGAAGAAGATGCGCTCGAGCCGCGACACGGGCCGCAGTTGCTGCATGACGACGGCGCGCTCTTCCTTGGTTGTCAGTGCCCGCATGATCGGCGGCTGAATGATGGGCACCAGCGCCATGTAAGAGTAGGCGGCAACGGCAATCGCGCCCAGCAGGTCCGGCGCGAGCCGCGATGCCAGGAAGATCGCCGTCGGACCGTCCGCGCCGCCGATGATGGCGATGGCGGAGGCGTCTTGCAGCGTGAAGTTGAATCCCGGCAGGGCGTTGAGCCCGACCGCTCCGATCAGGGTTGCAAAGATGCCGAACTGGGCGGCGGCGCCGAGCAGCAGGGTCGAGGGCCGCGCGATGAGCGCTCCGAAGTCGGTCAGTGCGCCCACGCCCATGAAGATGAGCAGCGGGAAGATGCCCGTCTCGACGCCGACGTGGTAGATCATGCCGATCATGCCATCCGGCCCACCGATTCCGGCGATCGGAATATTGCTCAGCAGTGCGCCGAAGCCGATGGGGACGAGCAGGAGCGGCTCGAACTTCTTGGCAATGGCCAGATAGATGAGCAGGCAGCCAACGGCCATCATCAGCCCTTGGCCCCACTCCATGTTGGCTATCCCCATGGATAGCCAGAGTTTTTCGAACTGATCCATGTTCTCAGCCCAGCCCGATCATCGGCGATCCGAGCGTGACGGCGTCGCCTTCCTTAACCCGGATCTCGGTGACGCTGCCGGCTGAGGGAGCGCGGACCTCGGTCTCCATCTTCATGGCTTCCAGCACCACCACGACGTCGCCTGCGGCAACCTGCTGTCCCAGGCTCACGTTGACCTTGACGATGTTGCCGGCGAGCGGTGCCTCGACCATGGCGGCCAGGACCGGGGCTGCAGGGACTGCTGTCGGCGCAGCTCCGGCGGGGACAATGGACTGCACGCTGCCTTGCGGCGAGACGACCACGTCGTAGACCTTGCCATTGACCTCGATGTGGTAGCGCTCTGCACCACCAGGTGTCGCGGCGGCCGCGGGCGCTGATGGCGCGGGCTTGTCCTCGATCAGCCAAGGCGCGGTCTCGAAGGCGTCGGGATTGCCGCGATTCTCCAGGAACTTGAGACCCACTTGCGGGAACATGGCGTAGATCAGCGCGTCGTCCACCGCGTCGCCGCGCAGCTCGAGCTTGCGCTCGCGGGCGATGCCCTCCAGCTCCTCAATGATGCGATCCATCTCCGGGTTGATATCATCCGCCGGACGACAGGTGATGACCTCCTCGCCTGGCTGCAGGACGCGCGATTGCAGCTCTGCATCCACGGGTGCGGGTGTCGCGCCGTAGGCGCCCTTGAGCACGCCCGCCGTCTCGTTGGTGATGCTCTTGTAGCGCTCGGCCATTAGGACATTGAGCACCGCTTGGCTGCCGACGATCTGCGAGGTCGGCGTGACCAGCGGCAGGAAGCCAAGCTCTTCGCGGACCTTGGGGATCTCAGCCAAGACTTCGTCGAGCCGGTCCTCGGCCCCTTGCTCGCGGAGCTGATTCTCCATATTGGTGAGCATGCCGCCAGGGACTTGCGCCACCAGGATGCGGGAATCCACGCCCTTGAGCGAGCCCTCGAACCGGGCGTATTTCTTCCTGACCTCGCGGAAATAGGCTGCGATCTCTTCGAGCAGCATCAGGTCCAGACCCGTATCGCGCGGCGTGCCCTCCATGATGGCGACGACCGATTCGGTCGGGGAATGGCCGTAGGTCATGCTCATGGATGAGATGGCCGTGTCGACCATGTCGATGCCAGCCTCGGCCGCCTTGACGATGGCCGCTGTGCTCAGGCCCGTGGTCGCGTGGCACTGCATGGCGATCGGGATGGAACAGGAAGACTTGAGCTTGGTCACCAGTTCCTCCGCGACATAGGGCCGCAGCAGGCCGGCCATGTCCTTGATGCAGATGGAGTGGCAGCCCATATCCTCGAGGCGGCGGCCCATGTCGACCCAATATTGGACGTTATGGACCGGGCTGACGGTATAGGACATGGTGCCCTGCGCGTGGGCATCGGTGGCGAGCGCCGCATGGACCGCCTGCTCGAGATTGCGCAGGTCGTTCATGGCGTCGAAGATGCGGAAGACGCCGATGCCGTTGACGGCGGCGCGCTCGACGAACTTCTCCACCACGTCATCCGCGTAATGGCGGTAGCCCAGCAGGTTCTGCCCGCGCAGCAGCATCTGTTGCGGCGTCTTCGGCATGGCCGCCTTGAGCTGACGCAGGCGCTCCCAGGGGTCCTCGCCGAGGTAGCGGATGCAGGCGTCGAAGGTGGCGCCGCCCCAGGATTCCATGGACCAGTACCCGACTTGATCCAGCTTCTCCGCGATCGGGAGCATGTCTTCGATGCGCATGCGCGTCGCCAGCAGGGATTGATGGGCGTCGCGCAGCACGAGCTCGGTGATACCGAGTGGATTATTCTGATTCATGGCTAGGTGCCTAGGTTCTCACGCCAGCCGCTCCCAAGGAGGGCAGCCGCCGGACGTTGTCGATGGAAACTGGGGGGAGCCGTGTTGGACCTTAGGGGCGCTGACGGTAGCGCGCGACCGCCGCTGTGATGACAGCGACGAGATCGTCCGATTCGGATCCGGTGGCGTGGATTGGGGCCGCCGTGGGTGCGGGGTGCATTTCGGCGGGTGCGATCTTCAAGGCAAAGGCCGACATTCCGCGCAGGATGCCCACCAGCAACAAGAGAAAGCCGAACACGATCCCCATGCCGATTACCAGCAGGCTCAGGCTTTCATACAAAAGCTCGGATTCGCTCATTCTTTAATGACTCCACCATCTCAATGTCTTCGGGAGCGACGTCGGTCTCGCGCATTTCCCGCCCGGGGCAGTGATCTCCAGCCAGTTGCCGGGCCGAGTGACATCATCAGTCTTCGGGCTCCCTAGCCTGGCCGCCTGTTTCCGGGGGCTCTGGTTGGCGCAGGGCGTCTCGCCCGGCTTGGAACATCTCCAGCCAGTCGAGGCGACAGCACGCGCTTGGGTAGCTTGGGCCGCCATCGTTCGAGAGAGGCGTCTTCAGCCGATCGGTTGCTCGAATGGCGCGAGCCCGATCTCGGTCAATCTCTCGCCCGAGGGTCGCTGCTGGTCGTCGGCGATTCACAAGGCCAGCCGCTGCAAATCCAGCGTCTCAGGCGCAATCGAAGGTAAGTGCCTGAGACGATTCAGGGTGTGGAGCGTAACCGCGATGACCTGGTTGGGCAAGATTTTGGACCGCTGGGACAGCCCCAAGGGCGGACGGCGCGGTTGCTGAACGAGATGCGCGCTACACGAATCGGCCGCTCATCCTCGCGAGCGACGTGCTTGGCGTCGATGGATGACGACCATCGGAAAGGTCTGGGGCTCCAGGGTATTTCGTGATTTTTTTCTATTACGAAGAGTTGCTTAACGTAAATCCTACGGAATTGGTCGTATTTGCCCCGATCCAGGCCAGCATTCTCGGAGTCGAGGCGCCTGTGCGGCATTCGACTCCTCGCGCACCCTTGCTGAACCGGCAATTTCCCGGTTTAACTATTGATTAAACCAATGCTTTACGCCGCCAAGAACGCCGATCCTGCGCGCAGCTAAGCGATCGGCGCGCGTTCAGGAGCAGGCGGGCGCCGGTACCCCCATTTGCGCCTCGATCAGCGTTTGACCAGGTTCACGAACGGGGGGAGCGGCGCCTCGCCGCGACGGTCGCGCGATCGCGGCGGGGCGCCGCTCCCACGTCGCTTTGTCTGGAGGATGCAGGGTGTCGACTCAACCGACTGGATGGCCCGAAGAGCAACGCCTCCATTTGCTGGCTTGGTGAGACGCAACCGCCAGCCGGCGACGTCGATCAGATTAGCCTCGCGAGCGTCGGGGTGGAGCTGAACCCTTCTTGAAGTGCTCGAGAGCGAGGCCGCAAGCGCAGCACTGGCCGGCAGGATAATGCCGAGGATGTGAATTGCCTCCAAGATTCCGAAGCCTAAAAGGACCAAGCTGATAGAGCCGCACTCGGCCTCGCAACGGCATGCGGGGCAAGCTGGGCTTCAGTTCGGCTGGGTGCAGGGGATTCAGGTCCTAGGTCGCGATCCTCACCGAACAGGTGAGACAGGTCGTCGATCGCATCAGGCACGACTTCTGCTCAGAAAAAAGGAAGCTGTGCATCGGCAAGGAGACGTCATCATGCTATTCGATGCTTTAACCATTCTCGGGATCTTCACCAGCCTTCTATGTGGAGGCATGGTCTTCGCGCTCGTTCAACGCAACGCGCAAGATTGACGAAGGGCTCGTTGACGCGGCTCAGCAGTCGCAACTGATGGTCGCATGGAGGGCGACTGGGAGTTCCAGACCGCTGGATTTGCCAACCGACCATGCGGCGCGCCCGCCGCGACGGGCGCGCGATCGCGGCGGGGCGCCGCGCCCAGGTCGCTTCGCCTGAAGGATGCTCGAGCGCACCCGCCGGCTTGTGGGCCTTTCCGTCCGCCCACATAGTCTTCTGCCATGAGGATCCAACGGCGTCCGTCGACCACACTCCTGATACTCTGCCTGCTCGTGATGCAGGCACAGGTTTGGGCGTCCTCGGGGCTGGGCTGTCGGCATGAGGCTGGTCTCAACGGCCAGTCAGCGGCGGTTTGTCATCAGCATCACGCGGGCCGCGCAAGCCCGGAACCGCCGCACCCCAAGCGCTTCGATTGTCACAAGTGCTCCCTGCACTGCCTGGTCGCTGTCGCCGTGCCCCTGGAATCTCCACCCGTGATCGCCGAGCGATCTGGCTCACAAGCTCAGGTGGCCGGCTCGGGACTCCATTTCTACCACTTCGTCCCTGCGCTCCCCGAGCGACCCCCGCGCGCCTGACGTCCTTGCGAAGGACAGGCTGAGTCGCGGCCGTGCGCCGCGACCCTTGACGCTCGCCCGTGCCGCGACAGCATCGCGGCACGGCTCCGCAGGAGACGCTCATGTCGATATCCCTAATGGCCCGTCCAGGTGCGGGCCTCGCCTGGGCTGCTGCCCTCGCGTTTATCGGTGCGACCCTGACCGGTTGCGACCAACCGACGCCCCAAGACGGCGAAACCGCTGACAGCATCCTCCAGTCTTCCGCTCAAGAGACGGCACTGGAGCACGCCGCCAAGCACCTCGACCCCACCTACATCTGCCCCATGCATCCGAATATCGTGCAGGACCACCCGGGGACTTGCCCCATCTGCGGTATGGACCTGGTCGAAAAACGCATGACCCCGAAGCCCGCGCAGCCACAGGTCGACGCTCACCCTGAGGTCGCGCTCAGCGGCGCCATGGTGCAAAGCCTGGGCGTGCGTACCGCCGAGGTAGAGCGTGGCGCCCTGCGCCGAGAGGTGCGCGCGGTTGGCCGGGTGGCCTATGACGAGACCCGTCTGGCGCACATCCATCCACGCGCGGCGGGCTGGATCGAGGGATTGAGCCTGCGCGCCGAGGGCGAGCCGGTCACCAAAGGTCAGGCGCTCGCGGACCTTTACGCCCCGGACATCCTCTCCGCGCAGGTGGACTTCCTGCTCGCACTGGAGCAGCCGGGGTCGGGCGCCCGCAGGGTCGCGCCGGACAAGGCGCGCAATCTGCTGCGCCTGCTGGGTGTGCCCGAAGGCGTGATCCGCGAGATCGAGAAGACCGGCCAGACCCGCAACACCATCCCGGTGGAGGCGCCGGCCAATGGCATCGTCACCCGGATCATGGCCCGCGAGGGCATGTACGTGACCCCAGAGACGGAGATGTTCACCATCGCCGCCCTGACCGAGGTCTGGGTCCTGGTCGACGTCTTCGAGCATCAGCTCGCCTGGGTGGCGCCCGGCATGTCGGCCGAGATGCAGGTGCCGGCCTATCCGGGACGGACCTGGAAAGGCAAGGTCGACTATCTCTACCCGGACCTGGATCCCAAGACCCGCACCCTGCGCGTCCGCCTGGTCTTTTCCAATCCGCAGCGCGCGCTCAAGCCCAACATGTTCGCCGATGTCGTCATCGCGGGCGGCCCCAAGCCGGACGTGCTCAAGATCCCGCGTGATGCACTCATCGTCACCGGCGAGCGCGAGAGCGTGGTCAAGGCGCTGGGCGACGGTCGTTTCCAGCCGGTCGACGTGGTGACCGGAATGGCGTCCGACGGGCAGATCGAAGTGCTTTCAGGGCTGGCGGCGGGCGACGCCATCGTCGTCTCCGGCCAGTTCCTGATCGACTCCGAGTCGAGCCTCCAGGCCAGCTTCCGGCGGATGCGGTGAGCCTATGGACAAGGTCATCGACTGGTCGATCCGCAACCGCTTCCTGGTCCTGCTCGCCACCCTGATCCTCACCCTGTGGGGAATCTTGGCGGTGCGTCAGACCCCTCTGGACGCCATCCCGGACCTCTCGGACGTGCAGGTCATCATCCGCACCAGCTTCCCCGGCCAGTCGCCACGGGTGGTCGAGGATCAGGTGACCTATCCCATCACCACCACCATGCTGGCGGTGCCGGGGGCGCAGACGGTGCGCGGCTATTCCTTCTTCGGCGACTCCTACGTCTATGTCATCTTCAAGGACGGCACAGACCTCTACTGGGCCCGCTCCAGGGTGCTGGAGTATCTGAATCAAGCGGCCTCGCGGCTGCCCGCAGGCCTGAGCCCACGGCTGGGACCGGACGCCACCGGGGTCGGCTGGGTCTTCAGCTATGCCCTGGTCGACCGCAGCGGACGACACAACCTGGCCCAGCTGCGCAGCCTCCAAGACTGGTTCCTCAAGTTCGAGCTGCAGACGGTCCCCGGCGTGGCCGAGGTCGCCTCCGTCGGCGGCATGGTGCGCCAGTACCAGGTCGTCGCCGACCCTGAAAAGCTGCGCGCCTATGGCATCCCTCTGGCCAAGCTGTCGAGCGCCATTGGCAACGCCAACCAGGAGGTCGGCGGCTCGGTCGTGGAGTTGGCGGAGGCCGAGTACATGATCCGCAGCCGCGGCTATCTGCAGTCGGTCGACGACATCGAAACCATCCCGGTCGCCGTGACGCCAGAAGGCACCCCGGTGCTGCTGCGCGATCTGGCGCGGGTCCAGATCGGGCCGGAGATGCGCCGGGCGGTCGCGGACCTGGATGGCGAGGGTGAGGTCGTGGGCGGCATCGTCGTGATGCGCTACGGCGAGAACGCGCTCAGTACCATCGCGGCGGTCAAGACCAAGCTGGACCAACTCGCCCAGGGGCTACCCGAGGGCGTCGAGATCGTCCCGACCTACGACCGCTCGGCGCTCATCCTGCGGGCGGTGGACAACCTCAAGGACAAGCTGCTGGAGGAATTCGCCGTCGTCGCCCTGGTGTGCCTGGCCTTCCTCTTCCATCTGCGCTCCGCCTTCGTCGCCATCGTCAGCCTACCGCTTGGGATCCTGGCCGCCTTCATCCTGATGCAGCACCAGGGGATCAACGCCAACATCATGTCGCTGGGCGGGATCGCCATCGCCATTGGAGCCATGGTGGATGCCGCCATCGTCATGATCGAGAACGCCCACAAGCACCTGGAGCATTACCACCAGACCCACGGCGAGGCCCCGAGCGGCGATGCGCACTGGCGCGTCATCGCCCAGGCCGCGGTCGAGGTCGGTCCCGCGCTCTTCTTCTCCCTGCTGATCATCACCCTGAGCTTCCTGCCCGTCTTCGCCTTGGAGGCACAGGAGGGGCGGCTGTTCGCGCCGCTCGCCTTCACCAAGACCTATGCCATGGCCGCGGCGGCCGGGCTGTCGGTCACCCTGGTGCCGGTGCTCATGGGCTACTTCATCCGGGGACATATCCCGAGCGAGGACAAGAACCCGCTGAGCCGAGTGCTGATCTGGGTCTACCGTCCGTTGCTGCAGGGCGTGCTGGCGGCGCCGCGGATGACCATCCTGGCGTCGCTCGTCATCGTGCTGAGCCTGCTCGTGCCGCTCTACGGTGTGGGCGGTCTCTTGCAACCCTTGCAGTGGCCCTTCCAAGCCGCGAGTCTGGCAACCAAGGGGGCGGTCGGTCAGGCAGCCACTGAGCGTATCGGGCAATGGCAGGAAGGACTCACGGAGGCTTGGGGGCGGCTGACACAGGACCGCCCCTGGCTGCGGCGGCTGGGTGCCGGTCTGGGCTCCGAGTTCATGCCCGAACTCGACGAGGGCGATCTCATGTACATGCCCACGACCCTGCCGGGGCTCTCCATCGGCAAGGCACAGGCACTGCTGCAGCAGACCGATCGGATGATCGCCTCACTGCCCGAGGTCGCGCGCGTCTTCGGCAAGATCGGCCGCGCCGACACGGCCACGGATCCCGCGCCGCTGACCATGATCGAGACGGTCATCCAGCTCAAGCCGCGCGAGGCGTGGCGACCTGGCCTGACGCTCGAGGGGCTGATCGAGGAGCTGGATGCGAAACTGGATATCCCGGGTGTGACCAATGCCTGGGTGATGCCCATCAAGACCCGTATCGATATGCTCGCCACCGGCATCAAGACCCCGGTCGGGATCAAGGTGGCGGGGCCGGACCTTGCGGTGATCGAGCGCATCGGTCAGGCGATCGAGCGCGTGGTACGGGAGGTCCCAGGCACGGTCTCGGCCTTCTCCGAGCGGGTCGCCGGCGGGCGCTATATCGAGATCCGCCCGGATCGAGTGGCCGCAGCGCGGGTCGGACTCAACATCTCGGACATCAATGCCGTGGTCGCGGCGGCCGTGGGCGGCGTCAACGTCACCCAGACGGTCGAGGGCCTGGAGCGCTATCCGGTCAATCTGCGCTTCCCGCGCGAGGAACGCGACGATGTGCACAAGCTGCGCGCGCTGCCGATCGTGACACCGACCGGCGCCCAGGTCCCCCTGGGCCAGGTCGCGGTGCTCGAGATCGTCGACGGTCCGCCCATGCTCAAGAGCGAGAACGCGCGGCTCAACGGCTGGACCTTCGTCGACATCCGCGGGGTGGACGTGGGCCGCTACGTCGCCGCCGCCCAGGCTCGGGTCCGCGACCAGGTCGAACTCCCGCCCGGCTATTCCATCACCTGGTCGGGGCAGTACGAGTACATGCTGCGGGTCAAGGAGCGCCTGAGCCAGGTCGTCCCCTTCACCCTGCTCATCATCTTCGTCCTGCTCTATCTGGTGTTCCGCCGTCTCGGTCAGGTGTGGCTGGTGATGCTCTCGCTGCCCTTCGCCCTGGTCGGCGGCTTCTGGCTGATCACCCTCCTGGGCTACCACCTGTCGGTCGCGGTGGCGGTTGGCTTCATCGCCCTGGCGGGGGTGGCGGCCGAGTTCGGGGTCATCATGCTGGTCTACCTGGACAAGGCGCTCGAGACCCGGCGCGAGCACGGCGTCTTGCGCGACCTGGGCGACCTCAAGGCGGCCATCATCGAAGGCGCCGTCCTGCGCGTGCGGCCAAAGGCGATGACGGTCGCAACCATCATCGCCGGCCTGCTGCCCATCATGATCGGCCAGGGGACGGGGTCCGAGGTGATGCGCCGCATTGCCGCGCCCATGATTGGCGGGATGCTGACCGCGCCGCTGCTCAGCCTCTTCGTCATCCCGGCCATCTATCTGGTGTGGCGGCGCCGCGAGCTGCCACCGCCGCTGACTCCCCGTGCGGAGCTCAGTGCCGAACCGGCCGGCGACAGCGGCGAGCATTCGCCGGGCATTTAGAGCGATGCGACCCGATGCCGGAGGGCGGGCCGTTGCGCCTTCCGGTCGGGGCCGCATCTCAGCTTCAGGGGCCTGCCTCAAGGCAGGGCGTCCATACGTGAAACAACACCACGAACGAGGATAGAGATGAAAAAGCTGACTCTAGTCACGGCGGTCCTAGCCGCCAGCGCGGCGGGCACCTTCCAGACCCAGGTGCTGGCCATGGACCACGACCAAATGATGCGCCATGACGGCATGGGCGCTATGGCGCAGGAGCAAGCGACCGGCGCCACCCAGGGTCAAGGGGTGATCAATTCCGTGGATGCCAAGGGCGGCTCAGTCAACATCACCCATGAGCCGATTCCGGCATTGAGCTGGCCGGCCATGACCATGGACCTCCCGGTCACGGATGCGGTCGATCTGAGCGGCGTGAGCGCGGGCGACAAGGTCGACTTCGCCATCATGCTCGGGAGCGACAATGTCTATCGGATCACCGCGCTGAAGCGGCTGGATTGAGGCGGCTCGAGTTCGCGCACAGGATTCGGGAGCGCGCGCTCGAGCGTCGCCCGCATGGATCTGGACGGCAGCGTCTGCTCGACTCCGATCGGGGTCGACGACGCTCGTCCTCAGCCTAGTTTCCGGGAAACAACCAACGGCGTTGATCATCGGGCCGCCTAGTCGGTTGGGTTGAGTCGACACCGTGCATCCTTCAGGCAAAGCAACGTGGGAGCGGCGCCCCCCCCCGATACCCCCCCCCTCGCCGCGGGGGGCCCCGCCCACCCCACCTTGCCATTGGACCAAAGAATAAAGAAGCCCACCACACCCCACCCCACCCCCAAAT
>NZ_JAAIJR010000380.1 GCF_010915725.1 Thiorhodococcus mannitoliphagus
CAAGTGTCCATCAATTGTTTCCCGATGCGAGCGATGCCGCCCGAAATCCCCCCTAGCCCCCCTTTGCGAAAGGGGGGGAAGTTGTTGATGAGCACTTTCTTAGCGCCAAGTCCCTCTCAATCGACCCTTTCTGAAGGATTCAAGCGCTTTCTGAAGGGTTCAAGCGTGCCGAGGGTTGATTTCTGATTGGATTGGTGTGTTATTTGAAGTTTGGTGTATTGCTTGAAAGAGCAGGCTCCATCTTATGATGCGTCGTCCCGTCCACGCGTGGTCGACCAAGGACACTGCGGAGACTCCCATGGAAACCAACTCGACCTCGGTGCTGGCCCTCGAAGATCCTGGCGCGATGGGTGATGCAACAGAGGATGCCGAGAGCACTCGGCGGTCAAGCTTGGCTCCAGCGTCGCACAGCCGAGCCCTCGCGGGCCTCTTCGAGCCCGGCCGCAATTGCTGGCGCGTCGCCCATGCCGCACGGCTTGGCGTCCTGGTCGACGGTGAGGACTACTACCGCGCGGTGCGCAAGTCCATGATCAAGGCGCGCCGCCGCATCTATATCGCCGGGTGGGACCTTCACAGTCAGTTGGAACTCGTGAGGGGGCCGGTCGACGACGACCTGCCCACCCAACTGGCCGATCTGCTTATCGCTTTGCTGGAGCGTAACCCCGCGTTGGATGTCTATAGTGGACCCCGAAAATTGGACACGGATTTAAGTTATCGCCTCGCACATTAACGAGGAGAGCGACAGTGACAGAGAGCAAGCGTAAGACCTTTTCGGCGAGCTTCAAGGCGAAGGTGGGGCTTGAGGCGATTCGTGGGGTCAAGACGACCAAC
>NZ_JAAIJR010000381.1 GCF_010915725.1 Thiorhodococcus mannitoliphagus
CCGTCATTCCGCACCCCGTCAGCCGCTTGCAGAATATATCGCCACATAGCGCGGCCCGAGCAGCTGCAGTAAGACGCTGTGGTGTTGCTCGACGTGCAGCACGATCTGCTCGACGTGCTCAACGACCAGGACATGGATCCCTTTGAAATATTGGAACACCCAGCGCGCGGTGGGACGCGCCGTGGGCTTGCCGGTTTGATCGGGGACGGTGACCTGCTCGGCCTGGAGGACCTCGCGGATGCGCCGCTCCAAAGCGGCATAGACCAACAGGCACAGCGTCATCACCATCATCAGGGCCATGATGCGCTCGGGCTTCTTGAGGTAGAGCGCCGCGGCCATGAACAGGGGATCCTTGAGGAAGCGAAAGCCGCGCTCGACCTTCTGTTGATCCTTGTAGGCGGCGATGAGATCTTCATCACTGAGGACCTGCTCATCGAGCTGGTTGGTGGCGAGGATGAAGCAGCTTTTGCGCTCGAGGCGACGCTGACGCTCCTGCACCCGCGAGGCCAGCGCGCCGACGATGCGATAGACAAAGAAGTCTGGCTCGCGCCCCTTGGCCGGGCGCCCCTTGCCCTTGAAGCGGGGCAACGCCTCGATGTGGGTCTCGCCGAGCATCGCGATCTTGAGGGTGCGCTCGAAGCGCGCCAGGGCCTTGAGCGCATCGGCCTCGCAGGCGAAGTCGCTGCTGCACAGGCGCTCGAAGTCCTTGAGTTCGGCGCGGCCCTGCTTGAGACAGTGCTTGTCGACGCGCTTGAGGGCGCGTTGGCGCGCCTGCGGGGAATACACCACGACCCAGCGTTGGCGCACCTCGCC
>NZ_JAAIJR010000382.1 GCF_010915725.1 Thiorhodococcus mannitoliphagus
GCTGAATCAGTGCCAAGTAGTTTTGCAACTGGCAAACATAACGGGTACGAATCGCCCGAAATCCTTTCAGCCAGGCGATCGTCCGTTCGACGACCCAACGCCGGGCAGGATGCGTCTTCGCACCGTCAGCCAGTTTCTCCTCGCCAATGCGCCGGATGTGCGGAAGGTAGCCATGGTCCTTCACTTCTATCTCCACGCGGGCGTAATCGTATCCCTTGTCCAAGCACAGATGCTGGGGGTCGTCGCGCGTCGGGGCTGGTCGCGGGAGAATCGTGGTGGCCAGCGTCGAGGACACCAAACGGCTATCGTGGACATTGGCGCCGACCACCTCCACTCCTAGCGGCACGCCCTGTTGATCGACCTGCAAGTGCAATTTGCTGCCGCTGCGTGCTCGATCGGTCGGATTGCGCCCCAGCCCTTCTTCCGCGAGACACACGGATTGCCCGTGCACGGGCGCCTGCACCAAGGCTCCGTCCATGGACTGCCATGTCCATTGAAGCCCGATCTGCTCCTGATACGCGTTGGCCATCACGCGAAAGAGTTCGCTCAAAACGCCCGCGTGAACCCATTTTTGAAAGTGCTCATGCACCGTACTCTTAGCGCCATAGCGCGCGGGAAGACAGTCCCACTGACAGCCGGTCTTGAGCAGGTAGCGGATGCCGTTCAAGATGAGGCGGAAATCAAGTGGTGTACGGCCACCCGAGTGTTTTCGCTTGAACGGCTCCAGCAACGGTTCTGCCTGGCGCCAAAAATCATCGGACATCTCTTGAAAGGCCATGGCATCCTCGATACGCGTGATTGTCGT
>NZ_JAAIJR010000383.1 GCF_010915725.1 Thiorhodococcus mannitoliphagus
CACGGCAAATCCGTTCTAACCTGCAGGCGCTGATTGGGCGGCGCGGGGAGCGGAGTTTGCCGTCATGCCCAGATAGTCGCAGACACGACGGACTTTACGGGCGAGTTTGTCAATGGTTGCCGAGACGGAATCGTTCGATTTCGCTTTGATCAGCCCGATGGCGAAGCGGCGCAGGCGGGTGATGTTTTCGGGTCCGTGGCCGGTGCGGATGGTGCAGTGATCCTCGTCCCAGTTCCAGTCAAGGATCCAGTGATGAGCCTCGACACCCCAGTGCCCACGGTTAAAGCCGAGCAGACGCGCGGGATCGGCGCTGTCGGGGGTGTGATCAGTGACACCGTAGACCGTCTCGATAGAGACCTTGCCGGTCTTCTTCTCGATGGTGTGTCGCTCAATGGCGAAGATCTGACCGACGTGGGGGAAGTCGAGAGAGGCGTTCAGCGCCGTCGAGGTCCAAATGGAACGACGTTCGAGGCGCCCGTGGTGCAGGGACCAAGGCTCACGGAAATCCGCCTCGGCGCGCTCGGCGAAGTGCAGGCGGATATCGGCGCTGAGCGTCGGTTGGTTGTCCTTGGCGGTGAAGAGAAAATGCGCACCGCGTTCGACCAGATACTCGGCGAGCTTGCGCTGGGTGAGCAGGGCGTCGGCGGTGATGGTCTTGCCGGCGATGTCGAGCGGTTCGAGCACCGGGATCGCCATCCCGATCTCGTTGGTACGCTTGAGTTCATCGCTGCCATCGACAGGCAGAGAGGCGACTTTTTTTTGGGTGTGACAGCGCTGCGTTTGATGTCCGACGACACCGAGGATA
>NZ_JAAIJR010000384.1 GCF_010915725.1 Thiorhodococcus mannitoliphagus
AGGGATTGATAAGGAGGAGTGATAAACGGAGTTTATGAAGAGAGCCCGGGAAGCCGTTCGCCCCTGAAGCCTGGACGTGGTGTTCAGAGCTTGCATGTAGATGGGCTCCCCGCCCTCTTCGCCCATGCCGAAGAGTATCCGAGGCCGTGGACGGTGTCCGCGAGCCTGCATACACAAGGTCGGTAGGCGAGGGTACAGGGTCGGGGAACCGGGAATGATGTTAGCGCATGAGAGCCTGGAGAGACAGAACCATGAACACGGCCGGAATCGATGTTGCCCACAAAACCCTGGCGCTGGCCATCAGCACCGCGGAGAAGCTCGGCAAGGTGCGCGAGTTTGCTAACACGCCCAGCGGTCACGCGGCACTGATCAAGGCATTGCACGGTGCGCAGGTGGAGCGGGTGTGCCTGGAGGCGACCGGCAGCTATCACCTGGATCTAGCGCTGGCCCTCGATGCGGCCGGCGTGCCCCTGATGGTGCTCAATCCCAAGGCCGCCAAGCGCTTCGCCGAGGCCCTGCTGACGCGCAACAAGACCGATGCGGTCGATGCCGGGGTGCTGGCGCAGTTCGCCCAGCGCATGCCGTTCGAGCCATGGCAGCGCCCGGCGCCCGAGGCTCTGGAGCTGCGTGCCTGTGCTCGGCGCTTAGAGGCGCTGGTGGCCGATCGCACGCGGGCAAAGAACCAACTGCACGCCTTGCTGCAAAGCACCACCACGCCAGCGGTGGTGCTGGAGGACGTGCGTCTGAGCATCCGCCAGTACGCCGACCAGATCGAGGCGCTGCGTGACTGGGCGGCTGGACGCA
>NZ_JAAIJR010000385.1 GCF_010915725.1 Thiorhodococcus mannitoliphagus
CGGCCAGTTGCTGACATTCGGCCAACGCCAGCGAGCGACCGCAATGGCCTCTTCCGTGGACGTTGGAGTCCGTCTGCGGCCGGCCGAATCGGCAAGGGACCAGCGCCGCGAGCTTCCTTTCGACTGGACCGGGCGTTCAGGCGATTGCCTGAATCCCCTTCTTCTCGATGACGGTCAGAAGCCGAAGTGCTGGCCCGCCCGGGCGCTTGACGCCTCGCTCCCAGTCCGAGACCAAGTTCTTGCTTACATTGAGGTAACGGGCAAAAACTGGCTGAGAAAGATGCTCGCGCTCACGCAGAGCGCGAATGGCCTCGGGAGAGAGGGGCTCGACTGGCGTCAGACAAGCGTCATCGAATTCGCGCATGGTCTGCTTGTCGATGGCACCTACCTCTTGGAGGGCCTCCATGGTCTCGTGAATCGAAGCCATCGCGTCGCTACGATACTGTCTAGCCATCCTGTTCAACCTCCGAGAATTGCCCCTTCTGGATCAGTGCAGAGAGCTGCTCGTCCGTCATCTCAAGGACGTGCCGCGCCGCCTTCTTGAATGCTGTTTCTTCCTCGTCGCTGATATTGGTCTGCTGGCTCTTGGCGAACCCGTAGACGAAGAAGGCGCGATGTGCCTGACGGTACAAGATCAGCGTCCGGTAGCCTCCTGATCGACCTTGCCCAGGGCGCGCCAAACGCTGCTTGATGACTCCGCCGCCGAGATCAGCATCGATCAGACCCTGCTCCGCTCGCAGGACGGCTTCACGTAACATCCCGTCCCGGATCTTCTGCTTGCGCGCGAAGCGCTCGAACCAAG
>NZ_JAAIJR010000386.1 GCF_010915725.1 Thiorhodococcus mannitoliphagus
ATCGAGTTCGGTGAACTCAGTGTCAACCATGAGTGGCAGCGCGTGGATTTCGCAAAGACGTTCGCTGACCCCATCGTGACGGCGAAATCGTTCAGCCGCAACGGTGGTCAATCAGCCACAGTGCGCATTGATGGCGTCGATGAAACCGGCTTCTGGATCCGCATCCAAGAATGGGATTACCTCGACGGCACGCACGCTCGCGAAACCATCACCTACGTCGCCATCGAGCGCGGTCAGCATCAGCTGCCTAATGGCACCTGGATCGAGGCTGACAGCCTTGACGTCAGTGCCGCCGACGCATTCTATCGACAGAGCCTCATCGCGCCATTCAGCGAGACCCCGATCGTCATCGCCGCCGTCGCAAGCGACAACGACACCCACGCCGTGACGACACGTCTGCGCAACGCGACCCAATCATCGTTCGAAGTCGCCCTGCAAGAGCAGGAGGCCAGCAGCCATCGTCACGAGACGGAGAGCGTCACCTACATCGCCTGGGAACCGTCCATCGGGCAGATCGACGGCTTGGCGTTCGAGGTCGCGCAAGCCCAGGAGTCAGTGACGCACCTGGGATCCAGGGTCGACTTCACCGGCGCCTACGATGAACCCCCGGCGGTCCTAGCCGACATGCAAACAAGGAACGGCGGTGATACGGCCGTCCTGCGCTGGTCCTACAAGGATGCCGCCTCCATGGATGTCTGGGTTCAGGAAGAGCAGTCCAAAGACAGCGAGGTCGGGCACGCCAAGGAGAGTGTCGGCTACATCCTGCTGAGCAACAGCGGCTCCGATCAGCCGTAGT
>NZ_JAAIJR010000387.1 GCF_010915725.1 Thiorhodococcus mannitoliphagus
GGCCTTGATCATCGGTTGGCCCAAAACCGAGTGTTTCAGTAGGCGATGAAACGGCCTGAAGGAGTGGCAGGAGCGCCGGGGAGGCGTACCCTTGGAAGTGCAAACTAACCGAGGGAAATGCCGTTGCCCGATGCCCCTGCCGCTGTTGGCTCTATTGCAGATCGACGTCGCACGCCAATCCATGATCGCTTGGATCGCGCCAAGCAGCTGCATGCGGTGGCGCAAGCGCAGCAGGACGGGCAGAGTCAACGCGCGGCAGTCACCAGCGCTGGCGTCGCGCGCAGCACACTGCGTCATTGGAACGCGCCCCCTGCGGCACCGGCACCGGCGGCGCTGGCGGCCTTCGTCGAGACACCTGAGGGCGTGGTCTGGCTGCGCCAGATCCTGGTCGCCGCGCACTGGAGCATCAGCGAGCAGGGCAGCGCGGGCGTGCGCGTGGTCTGCGACTTTCTCGCGCGCAGCGGACTGTCGGCGTTCATCGGCGCCTCCTACGGCACGCAGCAGGCGTTCCAAGTCGAACTGGAGGAGCAGATTGTGAGCGGTGCCACCGACCTGCGCGAGGCGCTGGCCCAAGCCATGCCCCATCGCCTGCTGAGTCTCGCCGAAGATGAGACCTGGAAGGACGGCATGCGCTTGGTGAGCATCGATGCGGTCTCGGGCTTCATCCTGCTTGAGCAGACGAGCGATGCGCGCTCGGCGGCGGCCTGGACGCAGGCGCTCGAGAGCGGGCTCGCGGGGCTGAACGTCAGCGTGGTGCAAGGCACCAGTGATGAGGCCAAGGGGTTGTTGG
>NZ_JAAIJR010000388.1 GCF_010915725.1 Thiorhodococcus mannitoliphagus
TACCCCGGTACCGAGCTGCGCCTCGTGTTTGAGGCGATCCAGTCGCATTGAATTTGGCGCCAAGTCAGGAGTTCTGCATTGGCTGGGCATGCAATGATGGGGCTTGGTATCCAACCGCTTTCGCCGTCGATTCATGGATCAGACCTCTCAACCGCGCTCAGAGTGGACAACGTAGTTTCGCGGCCCTTCCCGGCTCTACGGCCACCACAAGCGATTGGCATGCGCAGTCTTGGCGACGAAAAGACGCAAAAACGTGGTTGACCGCTGATATGGTCAACCATGCAATTTTGTTTCTTGAGGCATTAACCCTGAAAAGACAAGTCGATTTCTCAAGATTTTTTGACTTCGCAATGACTCACGACACCAGCTCAGCGGCCAAGATCCGTGCGCGCACGATCTCCGGCACGGGCGGGATTTTACATAGCCGCAGATGCCAGTCTCGCTGCCGAAGCGGGCGTAGAGGGCGGTGGTCGACTGGTCGGAATGATTGAGGACCCGTCCGATCAGGTGTAGCGAATTCCCAGATTGGGCCAACCAGCTGTCGACTGTGCGTCGCAGGTCGTGCTCGGCGTGAGCCGCAGGTCAAGCCGAGCGACTTGGTCCTTGAGGGTGTTGAAGGTCTTGCTCTCGATTTTCCAGCTTACGCGGGCAGTAAGCACCTCCCGGTCAGCTGCGCAAACTTCCTAGGCAACCCCTGGGAAATAACGTGCCAGCGATTTCCAGAAACGCGTTTCCCTGTCGGATGGACCGTTGTCGTTGTCGTAATCGTTCGATGCGACCAACGGC
>NZ_JAAIJR010000389.1 GCF_010915725.1 Thiorhodococcus mannitoliphagus
CCAGGCCTTCTATGCGCCCCAGGCGGCCGACTACGACCGCTTTCGCGAACGCCTGCTGCATGGACGCGAGGCCTTGGTGAGGCTCATGGAGATCCTCGCAGGTGCACGGGTTGTCGAACTGGGCGGGGGAACCGGGAGCAATCTCGCCCTTTTCGGGCAACGGCTGACAAGCTTCGAGGCCGTCGAGCTGGTCGATCTCTGTCCCGCCTTGCTGGAGCAGGCCCGCATGCGCACGCGCGCCTTGGCAAACGTGCGCGTCATCGAGGCGGACGCAACCACCTATCGACCCAAACAGCGACCAGACGCGGTCTATTTCTCCTACGCCCTGACCATGATTCCGGACTGGCGCGCCGCTATCCACAACGCCATCGAGATGCTCGCACCGGGCGGTCTGCTGGGTGCCGTCGACTTCTATGTCTCGGACGCTCGAGGCGGGCCCGGCACGGTTCGGCACGGAGCCTTCACCCGACACTTCTGGCCACGCTGGTTTGGACACGACGGCGTGCATCCCAAGCCAGATCATCTCAGGCTGCTGCGCGCACAGCTTCCCGACTGCCAACTGCTCGAGTGCCGCGCGCCCGTCCCCTACCTGCCCGGACTCCGGGTGCCCTACTACATCTTCGTCGGACGCAAGCCGAACTGAGGAAGCAGCTTCGCCGCGACGACCGACAAGGGGGCAGAGGTGTCGCGGCCGAACAGAAAGCGACGCCCGGCATCGGGCGAACCGCTGTTGTCGCTCACGCTATTACGCGAATTTTTCTCAGAATAATTTCCGCTAGACCT
>NZ_JAAIJR010000038.1 GCF_010915725.1 Thiorhodococcus mannitoliphagus
GCGTTCGTCCGTTGGCCATGCGGCCACCGCGGCTGTCTCCTGGTGCAGGTTGATCACCGTAGCCTCTTGATCAGGTTGAGATTTAATGCGGTCTAGCCTGGTGCTTGGCCGCGAATTAGGCAAGCCCATTGAACGGTATTGGGCTTAGGCGATTTCTGTCAATGTTCCGGCAAGCGCCTTAAGCACGCGGCCCTGCCCCACGTCCTCGACCGCATGGATCCTGTGGCGTCATGAAAAAAGGGGCAGCGCCGCAGCGCTGCCCCCTCGTTTCCCTCACGACCGTCTCTAACGAGACGCAGCGCTTACCCCTGTTGCAAGAGCTTACGCAAGTCGATCACCGCTGCGTTGGCCCTGGCGATGTAGGAGGCCATCACGAGCGAGTGGTTGGCCATTGGACCGAAGCCCGTGCCGTTCAGGATCAGCGGGCTCCAGATCGGGTCCTGCGTATCCTCCAGCTTCCTGATGATCTGCTGCAGCGAGACCAGGGCATTCTTGTCCTTGAGGACAGGCCCGAAGTCGATCTCCATCGCCCTTAGCGTATGCAGAAGCGCCCAGGTGTAGCCGCGCGCCTCGAAGAAGACATCATCGATCTTCATCCAGGGCGTCTTATTGCTGGACTCTTGCGGCACTGGCGTGGACTGCCGAGCATTAGGATCCCCCGCAAGATCCGTGTTCAAATCGCGTCCACCAACCGCATATGCCAGCCGTTGCGCCGTATTACCCAGTCGTTTCTCGACCAGCTCGAGATAGGAGGAGAGATTGTCCGCCCGCGCAAAGAACTGAGCATCGCGCGCCGTTTGATCCGAGAGGCGGATGAAGTAGCGCTCGAGCGCCTTCAAGCCCTTGCGGTACTCCGACTCTGTCGACGGCAGGATCCAGGAGTCCGAGTTGTAGTTGAACTGAGGCTGGGCAATCTGCAGGTCTTTGTCCTCGACCGACTGCGACTGGGCCCGACTGAAGTCGTTGCGCAAGGTATCGGCGAGGTCACGCAGCTCTGTCAGAGCGCCGAACTCCCAATTCGGAATGTTGTCGAGATAGATGCCCGGAGGCGAGACATCGTTGCTGAGATAGCCGCCCGGCTTATCCAGGAGCGTCTCCGCGATGCCGATCGCGGCCGCTGTCGTGTAGCTTCCAACGACCAACTGGGACTCGTCGCCGCCCGCCAGCTCGATCGCCTTCTCACGGACATCGAAGGTCTTCGGCGTGCGGGACCATAGGATGCCGAGGACGATGACGACCACGACGTAGGTGACGACGAAGAGCCCGATCGTCCACCAGAGACCCTTTTCCTTCCAGATTCGGGGATCATAGAGCGCGACCAGCGCCTTGATCCGCTCGGCTAGCCCCTTCTTCCCAGGGGCGGTCAGCATGTTCATGCATGTCTCCAAAGAATTGAGATTTTTAATAGGGTTGAACTTAAACATTCCCTTGCTGTAATTGGGGCAAAGCGATCGAATCCCAGCCTCGCCCGCAGTTCTCAAGCGAAATCGTGCCGAATGATCTCAGTCACGCGCCGGCAGATCTCGCGCCCATAATCCGTCCAGAGTCCTTGGCCCCAGTAACGGTAACAGCTCGTCTGCGAGGCCATGAGGTGAAAGAGCGCGTTGCGGTAGCGTGGATCGTCCGTCCCGACCCCCGACCCCAGCACTCGCTCAGCGAAGAGCGCGCTCGCCTCCTCCATCGGCCCGAGCACATTGTCGTAACCCTTCACCCAGGATAGGTCGCTCGTCCAACTCCCGCCGTCCATGTGGAATTGGCCGTCTTCCTGACGCAGGGCCTCGATGGTCTTGACCAACTTCTCGGGACCGTCGCCCGGCTGCATACGCGCCCAGATCCGATCCTGGAAGAGCGGCTGGACCTCTGGGAGATCGCTCTCTTGGATCCCAAGGGCAAACAGATACTCCAAGTACTCGCTCACGTTCATCAAGGGGGTCTGCGAATGGCTGGCGCCATTGACCGCCTCCATGAACTTCGGCGGGAACTCGTTCATCATGACGCCGCCGTTCTCGCCATCCGCAATCTGGGTCACGAGGGGCGGAATCGACCGACCGGCAAGCTCCACCCGATCCAGACTCTGGGCCTCATACCAGGGCTGCATCTGGGCGACGAGCTTGGTGTCCGACCCCTGCGTCTTGACGACGGCAATGATACTGGCCGTCTCGCCCTCGGAGTTGGTGCAGACCAGCCGGTGCGGGATGTGCGGACGCTCCGGGTGGCGGCCGTTGCTGATCTGCTGGACCGTGTGCTCCTGCACCAAGACCCATTGATAGCCGCAGTCGACCAGGGTCTTGACGAAGGCGTAGGCAACATCCGGATGGTTGGGTAGCGCCATTTCCGAGGGCGAGAAGCCGCGTACCCGCTCCAGCGCCTCCCAGCCGAACATGGCCGCGAAATGGTGCTGAAAGGCCTGCACGTGCAGCCGATAGTCCTGAATGGGTGTCGACGGCGCAACCGCGTGCCCCCAGGGCATTCCGAGCCATTCAATGGCCCAGTTGTAGTCCGGGTTGCAAGTGACCGTCTTGAGGGCGTCGATCACATGATCTTCGCCCATCTTGCGCAGGCCGTGCAGCAGCGTGCCGGAGTATTCGAGCATACAGCGCGGCGACTTACCCGCCCCAACCAGCTCGGGCACGAATTCGCCGATCCGCTTGTAACACCAGACGAAGGGACCCGCATTGTAGTTATCGCCAATGTCCTGATGCTCCATCATGTACTGGAGGTTGCTGATCAAGCCAGCGGTGCGAAGATCATCGCCACCGGCCGGGATCAAGGGCTGGTGCTGATGCAGCGCAATGGCGCAGGCGCTGCGGATGCTGCCGAAATCGATCCTGCCCGAGTCGGCGAAGAGCCTGCGCTCGCGACCGCGCGCAACGACCTTGTCCACCTCGGACTCTTGTCCGCAGACGTTTGGAACCTCTCCGACGTATTCTGGCATTGAACTCACGATGCGATCCTCGAAATCTGGTTTGGGTACAACAAAAGAACCGGACCCATTGGACCCGGACTGCGACCTGCAAGTCTACTCCTCGCCACGCACGCCTTGATCGGTTTGGCGCTCGACCAATACCTCCTCCACCTCAGACGCAGGAGCTTCGATCTCTTCCGACGCCACGCCTTGGGTGGACTCATGCAGGGCGGTCGCGCGCGCCAGAGCATCGCGGCTCGCTTGCTGCTCCGCCTCGGCGCGCGGGACCCAAGCCTCCCCCCAATAGAGGTTGCAGCTGGTCTCCGCTTTCAAAAGGTGCCAAAGCGCGGCTTCGATCGCACCCGACTCCGGACCCT
This sequence comes from Thiorhodococcus mannitoliphagus, assembly GCF_010915725.1. GTDB lineage: Bacteria > Pseudomonadota > Gammaproteobacteria > Chromatiales > Chromatiaceae > Thiorhodococcus > Thiorhodococcus mannitoliphagus. The sequence continues at coordinate 3,283 of NZ_JAAIJR010000038.1, forward strand.
CGGTCACGCCGCGCTCACCCGCCAGCCAGCGTGCATCATGAACCTGCTTGCTCAGCTCCGCGAAGGCCTCAAGGGCATCGCGCTGGCGCTCAGAGCCCGTCCATTGCGTAAAATCGCGCCCATGATGCCAACCGGTATTCCAGGCACCGGTACGCACCCGCACCTCGCCATGAGCCCCGTAGCGATCCAGATAGTCGTTCACGAAGGTCGGACGCAAGCTTGCCTCTGCCGAGCGCGCGTGCTCGAGCAGCGGCAGATAGAAGGCACTCCAGAAGTTGGCACCCTCCGTCACGTTGCGGAACCAGCCGCCGTTCTCACCGTCCGTGCAGGTCGTGACCAGCGGCGGAAAGTCGCACCACTTGGTTCGCTCCGCCACCTCGTTGAGAAACCACCCTAGCTCCATTCCGGATTCCTGGGCATCCGAAAGCTCGCGATCGCGCACGACAACGACGATCTCTTGCCCCCCATGACGGGCGATATGCGGACGATAACGGAGTTCCTGCCAACTCATCTCGGTGACAGGCTCGACATGTTCACTGTCAACGAAAACATAGCGATAGCCGCAGGCGCGCAACAGCGGGATGAGTTCCATGCTGAAGCCCATCTCAGGCGGCCAGAAGCCCTGGAAGCGCGGACGCCACAGGAGATGATGGGCGATACCCAGCCAGCGTTGCAGATGCTCCTTGCGATCCGCTTCAGGGATCAGCGGCAAGACAGGATGGTAATAGCCGGTCCCGACGATCTCGAACAGATTTTGATTTTGCAGGTGCCAGAGCAGCGCCCCACAGTCGACGATGCCGTAGACCTGCTGCTGAAAACTCGGGTCGGCCAGCGTCTCCAAAAGGGTTCCAGAGAGCGAGAGATGGACACGCGCGACGTCCTCGTGACCCCAGAGACTTCTTGGGATCCGGTCCAGCGCAAAGAGAATCTCCTTGGCCTCCCAGGCGCGGTGCTCCAAGAGATCTTGGAGATTGCCCGGGGGCTGGTGGAGGTTGAGCACAAGCGCATGCTGAGCAATCGTCATGACGAGACCCCGTGACTACTAGAGAGGAAGAGAATACGGGCTCGATCATCGAACCGACCATGAGGGTGGACGAGCAAGAGCAAAGTCAAGTCAAACAGAAAACGACCGGTCAGAACGATGATCGATGCGGAGAATACCAAAGCACAGGGCAGTGATTCACTACGACCCTGTGATTTTGATCGAGGTTGCCGACCCCCGATTGCGCGAAAAGACCGCGCACCGCGACTCGATCAACCCCTATCGATCAACGATCGCACGTCCGCCGAGCCACGGACGCGGGCTTGTCCCCCGACAAGAAGCCCACCACCTTCAGCGTTGGAGGGTACCCCAAGCCTCTGATGACCAAAATATTGGCACGGTATTGTGGCGCTTGCGAAAGGACCGGGGCGCACTCCCCTTCAATGACAGCTGAGGCCCGGAGACGCGCGCTAAGAAAGCGTCCATCAACAAATTCCCCCCTTTCGCAAAGGGGGGTGAAGGGGGGATTTCGGGCGGGATCGCTCGCATCGGGAAACAATTGATGGGCGTTCTCTAAGGCAAGACGCAACGACGACACCTGCCGGTCCCACGGGGCTTACGAAAGAGCGCACTCCTGAACTGCCTGAACAGCCGAAGACAGAACAGCGCTAGCGAGCGATATCGAGATTATGCAGAACGTCATTGTCGACCAAGATTCCAAGTCCCTGAGCGAGCGCTTCGCCTTGATCCAGAGTCCAAGGCGGTCGCGAGCCCGATTCCCTGCGGGCTGCGTCGCGCTCGTCGGTGATGAATCGGCCGCACGCGCCGGCGCAAATCCGGAAAAGCGGCTGCATCCAGCCGTCGTCTATGGCCCCTCGGCATCCTCTGAGGGCCAGCAGGTCTATTACCTCGTGCGCTGGCTGGAATGAGCGCGGCCAAACGACAAGACACTCAGAGCAGAGTCGCCGGAGAGCACGTCGACGCCATGATTACGCGCGACACGGCTGCACACGGCGTATCACGAGGGACGCAGCCTCCATGGGTACTGGACGATGTCAGCCTAGGAGTGCTGTAGAGACATGGCTCCAACAGCGACATGCTCGTGCTTGCGCGGAAGCGCTAGGTCGACTTCTGGCAGGACGAGGCCGCCTCCTCTCTCGGACGCGTCTTCGCAAGGGCCCGCCGACTTGTGGAGTCCTACGATCGCCCCATACTTCTAACCCTGAATGAGAAGATCCGCGAGCGCTTGCTCACCATCTTGGATCAGAGCTTCGCCAGCACCCATGTCTTGGTGCTCTTGGAGTTCTTGGCGTCGCCTTCGTCGGCAACCTGAGCGCGCTCATAGCCCTGCAACTGGAACGACGGCGCGAATGTGCCATCATGAGGGCGACCGGGATAACAGGCGGCCAATCTCGGCTTTCTCGCCCTGACGCAGACATCCATGCTCGACATCGTCGCTGGCTTAGAGGATATCCGGTTCAGAACTTGCGTATAAAGCACAAGCATCTGTAATTTCTTGAATATATCGCTGGACTCTAACACCACGACGATTCGGCGATTGATCCTTTAGATGTTGTAAATTATATAATTTCAAGGCTTAAGCATATTCTGTTCCGGATATCCTCTTATTGGCCCTCCCACTGGGACTCCTCATGGGCGGACTGCTGATTCAGGTCATCAAGGCGCGCTCTTGCTGATGGTCGATCGGCTTTTCGGTTAATCAGGCCCCATTGGTTTATAGCCTGATGCTGATGTGGCTGACGGCCTTCTTGGCAGACATCGATCCTGCGGTGCGGTCGGCTCGGGCGGATCCTGCTCCGGACCTGCGCACGGGGTGAGCAATGGGCGTCGATAGGCGTGCCAAGGGCCATAGGATTGTGTACAAAGGGGCGGGGGAACTCGCGGTTTGGGTGTATCCTAAAGTGGTCCCGCCAAGCTGTGCAGCAATGGATCGAGCCGGCCTTTTCTTTGGGGCCTGAGTGAAACGACTTCCAACAAAACCTTGAACCTAACGAGGCAAACGACAAAGATGGCTGACGACAAGATCGTAACCAAGAAGACGGCGGCGAAGAAAACGGCTTCGAAGACGACGCCCCCCAAGAAGGCTGCGGTCAGCCAGTCGACGGCCAAGACCACGACAGCCGCGGCAACGCCAGACGCCTCTCCAAAGGTCGCCAAGAAGACAGCAGCGAAGACCACGACCAAGAAGACGGCCGCAAAGGCAGCCACGCCGAAGGCCACCACCAAAGCAGCCCCGCAGGCACCCGCCCCTCAGGCACCCGCCGCACAGCCGTCGGCAGAGCGCTCCGGAAGCCTGCGTCAGCTCGCCAAAGTAACCCCGCAGAAACGGCTCGACATGATCAAGGAAGCGGCCTACTACCGCGCCGAGAAGCGCAACTTCGCGGCCGGACACGAAGCCGAGGACTGGGCCTTGGCCGAGCAAGAGATCGACGATCTGATCGGACGCGCCAAGGCAATGACGGGGCTATAAGGGAAGCGAGCCGAGCTTGCTGAGCCGGTCCGAAGTCAGCTCGCGTCAAATATCGCGCGGACGGCCCGACGTCGCCAGCGCAGCCGAAGCGACACTGACCTCGGCCGGAAATCGCGCCGCGCTCGGGTTACCGCACCCGCTGTTGAGTTGCTCAGATACCTAGCTCGTCGAGCAGGTCTTGATCGACCAGATCGTCTCGGGCGGTCGTCGCCACAGTTCGCTGACTCACCTCTTCGACGATTCGATCCGGGTCAACCTCTTCGAGTTCGAAGTCGTGAAGCTTAATGAACTCAGTCTTGTCCATTGCCAGCTCCATGTAGAAAACGCTGCGTCGCTCCGTCGTGAAGGAGACCCGCCGAGCCTGCGCACGGTCCAGGTTCGTGTCGATGCTGACGAGCACCTCCTTGTTGATGGCGAGCATCTTGGGCTGGTTCTGATTGATCGAGACCATCAGCTCATGACCCACCTTCCCGGTGAAGTCACCGACGATCTGATTCATCAACTCTCCCAGCATGTTGCCGACCTCATCGGAGGTGTGCTGGGTCGCCAGCTCAGACTCTGGCATCCCCATGCTCATCATGTAGGCCCGATAGATCTCCATGGCCGACTGCGCACAGAAATTCATGATCACCAGCCCCGAAAAACCGCCGTCGAAGATCACGAAGCAGCCGATATCCGGGCGCAGACAGGTGCGCGTAATCTTCTGCACCATGGGTGAATAATTGATGTCCGTCTGCGTCGCAGTCGTAAGCACCTTCTTCACGGAGCCGCACAGCAGCACCAGGATATCGTCGGTTGTGAGTGTCTTTGACTTTGCGGCCACTGTCTCTTCCTGCAATCTGGCTCGCGAACCGAAGCGGCGGCAGCTCGATGATCGAGCGGACCTGAGCAAGGCTCTTGAAGCGCGGTTGATAACGCATCCGGGCGTAGCGGGGCGAGGCCCCAGATCTCACCAACCTCCGGAATGCATGTGTCGATCGAAAAGCCTATTCAGGGTTGATGTCGGCCTGTTCGGCGCTCTGATGAGTGGCCGATCACTGCGGCTCTTCCTGCCCGCTCAAGCGGTCTCCGGTTCGACTCGGATGTTGTAATGGATTTCGGACCCTAGCGCTGTGATGACATCCACAGACCGACTCGGCGCTGTCACAAACGCGGTCATGGCGCCAACCTCAATCTAACTCACCCCATTGGGCGAGATTGCGATGCACCTGGTCAAAGGTCGCCAAGGCACCGTGAATCACGCCGTCCGCATCCAAACGCCCCGCCTCAGCGAGCGCAGTCAGTTCCTGCGAGAAATGCTTCCAGACGCTTGAGGTCTTGCGGCCGTGGAAATCTAGGAAGGACCCGGCGCCAAAGGCGTCGCCCAAAACGCGCGCGAGATGGCGCGCAATGGTGCGGCCACCCAAAGTTGCGCCCTCCAAGACATAGATCCCCCCCACCAGGGCACTCTCATCGCTCGGGGCAAGCGGCTCCAACGGCTCATGCCAGCGCGCGACCTCGGGTCGCGGCGTCCAGGTCTCGCCCTGCTCGCTGAGATCGCGCAGCAAAGCCGGCATCTTCGGGCGAACGCCGAGTCGCTCGACCAGCTCTTCACTCAGCCCGCCATAGAGCTGCTCCTCCACGGGCGCATAGATACCCGCCATGACCACAAGGTAGCGCCGGTAGGCGTCGCGCGTCACAGCATCCGACATCAGCGCTACCATCAGGGGCAGACGTTCCACTGCCTCATGCGCCTCTGCGGTCTCCCGGCGCAATCGCAAGGCTAGGCTGCCAGAGTCCGTGCGCGATGATCGAGATTGAGCAAAAGTCTCCGTCATTCGATAATCCTGCTCCGATACAAGCCGCGAGAACCTTGAGGGCGCAAAATGCTTGCAGATCAGTCAAATTTCAATGAAGCGTCCGACCATCCAAGGCCGTCGGTATCGGTATCGAGACGACGATAGCGATCCCGATGGCATGACTCGTCGGTCTGAGGCCAAGCCTCGCTAGAGTTTACCCCATCGGTGATCGAGCAACCGGACACTTGCGCGTCACCCCGCTCGGGGTGATCGGCGAGGCAGAGCGCTCGATGATCCAGGGTGGTCGCCTATCGCGCGCAAGATGGACAGAGGACAAATACGATGAGCGAGCTTTCTCTTCAAGGCTTTCTAGCCGAATGCGAGCGCGAGCAGCTGCATCTGGCGCAGAGCATCCAGCCTTTCGGATGCCTCATCGGAGGTCAGAGCGGCGATTCGCGCATTTGCTTCGTGAGCGCCAATGTCGAGGAATGGACAGGGCACTCCGCAGACGCCTTGCTGGGCCATCCCTTCAGCAACTTCCTGCCCGATTTCCCACCCAAGACAGAGTTGGCCGATGTTGCCGCGACGCCAGATGCCTGGATGCAGCCCACCCCGGAGAAGCGTCTCTATCCAAAGCTGCTGACCGGACCGTCAGGCGACTTGGACGGACTCCTGTCCTGCAATGCGTCCAACTGGCTGCTCGAACTCGAGGCCAGTCTGCCACCAACGCTGGAGCGCGAGGCCTATCGCTTGGTACCGCACCGGCTCTACCGCATGCCCTACACAGAGCATGACTGGATCGCTCAGTGCCAGTACCTAGCCGATGAGCTGAGGGCGGTGACGGGGTTCGAGCGTGTCATGATCTATCGTTTCCGGCCCGACGGCTGTGGCGAAGTCATTAGCGAAAGCCTCGCCGATACGCTACCGCCCTACCTTGGTCTGCGCTACCCCGCCTCGGACATCCCCCAGATTGCGCGCCAGCTCTACTTGAGCAATCGCCATCGCCAAATCCCGGATGTCGAATCCACCACGGTTCCCATCCTCAGTCACCAAGGCGCCCTCGCCGACCTCAGCCTCGCGGACCTGCGCGCCGTCTCACCAGTGCATGTGCAATATCTAAAGAACATGGGCGTGACGGCCTCACTCTCATTTTCCATCATCCTATCTGGGCAGCTTTGGGGGCTCGTGGCCTGCTACAACAGCACTCCGAGCAATCTGCACCTTGCCGTTCGGGAGCGCTGCGCCGAGATGACGCAGGTCTTTACGCTCTCGATCGGCGGCTACCAGAGCACCCGGCGCCTGCTGGAACTCAGCGAGAGCGACCAAGATGTCGCCGATCTGATCGAGGCGCTGCGCCTAGCCCATGCCGGCCAAGCCTTTATCCCGGAGGCGAGCATGGACAGAGGCGAGCACCTCGGCCCGACGCTGGGACGATCGCTCCTGTCGCTCGTCGGAGCGGCTGGCGCCACGCTCATCGAAGGCAACAGCATCTACTCCTTTGGCTCGGCACCTGAGCGCGACGCCGTCCGCGAGGTCTACCAATGGCTTTGCGAGCAGCACGAAGCGCCGCTCTTCGCGACAGACGCCCTGTCCAAGCACTATGAGCCAGCGGCCGCCTTCGTCAGCCGCGCAAGCGGATTGCTCGCCGTGCGCATCCGTCAGAGCGAAGACAGCGCGGCAAGCGCCTTCCTTTGGTGGCGACCGGAGCAGCCCCAATGCGTTCATTGGGCCGGCGATCCGCGCAAGAGCGCGATGTTCGACGCGCAGAGCAATACGCTCTCGCCGCGTTCGTCCTTCGAGCGCTGGATCGAAACGACCTCAGGACACGCCGAGCCCTGGACGGATGCCGACCTGCTCAGGGCCAAGAAATTCCGCAGCCTCGTCCTACGCGATCTCAACGCGAGCCTGCTGCGAGCCTGAGAGGCTGTCTGGAAATCATCGTAGAGGCTCCTAGGATCCTTGAGGGCGCAAAATGCTCGCAGATGAGTCAAATTTCGATGAAGCGTCCGACCATCCAAGGCCGTCGGGATCGGGATCGGGATCGGGATCGAACCGACGATAGCGATTCCGATCCCGAGAGCGATCCCGATGGCATGACGCGTCGGTCTGAGGCGAAGCCTCCCTAGGAGTTTCCAGACAGCTTCTGAGGCTTTTCAATAACTCACGGCGCACGAACTCAAGGCACAGGCGCAGCGGCCAAGATGCATTCGCGCACGATTTCAGGCAAGGGCGGGATAGCGCCGACCTGCTCGATGCGATCCTTGAACTGGAGTTGGTTGCGCATCGCCAGACAGGCATCACGTCGGCAGGTGCGACCTCTTCAAGCGAGACGCTTGCGCGTCCTATCTCAGTGCTGCGGAGGCCCTGAAATAGGGTCCAGTTCCACGTAGATGTCCTCGGGTTCATCGACGTCCAAGAGGATGCCGCTGTCATCCGTTGGCAAGAGCACGACAGGGTCCGACGCTGCCGCAATGAGGCGATGCGCCCCAGCATCCCCGTTCAGGGCAAGCAACCGATCGCGATAACCCCGCGCGAAGCCGACCGGATGACCGCGCCTGCCGTTGAAGCTGGGAGCACAGATTTGCGCCCCGGCCGCGAGTGCGTCAACGACGCGCCGAATGGTGATCGGCCGGATCCAGGGCATGTCGGCCAAGGCGATCACCCAAGCATCCGCATCCAGCGCAGTCGCGACGCCCGTTGCAATGCTGAGTCCCATCCCCTGCTCGGGGGCCGGACTCTCGGCCACACTCGCCCCAGCGCCCCGCATCATCTCAGCCAGGCGCAGGTCACCGGGACGCGTCACGACGACAGTCGCGATCCCCGCCCCGATCAGGGCACGCGCAGCCTTCAGCCCGACCGGCTCGCCATCCGGCATGCGGGCAAGGAGCTTGTCCTTACCGAAGCGACGGCCCGCGCCAGCGGCCAGCAAGACCCCAACGACGCGACTCATACCCCATCGACGCCATTCATACCCCATCGACGCGGCCATTTCGCGCCGCCGTGATCCCGGCCATGATGGACAGGGCGATCTCGGCCGGCCCTTTGCTGCCGATCGGGATGCCAGCGGGGGCATCCAGACGATCAAGGTGCTCGGGCTCCAGCCCCAGGCTCAGAAGACGCTCGCGCCGTGCCGCCGCGGTCGCCTTGGAGCCGAGCGCGCCGATGTAGAAGGCCGGCGAGGTCAGCGCCTCGCTGAGTGCAAGGTCGTCCTGCTTGGGATCATGGGAGAGCGTGACAATGGCGCTGCGGGGGCTCGCGCCGAGGTGGCGGACGGCATCGTCCGGCATCAAACGGCAGTAGGCGACATCCGCCAGCGGCGCTGGGTCGGCAAAGAGATCACGGGGATCGCAAATGGTGACGCGATAGTCGAGCAGACGGGCCATGCGGGCCAGATTGCGCGCGAGCTGACCGTCGCCGATCAGCAGCAGGTGCCACGCCGTGCCCAGAACCTTGGTGACGGCCTGCGCGTCGACCGCGAAGTCTGGCCGTCCGACACCCGAGAGCAGGCTGACCTCGCCCGTTCGCAGACACAGCCGTCGCGCCACCAGCTCGCCGGCCTCCAAGCGCTTGAGCAAGGCGGCGATCGGCGCCTCGGCGGACAGCGCCTCGACCATGAGGGCCAGCCGCCCGCCGCACGGCAATCCCAGACGATTGGCCTCCAGCCAGTCCACCCCGAAATCCACCCGCGCCGGAAAAGGACCGCCCAGCTCGCCACTGCGGTAGCGCTCAGCCAGCGCCTGCTCGACACAACCGCCGGAGACCGAGCCGACCATGGCACCGTCGCGCCGGATGGCCAGCCAAGCCCCCGGCGGACGCGGGGAGGAGCCCCAAGTCTGAAGCACTGTCACCAGTGCGACGCGTTCGTCCGCGGCCAGCCACCGTCGCACCTGAGCCAAGAGTTCGAGGTCAGCGGGCGAGCCAGACTCAGCGATCGGCATCAGGCGAGCTTGAGCGGCAGGGTGCGCAACCGCTGCCCGGTCGCTGCGGCCAGGGCGTTGGCGACGGCCGGCGCAATCACCGGCGTCGCCGGCTCACCAACGCCCGTCGGGGCCTCTGCCGAAGGGACGATATGGACCTCGACCTCCGGCATCTGGTCCATGCGCAGGACCTGATAATCGTGGAAGTTCGACTGCTCGACGCGCCCGTCCTTCAGGGTCAGACTGCTGACCAGGGCGGCGGCCAACCCGTAGCCCATGCCGCCCTCCATCTGCGCCTTGATGACGTCTGGGTTGACGGCCATCCCGCAGTCGACGGCAATCACGACCCGGTCGACACGAAAGGCCTTGCCGCGCACCCTCACCTCGGCCACCTGGGCAACATAGGAGTTGAACGACGCGTGCACCGCGACACCGCGCGCGCGTCCCTCCGGCAAGGGAGTCCCCCAGCCCGCCTTCTCGGCCGCCAGTTTGAGCACACCCTGATGGCGCGGATGTCCGTCGAGCAGTTCCATGCGGTAATCGACAGGATCACGACCGGCAGCCGCCGCCAGTTCGTCGATGATGCACTCCACGGCGAAGGCCGTGTGCGTGTGACCCACGGAGCGCCACCACTGGATCGGCACCGGCAGCTTGGGCGAATGCAGATCGACATAGAGGTTGGGCACACCATAGGCGAGATTCGCGGCGCCTTCGACCGAGAGCCGGTCCACCCCGTCGACGACCATTCGAGCTTCCATGCCCGCGTCTACGGCAATGGACTGGCCCACGATGCGATGATGCCAGGCCACCGGCCTGCCATCGGCATCGAGCCCGGCACGCACCCGGTGAAAGAAGAGCGGGCGGTACCAGCCGGCGCGGGTGTCGTCCTCGCGCGTCCACTGGAGCTTGACCGCTGTCTTGCCGCCGGCGGCCTTGAAGATCTCAGCGGCCTCCGAGGTGAAGTCGGCTTTGGGGTTGCCGCGCCGGCCGAAGGAGCTGCCGGCGTAGAGCATGTCGATACGCACCTGCTCGGGCCTGAGGCCGAGCACGGCGGCAACGCCGGCTTGGGTCCGGGTCTGCGACTGCTCACCGTTGATCACACGCACCCCGTCCGCATCGGGCAGGATGACGCAGTTCAGGGGCTCCATCGCGGCATGCGCCAGGAAGGGCACGGCAAAATCGCCCTCGACGACCTTGTCGGCTGACGCCAAGGCCGCCTCGGCATCACCCTGCACCGCGGCGACCGCGCCCGGCGCCTCGACCAGCGTCTTATAGTGTTCCAAGATCGCGTCGGAACTCAGCTTGAAGGCGTCGCTCTCGTCCCACTCGAGACGCAGCCGATCACGTCCCCGCTTGGCAGTCCAAAAGTCACCGGCGAGAACCGCAACACCAGAGGGTATCTGGACGACCTTCTCGACGCCCTTGATCGCCATCGCCGGCCCTGGATCGAAGGACTTGAGGCGGGCTCCGAATCTGGGCGGATGCGCAACAACCGCCGTCAGGAGCCCAGGCAGCGAGACATCCTGGGTATAGCGGGCACTGCCGTCGATCTTGTCCGCCGTATCCTTGCGCCGAAGTGTGGCATCGCCGATGAGACGGAACTCCTTCGGGTCCTTGACAAAGACGCTCTCCGGGACGGGCAGCTCAGCGGCCGCCTCAGCCAGCTCGCCGAAGCTCGCGCGCTGACCGCTGGCGTGACTGAGCTGACCGTCGCGCACCTGAATCTCCTGGGCGTCAACCTGCCAGCGCTTGGCAGCAGCCTCGATCAGCATCTGCCGCGCGACGGCGCCCGCCTCGCGCATCTGCTGCCAAGAATTCGCCATGGAGGTACTGCCGCCCGTGCCCTGGGTCGGCCCCCAGAAGAGATTGTTGTAGCGGCTCGCATCGGCCGGCGCGCCCTCGACACGCACCTGATCCCAGCGCGCGTCGAGTTCCTCGGCAACCAGCGTCGGCAGCCCGGTATAAGTCCCCTGCCCCATCTCCAGATGCTTGACGATGACGGTGACGCTGTCGTCCGTGCCAATGCGCACGAAGGCGTTGGGTTCCAAGGCTGCCGTGGCACCGTCAGCGGCCGGGGCAGCCTCGAGCAGCCGCGAAAAGCCCCCCAGGTGAGCGCCGAGCGTCAGACCCGCCCCGGCGGCCAGGCCCTGCTGGAGAAAACCGCGACGGCTGAGATTCGTGATCTGGTTTCGCATATCCCTCTCCTCAGGCCAAGGCGGCCGCAGCCTGCTTGATCGCAGAACGGATGCGCGCATAGGTGGCGCACCGGCAAATGTTGCCCGACATGGCGGCGTCGATATCCGCATCTGTCGGCGCGGGGTTCTGCGTCAGCAGGGCCGTCGCGGACATGATCTGACCCGACTGGCAAAAACCGCATTGGATCACGTCCAGCTCGGCCCAGGCGGCTTGGATGGCGCGTCCCTCCCGACTCTCGAGCCCTTCGATCGTCAAGACGCTCCCACCGGCCGCCGCTGAAAGCGGCGTCGAGCAGGAGCGCACGGCGGCCCCGTTCAGAAAGACCGTGCAGACGCCGCACTGCGCAATGCCGCAGCCGTACTTGGTGCCGGTGAGTCCGATGTGCTCTCGGATCACCCACAGCAAGGGCGTATCCGGATCCAGGTCGAGCGCGTGCTGGCGACCGTTGACTCTGATCTCGACCATCTCTGACTCCTTCGTGGTGCTGGGTCCGCTGCGGTTAAGGTGTCGTTCAGCTTGGTGACGCTATTGTTACGCTTCCAAGACATTTTGATGACAATCCGGTAGGCTCGATGAGGTTAATCGCATCTCTCACAACCATGGATTCAGTCCCTGATCGCGTGAAACTTCCCAAGGTCTCACACCCTCTGCTGCGCGGCGCGCTCTCCTGGATCGCGGCGCTGCTCTTTGTCGTCATTTGGTACTTCGCGGCCCAGATGGCCATCGATGGCTTCTTCCAGGTCAAGCCCGAGGATGCGTCCTATGGCCGCGATCTAGCCGCGCATCTCATCATTGGCGCGATCCTCTTCGGGATCGCTCGCTCGCTGCCCCCTTTCATGCTTGCCGCGAGCGTCCTCTTCAGCGCGCTGACGGCGAGCAATGCCGCCAAGCTGGCCATCCTCGGCGCCCCGGTCATGCCGGACGATTTCGCCGCCGCGCGCAACATGCTGCTGCTACTGGACGGCTGGCTGCTGCTCGGCGCCGTCCTGCTCGTGGCAGTCCCCATCTTCCTGCTCGGCTGGATGATCGCCTGGAAACACCCCAGGGCCTGGGTCGGTCTCGGCCTCGCTGGCGTCGCCGTCTCACTCTTGGTGAGCTATCCCGGCTTGGTTGCCGCCGAGTTGGACAAGAGATTCGGTAACTCGGTTTGGAACCAGCCGCAGAACTATCAGAAGCGTGGCCTCCCCATCCACCTCCTTCAAGAGACAGCGCGGAATCTCTCCCGTCGCGTGGCACCGCCAACCGAGGAGGAGGTTCTAGACGCCTTGACCGCTCTGAATCCGCCGTCCCAAGCCGGCTTGCTCAAGGTCGCGACCAAGACCCAGCCCAGCCGCAACGTCCATCTGATCCTGCTCGAGTCCTTTTGGGACCCCTTGTTGCTCGAGGCCTCCAGGCTCTCCGCCGACCCTATCGCGCCGGCTTTCCGCCAGCTGTGGGCCGCAACCGAGCAATCGCATCTGCTCTCGCCAGTCTTTGGGGGCTACACCGCCAACACAGAGTTCGAGGTACTCTGCGGCTTCCCGGTCACGGCGAACAATGTCTACTTCGAGACGGGCCTCAGGCGCGACGCGCCATGTCTGCCGCAGCATCTCGTCGAAGTTGGGTATCACAGCATCGCCTCGCATCCCAACGCGGCATCTTTCTGGAATCGCGTCAACGCCTATCGGCGCATCGGGTTCGAGACCTATCTGGCGGACAAGGATTTCCAGATGGACGACATGAACCGCTCCTTCCTGAGCGATGCATCCCTCTATCGCCAGATCCTTGAGCGGATCGGCCCGGAGCTGAGCGCTGGGCGACCGATGCTGAATTACGTCCTGACCTACTTCGGGCACCTGCCCTACCCGCTCAACGCGAAGCGGCCCGCCGTCATCGAGGCGGCGGAAGGCCACGAGGTGGTCGCCGCCTACGCCAATACCATCTACTACAAGTCGCGTGAGCTGATGGCGTTCTTGGAGAGGCTGAGAGAGACCGATCCGGATGCGCTCATCGTCCTCTTCGGCGACCACTTGCCTGCGCTCACGCCTAACTTCGGCGGCTATACCGAATCGGGCCTGCTCGCCAAGCGGCGCGGTGAACTCAAGGATGAAATGTTCCGCACCCTGGCCGAAACCCCACTGATCGTCATCGACGGCAAGCGTGGCCCTGTCGCCGTTGGGGATGTACCCGCCTACCAGCTCCCGGCCCTCATCCTCGACCTGCTCGACGATCAGCGGCCCACCATGCTGCGTCTCGCGCAACAAGCCAAGGGCGAGGCGTCGATTCGCCCTTTGCCCGGTGTGCATTTCACGCTCGACGGGGACGCTATCCGCGTTTGCCGCAATGAAGAGCGCGACGCTCGGGCTTGCGCCGAATCCACACAATGGATCAAAGCCGTCGAAACACTGCGCAACGATCTCTTCGGCGGCCATCAGCACAGCCTGCGCGAGTTCGAGATCCCCAACGACGGCTTCCGTGAGGCCTCGGCCACGCCCTCTGATTCAGCGCCGGAACGATACTTCTAGCGAGGCTTCGCCTCAGACCGACGAGTCACGCCATCGGGATCGCTATCGGAATCGGAATCGCTATCCTCGGTTCGATACCGATACCGACATCGGCCTCGATCATCCTGCGATCCAAGCGCGCGCTCGGTAGGAGCGGCGCCCCGCCGCGACGGGCGCGCGATCGCGGCGAGGCGCCGCTCCCACGTCGCTTTACCTGAAACTAGGCAGCCCAATGATCAACGCCCCGATACCGATACCAATACCGATACCGATACCGACGGCCTTGGATGGTCGGACGCTTCATCGAAATTTGACTCATCTGCAAGCATTTTGCGCCCTCAAGGATTCTAGAGCGTCCAGAATCGAGTTCGTGATTGCGTAGCGAGCGCAGGATTTCCGCGAGATAGTCAACCACGAAGCCGTAGGCGTCGGAGCACATCTCTCCGCGAATGATGTCGATTTCCCAGCCAGATCAGGCCGGCCGTATCCTCAGGCTTCAGAAGCTTCCTGAGCGCCTCCTTGCGCTTGATCGCCTGAAAGAACTCCGCGTGAGACTGCACCACGTCGGCGAACTCAAACCCCAGGTCAAGCTCTGAAAGCCACAGCGCCGCCTGGTCGGCACGAAACTCGCCTGCGGCCAACTGCACGTCGAGCAGCCAGTTATCAAGATCGTCCGGTTGCGGCCCCTCTCGGTACAGCAAAAACTTCTGCTCCGGTTCTTCCCGCAGGATGCGGTACTTCAGGCCGTACTCGTTGTTCTTGACTTCGAGTTTCTCGATGCCCGGCAGCGTCAGCGCATCGAAGTCGCCGCGCAGCTCCTCCTTGGTGTCGTCCGACAAGACGATGCGGTGTCGCTCGAAGAGCTTGGTCAGTGCCTGGGCGACGCGATTGTCCAAAACTAGCCTCCAAAGTCGATTCTCCAGATACCGGCGGCGATGTTGGCCAGTTGTTGTTGCCTGGATTCAATTTTTTGTTCATCCCAGCGATCATAGTGCTCAGCAATGGCCTTCGTGATGTGGAAACCACTGTCTTGGTAGATCAGTCGTTTTGCGGCGTAATCGCGATTACCCAGATCGCGATTCCGGTTCGTCTCCAGCGGTGTCATGTTGCCGATCCGATAGATCAAGCGATCCTGTTTTGCCTCTTCGAGATGCGACCAAGCGTCGGATGGCGACTCAGGCAGGATGTGCTCAAGATTGTACGTGGCGCTTTCAAAATCGAAATCTTGCCCAGATCGCTGACGCTCGATCTCGAAGAAGATATAGCGAACGACTTTCTTGTTCCGGCTGTTCGTCGTCCGCAGTTCCTTCTCGGTGAATGCGGATTTGAACTGGGCGTCGTCGGGATAAATCTCTCGCAGTGAGGCGATCACCTCATGGACATGGATGAGGGTTCCGTTGGACACCTTCCAGGCGATGTCGTTATAGAGGCGCTCCTGCTCATGGGTTTGGAGATTGCAGATCACGTTGTAACGGAACGACACGACCGCGATGGCGGTCAGAATGCGCGTGAATGCACTCCGCTCAACTTCATGGAACCTGGCATGACACGCCATGAGCATTGCCAGCGGCTGGCGGACATTGAACATCGAGAGCTGTGCAAGGGCCTGCTTCTCTTCGCGGTTCCAGGAGGCGTCTTGTGGGTCACGTAAAGCGGCATAGACGGATGCCGATTGATCGAGATCGCGCAGAAGCTGAAACGCGGCCTCCCGACTCGTAATCCGCTTGCGGATCGTCTTGAACAGATCGGACTTGCGCACCAGCTTGTGACGGCTGTTCCAAAAGACCCGCAGAAACTCCGGAAAGCTCTCGCTGCCGAGCAACCCAACGATGCGTTCCCAACGCTCCTCTAGAGATTTGAGTTCGGTTTCATGGGTGTTCGGCGTACTGACGACCGAAAACAGGTAATTCTTGAGCAGATCGGTCGCCGACAGCCGGACCCCACGGGCATTGAGCGTTTCAAAGACCTTGAAGGCATTGAGTTCGTCGGTGACGGTGATCACCGTGAAGAAGAGTTGATCGACCAACTGATCGAGAAAGCCGGCCAGCTCTCGGCCACTCGTGGCGGTCATGCCCACATAGGCTTTGATCCGCTCCTTGAACCAATGAAACGCCTTGCGCAATTGATGCTCAGAGGCGTTCAGACCGCGCTGCGGCAGTTTTTCGAGCGGAACCAGATAGGTCTGATAGAAGCGGTTGTTATGGCGATTCAGTTCCAGTTTGGAACGCGGCACCAGGCTGACCGGATCGAGATAGCCGATATAGCTGTTTTGGAGCTGCTCCTTGCGCTTGGCATTGTTCTCCGGGTCGAGCTTGGCGGCCACCAGATCCTGAAGAGACCCCAGCGCCGCCAGGATCATGATGCTGAGCGTGGTCAGGCGCTGCTGTCCATCGATGATGTCGAACTCCTTGCTGTTCGAGGATTGCAGCACCAGGTATCCCATGTAGTGTGACGACTCTCCGTCCTCCTCGAACAGGGCCAGAATGTCCTGCCACAGATCGTCCCATTCATCCTCGCTCCAGGAATAATCACGCTGAAAGGGCGGCACGCGATAACTCAATCCGTTGCCCAATAATTGGCGAAACGTCGAGTTGGTGGTGTTGAAGTTCAGGGTTGCCATCACGATTGAATCTCTGAATCACCATATTCGGGAGACACCATAAGCATCGAAATTCTCGTCGCAGCTCACCAGCGGTATCTCTTCGGCCATCGACGGCGCGATCAGTAGATGCTCGAACGGATCCCGATGATGGAAAGGCAAGTCGGTCAACTGCGCGGTATGCCGGGGCGTAATCGGCAATATCCCGAACGCGTTGGTCGCCAATTCCCGCTCTATGAATTGGGCGTAGGGTTCCGGCAACGCATACTTACCCAGACTGATCTTGATGGCGATTTCTAAGAAGCCCCGACCACTGCGCGAACCGCGCCGCAAAGGTGCTCGAGCTGGGCGTCCGTGATGACATAGGGCGGCATCAGGTAGATGAGCCGACCAAAGGGTCGCACCCAAACACCACGCTCGACGAAGCGGCGCTGAATCTCGCGCATCCCAACCGGCTGCTCCATCTCGACCACTCCGATCCCGCCGAGGACGCGGACATCCGCGACGCCATCGGCGCCACGACAAGGCTCGAGACCGGCCGCCATGATGCGGGCCAGCCGCTGGATATTGGCCTGCCAGTCGCCAGATAGCAGCAGCTCGATGCTGGCGTTCGCAATGGCGCAGGCCAGCGGATTGCCCATGAAGGTCGGGCCATGCATGAAGACGCCCGGCTCGCCCGAGGAGATGGTGTCGGCCACGCGGCGCGAGGCCAAGGTCGCCGCGAGGGTGAGATAGCCACCCGTCAGGGCCTTGCCGAGGGTCATGATGTCCGGGGCGATGTCGGCGTGCTCGCAGGCGAAGAGACGACCGGTGCGGCCGAAGCCGGTCGCGATCTCGTCGGCAATCAGGAGTACATCGAAGCCATCGCACAGCGCGCGGACCTGACTCAGATATTCCGCGCTGTAGAAGCGCATCCCGCCCGCCCCCTGGACGATGGGCTCGAGAATGACGGCCGCCAGTTCCCGATGATGGCGCTCGATCAGCGCCGTGAAGGCGCCGATATCCTCCGCGGCGCAGGCGGTGCCAAATCTGGATGTCGGCGCCGGGGCGAAGACCTGCTGCGGCAGGACGCGGCTGAAGAGATGATGCATCCCCGTTACAGGATCACAGACCGACATGGCTGCGAAGGTGTCGCCGTGGTAGCCGGAGCGGATCGTCATCAAGCGATGCTTCTCTGGGCGCCCGGAGGAGATCCAGAACTGCAAGGCCATCTTGATCGCGACCTCGACGGACACCGAGCCAGAGTCGCAGAGGAAAACGGACTCAAGCGGCTCGGGCGAGAGGTCGACCAGCGACTTGACCAGCCGCATCGCCGGCGCATGGGTCAGCCCGCCAAACATGACATGCGACATGACATCCAGCTGCTCGCGCGCCGCCTGGTTGAGTACCGGATGGTTGTAGCCATGGATGGCGCACCACCAGGAGGCCATGCCGTCGATCAGCACGCGCCCGTCCATCAGTTCCAGTTCGCAGCCTCTAGCCGCCTTTACCGGATAGACGGGGTCACGGTCGATGGTGGACGTATAGGGATGCCAGGCATGCGCCTGGTCGATGGATAGGATCTCGTCGCTCTTCACTCGCTCACTCAATCCGGCCAGAAGTCGGCGGACATCAGGTCTGCAAGGCTCCATGGACAGGCTTTGGCAAAGGCCGCCTCGTCGCCGTGCAATTTCAGGTAATCGCGCGAGGCCCGAGCCGATCAGCCGCTCACCGAGAAAGCGCTAGGCTGGCGGCTGGCAACCGCCAAGCTCACAGATGACTGCGGCTATCGATCTCGCTCAATGACACCCCATGCAGGATGCGTTTGATGATCTCGACACAGTCTTCCTCGAGATCAGACTCCTTGCCGCGCCGCGCCGCGTTGAAGAACTTGGCGAGCGTGCGCTGCTCCTGAGCAGACAGCTCTTCCGTGAAGCCGTGCTTGACGACATCCTTTTCGGGAACCCTGTCAGGCGCGTCCTCGTCGGCAGCTTGACGCCCATGCGCCCAATTCATCGCCCTAGCGCAATAGAGCACGATGCGATCGAGCAGAACAAAGGGAAAACGCGGATTCGACACCGGTCCGATGGTGAAGACGTGGGTATTGGGGGCGCGCTCGATGTTGAGCTTCGCCAGGGCCTTACCACCCATGACACCGAGGAAACCGCCAGTGGCCGCACCGAGCAGCGCCCCGGTGCCAAGCGAATGTCCCGCGGTCGCGAGATCCAGGGTGACACCAGAGGCCGCGCCAGCGGCCATACCGACCACGGCGAGCTGCCGCCGCGAGAGCCCCAGTGCTTGGCCCACCTCCTCTGACAGTAAGTCCTGACCGAGCAGTGAGTCGGACTTCACATTCCAGACGTTGTGGCGAAAATGAGCGCGGATCTGCTCCTGCGCGTCTCTCTCAAGCCTGCGCAGTCCGTCCTCGAACTCTGCGGTAATTTCCTCCCTGACCCGATCCCGTCCGCTCTGAAAGATCACCTTGCCGCTCTTGACCGTCTTGGACGCCTTGAAGGAGAGCGCGTCCTTGAGAAGCGTGATGATGGTGCCGACGGCCTGATCGGTGCGGCGCTCCCAGTCACGCTCAAAGGCGTCCACCGCTTCCTCCACCTGCGGCTCCCAGCGCTGGTCGATGGCCTTTAGCGCATTCAGCAAACGAATGCGCTCGGCATAGGTCGCCCGATGGGCGTTGAAATCGCGAATCGAGTTGAACGCCTTGCTCAGGGCATCCTGCCAGAGGCTCATGTGGCGATTCTGATTACTCAAATTGTTGAGGATCGCCATGCGCGGGCGCGCGGTGAGCCGCAGCAACTCGATCTCGACCCTGTCCTTCTCCTTGATGCGCTTGGAGCCATCGACGACCAAGATGATCCCGGCACCATCGGCGACCGGTTCAAGGAGCGCGACATCGTGCGCGTAAAGCGGATCGGCCCGGTGCGCCTTGACGAAGGACTTGGCCAGGTCGCGCTCGTTCTCGTTCGCTTGGAACCACTCTAGAATGGCATTGGGATTCTGAAAGCCGGGCGTATCGATGAACTCGATAACGGTGCGGCCATCGATCACCACCGGATAGACATCGGAAGCGGTCGTGGTGCCCGCACGCTTGTCGATCGCGATGCAGTCATTCTCAGTCAAAGTGGCCACTACGGAGGACTTCCCGGCGTTAGGGTGCCCCATGATGGCCAGTCGCGGTATCTTCGCCGCCATCAGACTTCTCCTTCCTCACTCGAGGGTGCCAGCATCTCTAAACGCAGATAGGGGTCCGCCATCTGGTCGATCTTACGCTGCCAATCCGTGTAATCGAACCTCGAGACTGGCGGCAGTCGATCCTCATCCTCTGGATCTCCAACCAGCGACAGGAGCAGCTGGGCGTGCTGCCCCGCCCTCGCCCTCAGCTCGCGCAGGAAGATCAAGTTCTCGGTGATGGGCGGTTGGGAGCCATCTTGCAGCACCGCGACACGCGGCGGCGGCGCCTGCCAGTCGATCTCGTCTAGCAGGGCAATGGCCTGGGCGGTCATGGCGCTTCCAGCGCCGAAAGTCGCATAGGCTCCGACGCGCCAGCCGCTGAGGCTGAGCAGCAGTTCTTCGAGCCGCGGTCGGTCTTCTTCTTCCAAGACATCGTCGACATCGACGTGGACCAAGAGCAGACAGGCGTCTGGAGCGAAGACCAGAGCACCCTCTTGCTCTCCGCCCGCAGCCGGAGGCTCAGCTTCCAGTGGAGCGACTTCCACCTGATCCAGCGGCTGTGGCTCATCCGTCAACGCCTCGGGCGTCTCTGGGCGCGCGGGTGCTGCGACTGGAGCCTCCGGCTCTGCGAGGATCTCCGCCTCGGCAGTCTCAACGAAGGCGCTCTCAAGCGTCGCCTCAGGCTCCGGCTGCTGCTCGGATTCGTCCCGAGGCGACTCAACCTCGATCTCTGAAGGCTCCTCGAGAGGCGTTTCTGCTGTTTCTTGCAGCTCCGTCGCCGGTCTCTCAGCCTCTGAAGGCTCAGGCTCAGGCTCAGGCTCAGGCTCAGGCTCAGGTTCTTGGAGCTTGGCGGACTCCAAAGGCTCCTCTTCCTCGACCGACGGCCCAATCTCGGCTGACGCCTCTTCTTCCTGCGCTTCCGGGGGTTGCTCAGGTGCAGGCTCGGTGACCTGCGACTCGAAGGACTCGGCAGCATCCTCGACCTCGGTCGATTCAAGCGCTTCGCGGTCTTCCGCGACCTCAGCCTCCTCGCTCGCCTCAGGCATCTCGGCCTCGAACTGGACCGAGGACGGCTCGACGTCATCTGGATCGACGTCATCGACAGAGGGATCGGCGGCCTCCTCGACCTCGGGCTCGACCGACGAAGGCTCGACTTGCGCCTCGGACGGCTCGACGACATCGACTGAGTCCGCAGCGCTGGGAGTCTCCGCAACCTCCAAGGTCTCAGGAGCGGGAACCCCTTCTTCCTGCTCCTCGAGCGGAAGCGCTGCCTCAACCTCGGCAGACCCGTCTTCCTGATCGGTCACGGACGAACTGGGCTCCTGTCCAGCCTCGGCCGAGACCTCCGGCTCCGGCTCCGGCTCAGGCTCAAGCTCAGGCTCAGGCTCAGGCTCAAGCTCAGGCTCAGGCTCCGGCTCAAGCTCAGGCTCAGGCTCCGGCTCAAGCTCAGGCTCAGGCTCCGGCTCAGGGATTGGACTCGCCTGGACCGCTTCGATCTCCGTCGCGCTCCCATCCTGGGTGGACGCTTCCGCAGCTGGCTGCTCGACCACCTCGGGCCTTTCCGATGTCGCTGGCGTCTCTACCTCTGACGACGGCTCGACCCGAGAAACCTCGGCGGCAGAAGCCTCCTGAGCAGGCTCGCGCGATCCTTCCTGGGCAGAGGTATCGGGCATTCGGACCTGCGGCGCCGCAGTTACCGGATCACGCAGCTCAGACGTTATCTCTCTAGGTTTGGTCTCTTCGCTAAGACCCTTCTCATCGCTTTTTGGGGCAGGCTCGTCCTTTACTGGGGCAGGCTTGAACGGACCCCGACGGATCTTCGCCGGCGTCTCCTCCCGCCAAGGACGCTTAGCGACCGCTGATTTGCCCTCAGTCAAGGGACCGATCAGCCCGGACCTCGGCTTGCTCGGTCCCAGCTGGCTGGGGATAGGCATCTCCACGCCCTGTCCGGAAGACTTGCTCTCGATGTCCAGTCGCGGCGTCAGCATGCGCGCATAGAGCGCTTGAATCCGGCCATGCGTGAAGGTCAATCGAGACAAGGCAAGGCGCTGTGCGAGCATGGACGCGCCAAGCAAGATGAGACGCGGCAGCAAGCCGTAGGTCGTGACCGCGAGCACCAGGAACCAGCGCCAAGACCTCAGGTGCTCCGGATCCGGCCTGGATCCAGGCGCGAAAGACGCCCACTGTTCCATGTAGATCCGCGAGCCCTCGATCTGCTCCAAGGTTGGATAGCCCACGCCCTCCCCGAACAGCCAACTCCAGGGCGATGCAATGACGCGAACGATGTCGAAGATAGTCTGAGGATGCGCCGCCAAGGAGGTCCCCCAGCCGAAGGCGATATCCGTGAACCACTCGAGCGCAATGGCGGTGATGACGACACCGACGTTGAAGGCGACACCAAAGACCTGGGCAAGGATGACGAGCGGCATGACCGACACCGAGCCGTAGACCGCGTACTGAGACTTCAGCAAACCCTGCGTCGCCAGCGCCCGCTCGCGGATCTCGTTCGGGCTGTGGGAGAGCCGCTGCTGCTGCAGCCAATTCGCCGCACGTATGACGAACGGCCGAATGACGTAGCCGAGAAGCCAAGACTCATCGACCGACGGCTTGTCGCGGCGCAAGGCGCGACGCAGCCAGGTCCAAACTGCGGCCAGAACGATGCCGAATTGGACCACCACCAGCAGAAAGACGAACCAAGGCACGCTGACAGGCGCACGGCCGTCATAGTTGAGCAGGGCCGACGCGACCCCGATTCCAAGCAGGAAGCCCAAGGCGGCCAGGCCATAGCTCCCAAGACGCTGCGCGGCGCCGAAGGCATTGCCTGGCAGGAGCCCACGAATGCTGGGATCCTCGCCATTGCGCCTCGACTTGAGCCAGAGGCGAAGGCTGAGCCGACGATGTCCCGGAGCGTGCGGCGCTTGCCCCTCGGTGTGTCCTTCGATCTCGTCCAAGTAAAGGGATCTGTCCCGATCCGCCAACGCCTTGCGCGACGCGGGGTTCTCACGCAGTTCGCGCTCATCGGCATCAAGGTAGTACTCGAAATCGATGAGATCCGCGACGCTCCAGTCGTCCATCTTGACCTTCGGCGTATCCGCTTGGGTCCAATCGTCCGGTTGCTGTCGAGGCTCCATAGCTGATGCCTTGTTCTTAAACCTGAGTTTGAGGCCGAGCGCGGGATGCGCAGCAAGAATGGGAATAGTCCCACAGTCGAGGCATCAATTCATCGGCCGGCGTTGCGGCGCCAGGCATACGCGATCGCGCAGGAATGGGTCCACCCCAAGCGGTTCGACAACCTAAGGAGAACCAGACCACGCTAGGACGGGAAGCGGCCTTGATCATCGTTCGGTCCAGCTGCTGGCCATCCTTGCGTAGTCAGGGCTTCCAGCCCTGATTCTGTCAGGCCAAGATGGCCTGACGACGCATGCGTTGGCCGACTTGGGCGAAGGGATGATCGAGGCCCGGGAAGCGATGTCGATCAACACAGAAGTCGCCTAGTCGCCGCCGGAAGCGGCTTTGACACGCCTTTGGCGCACCTATCCCTGTGCGCCGACAACAGGGAAGCAGCTAAACGTCGAAAGGATGACGACGAATCAAGGTCTCGAGACGATCTGGCCCGGTCGAAACCAGATCGATCGGCAGACCACTGAGTTTCTCGATCCTTTCTAGGTAAGCGCGTGCATTGGCAGGCAAATCCTCCATGGAGGCAGCTCCGACGGTGGACTCCTGCCAGCCGGGGCACTCGATGTACTGAGGCTTGCAGCGCTCGAAGGCATCGGCGCCAACGGGCGGAGCGGTCAGCTCGTCACCGTCCATGTCATAGCTGGTACAGATCTTAATTGTCTCCATGCCATCCAAGACATCCAATTTGGTGATGCAGATGCCGGTAACGCTGTTGATGGCGAAGGAGCGCTTGAGCGCGACCATGTCCAGCCAGCCGCAGCGACGCTTGCGGCCGGTCGTCGCGCCGAACTCGTTGCCCCGCTCGCCGAGACGATTGCCAACGGCGTCCTGCAGCTCCGTCGGGAAAGGCCCAGCGCCAACACGAGTCGTATATGCCTTGACGATACCAAGGATATAGTCCAGATCGCGCGGACCGACCCCGCTGCCGCAAGCCGCACCGCCGGCCGTGGTGTTCGAGGAGGTCACGTAGGGATAGGTGCCATGATCGATATCGAGAAGCGCGCCTTGCGCACCTTCGAAGAGGACGTCCTTGCCCTGAGCCCGCAGCTCATGCAGCAAGCCGGGAACGTCCACAACCAAGGGACGCAGCGCCTCGGCATGTGCCAAGGCCTGATCGAGCACGGCCGCGTAGTCGACGGTATCGGTCTTGAAGTAGTGCTCGAGCGCAAAGTTGTGATAGTCCAAGACCTCGCGCAGACGCTCCTTGAAGTGCTCGGCGTCCAGCAGTTCGCCCAGCCTGATGCCGCGCCGCGAGGTCTTATCCTCGTAAGCAGGGCCAATCCCACGGCCGGTCGTGCCGATGGCCTTGGAGCCACGCGCGCGCTCGCGCGCCTGATCCAGCGCAATGTGATAAGGCAGGATCAAGGGACAGGCGGCGCTGATCCCCAAACGCTCACGCGCGGGGACGCCGGCCTTCTCCAGCATATCCAGTTCCTCGAAGAGGGCCTCTGGCGAGAGCACGACGCCATTGCCAATGAGGCAGCGCACCCCGTCGCGTAGAATTCCCGAGGGGACCAAATGCAGCACGGTCTTGGTACCGTCGATGACCAGGGTATGGCCCGCGTTGTGGCCACCTTGGAAGCGCACCACCGCGGCTGCGCGGTCAGTCAGCAGGTCGACGACCTTACCCTTACCCTCATCGCCCCATTGGGCTCCGATTACGACGACGTTGTTGCCCATCAATCAGGTTTCCTAGTTCAGTGTCTATTCAGTCGATGTTCTCAAGCTCCCAGCGCCCGTCCCGCTCCACCAGCGCCTGCTGGCAGCCGAGCTGGCCTGGGTCTTGGTCGAGTCCGGGGAGCGCATTGATCACGCGTCGACCTGCGGTGCGCAGCTGCTCGACGGCCTCGCGCAGCGAGGGATCGGCCGACCAGGGCGCGTAGACCGCTGTGCTGCTGTGGTAGCGCTCCTCAAGCCCAGAGCAGTGACGCAAGAGCCCCTTCAGATCGGTGCTAAAGCCAACAGCGGGACGCGCGCGACCGAAAACTTGGCCGATATCGTCGTAGCGACCACCACGGGCAATCTCCAATCCCCAGTCAGGAACGAATGCAGCGAAGACGACCCCCGTCTTGTAGCGGTAGCCGCGTAGCTCGGCCAGATCGTAGTGAAAGGAGTGCTCGGGCAGCCAGCGGCCAAGCTCGTCCGCGAGCGCATGGAGGTAATCGAGCGCCTCCCGCACCTGGGCGTCCGCCCCACGCAGCAGCGTGTCCGCCTGCTTCAGGGCGTCCGCGCCGTTGAGTTCGGCAAGCGCCCGCAGCATGTCGGCGGGCGCACCCGTGATCCCAAAGCCGTCGATCAATGCCTCGATCTCGGGGAGCGCCTTCCGCTGCAGGGCGCCGAAAAGCGCGTGCTCCTGTGCGGCATCGAGCCTCGCCTGCCGTGCCAAGCCGCGATAGATCCCGACATGACCCAAATCGAGATAGCACTCGCCGATGCCGGCGGTCTGCAAGGTCAAGAGGGTCAAGCGCAGAATCTCGGTATCGCTCTCGATTCCCGAGTGACCGTAGATCTCCGCTCCGATCTGCAGCGGACTGCGGCTGCCGCCGAAACCGTCAGGCATGGTGTGCAGCACCGTCCCGAGATAACAGAGCCGCGTTGCCGTCTCCCGCCTGAGATGATGCGCGTCCATCCGCGCCACTTGCGGCGTCATGTCCGCGCGCACACCCAGCAGCTTGCCGGAGAGCTGATCCGTCAGTTTAAAGGTCTGGAGGTCGAGATCCTGACCGGTGCCGGTGAGCAGGGAATCCAGATAGTCGATGAACGGGGGAATGACCATCTCATAGCCCCAGCTCGCGTAGAGGTCGAGCAATTCGCGCCTCAGGGACTCGATCACCCGAGCTTGTGGAGGCAGCACCTCTTCGATGCCGGCTGGTAACAGCCACCGTTCCTCATTCATGGATATTCTTCAATTAACGAGATAGAGCAGGCCGACGCCGAGGAGCATGCTGAGCAAGCCACCGATTCTGAGTGGCCGCTCGCCCTCGAGCGCCATCATCGCGAGGATGCGACGGAAGGTGCCGGGGCTGAGAAAGGGCCAAATACCCTCGATGACGAGCATGAGCGCAAAGGCAACTAAGATATCGTTCACGATTTAGCGCAAGTCCAGACGGGTGATCGATCACGAGTCCCGATGCATCAAGGCGCAGACAGCCAAAGCGCGCTATCTTTTCAAACCGCAGTCGCTTTGTCCAACCAATAGCATCGCCCCACAACGAAAAATCCCCTAACGGGGATTCTTCGTCGGTCCAACTGAGCGAGATGTGCTCGGAAGACGTTGATTTAGGGCTGACCGCTGGCCTCGCGGAAGAATCGGAAGAACTCCGAATCAGGCTCGAGGACCATCATGTTGCCGCCCTCGCCCAGCGCGGTTCGATAGGCCTCGAGACTGCGGTAGAAGGCATAGAAACGGGGATCCTGGTTGTAAGCCTTGGCGTAGACCTCGGCCGATTTGGCGTCGCCTTCACCCCGAATCTCCTCCGACTCCTTATAGGCCTCGGCGATGATCACCGTGCGCTGACGATCCGCATCGGCACGAATCCGTTCCGCGGCCTCACCACCCTTGGCCCGCAGATCTCTCGCCACGCGCTCACGCTCGGCACGCATACGCTGATAGACGGATTCACTGACCTCGGGCGGCAGATCGATCTGCTTGACCCGCACGTCGATGACCTCGACGCCCAGGTCGCCTGCATTGGCGTTGACCTCCTTGGTCAGCAGCTCCATGAGGGCAAGGCGGTCATCCGTCACCACTTCTTGAATGGTCCGCTTACCGAACTCGTCACGCAGGCTGGTATTGATCCGCTCCGAGAGCAGGCGACTGGTCCGCGCGCTATTGCCCCCGGTGGAGCGCAAGAACTGAGCGGGACGCGCGATCCGCCACTTGGCGTAGGAGTCCACGATCACGTCCTTCTTCTCGACCGTCAAAAAGCGCTCCGGCTGAGAATCCAAGGTCTGGAGACGGCGGTCGAATTTCTTGATCTGGTTGAGCACCGGCACCCGGAAGTGAATCCCTGGATCGTACTGATCCGCCACGATCTCACCGAGACGGAGCTTCAGCGCAACCTCGTACTCTTGAACGGTAAAGGTGAATGCCGAGAAGAAGACGACAACGACCGCCAGGCCGATGGGTAACAGCGTCTTAATCAAAGTTGATCGATTCATCAGCGCGACCCCCGTTGACGATCAACCGCGCGACGCGCCGGACTCTGGTCAGGAGGCGTCACCATGGTCGTGCTTGGGGTCGACGGCGACCGCATGCTCTCGGATTGGGTCTCTTTATGCTGCTTCATGAGTTGATCGATTGGGAGGTAGAGCAGGCTGTTGCCACCTTCCTGAACGTCCAGGATGACCTTGCCGTTCTTGCTGAGCACGTCTTCCATGGTCTCCAGGTAGAGACGCTGCCCTGTCACCTCGGGGGCCTTGGTGTACTCACCGAGTATCGCCGTGAAGCGCGAGGCCTCACCTTCAGACTCGGCGATGACCTGGTCGCGATAAGCCTTGGCGTCCGCCGTGATGCGCGCGGCTTTACCGCGAGCGTTCGGAAGCACCTCGTTCGCGTATGCCTCGGCCTGGTTCTCCAGTCGCTCCTTATCCTCGCGCGCCTTGATGGCGTCATCGAAGGCGGCCTTGACCTGCTCGGGCGGCTTGGCTGGCTGCATGTTGACGCTCGTCGCCAGAAGCCCTGTCTTGTAGCGGTCCAGCAGCTTCTGGATGCGCTCCTTGATGGTGACGGCAACAGCGCCACGGCCTTCGGTCATGACAAAGTCCAACTTGCTTTGTCCGATCACGACACGAACCACGGTGACGGTCGCGTCGTTGAGCGTCCGCTCCGGATCTTGATCCTGGAACAGATAGTCGGCGGCGTCTTGGATGCGCGACTGCACCGTCAGCTCGACTTCCACGATGTTCTCATCCTGGGTGAGCATGGCGGCCTTGTGCGTCACGGTCGAGATCTCGTCGACGTTGACCTTGATGACGCGCTCGATCGGCATCGGCAGGTGCCAGTGCGGACCTGGACCCGTCGTATCAACGTAGCGGCCGAAGCGCATCACGACGCCACGCTCCGCAGGCTCGACGATGTAAATGCCGGTAGCCATCCAGATGACCAACAGGATGCCCACGATGACACCCACGACCTTGGTGCTGAGCTGCCCGCCGCCGCCAAAACCGCCGCCTCCGGACCCACTGCCCGGGGGCTTCTTGCCTCCGAAGAGCCCACCAAGACGCTCTTGGAGCTTGCGCACGACCTCGTCGAGGTCTGGCGGCCCTTCTTCACCGCCGCCTTTCCCACTCCAAGGGTCTTTGTTACCGCCACCTGGCTCGTTCCAGGCCATAGCTTCTCCGTCTGTCTGGTGAAATTCAGTAGTGGTTCGTCGAACCGACTCGACTTGACTCTACAAAAGCACTTCGTCGGTCGGATCGCGAAAAAAGCGCCGGCGTCATCGCCGCGCATGCACGGCGCAGACTCTGCCGACCTAGATCGAGGATATCAAGCTCAGATGGGACAAAAGCAAGTGATGTGGATCGATCGATTGTCGGGATTGTAAGTGAGGCATGCAGCGCGGGCAAACGCACCGCCCCCTGCGCCACGCGCCTAGACAGCCGATACGCCGTCCGCAAGCCTGCCCTCAAGCTGAGGCTCACGCGCCAGGAGTCGCTCGAAATCGACACGCCCCAGCGTGAAATCCATGTCCCAACCACCCTCCTCCGTCGGCTGATCCGCCAGGATTTGGGCGTGCTCATGGAGCCAGGCACGCAGTCGACCGTCAGCCGGTTCGAGGCGAACACGATGCTGCACGCGCTCACCACCGGTCAGCTCTGCCACGGCTTGCAGCAGCAGATCGATACCCGCCCCCGTCTGCGCCGAAAGCCAGACCCGTGTTGGTCGACCATCATCGCCGCGATCCAGACGCGGACCTTGGTCATCCATGAGGTCGATCTTGTTGATCACTTCGAGACGCGGGAGTTCAATGCTGCCGATCTCCGTGAGCACCACCTCCACATCGCCGATCAAGCGGTTGCGGTTGCTCGCGGCGCCATCGATGACGTGGAGCAGCAGTGAGGCGGTCCGCGTCTCCTCGAGCGTCGCGCGGAAGGCCGCGACCAGCTCATGCGGCAAGTCGCTCACGAAGCCGACGGTGTCGGCCATCAAGACAGAGGCTGCGGTGGGCAGCTCAAGACGCCGCAGCGTCGGGTCCAAGGTTGCGAACAGCTGGTCGGCCTGGAGCACACCGGCCTTGGTCAGCTGATTGAACAAGGTCGATTTGCCGGCGTTGGTATAGCCCACGAGGGAGACGATCGGCAGCTCCGCTTTCGCCCGCGCCTTGCGTCCCTGGGCACGCTGCCGCTCGATCCGCTCGAGACGACGCTCGAGCATGGCAACACGCTTACCCAGCAGACGTCGGTCAGTCTCTAACTGAGTCTCGCCAGGACCGCGCAGACCGATACCGCCTTTTTGTCGCTCTAAGTGCGTCCAGCCCCGGACGAGCCGAGTGGAGAGATGCCTGAGTTGCGCCAGCTCGACCTGCAGCTTGCCCTCGAACGAGCGGGCGCGCTGCGCGAAGATGTCGAGAATCAGCCCGGCTCGATCGACCACCCGGCACTGCACCAGCCGCTCGAGATTCCGCTCCTGCGCGGGAGAAAGCGGGTGATTGAAGATGACCAGCTCGGCACCCGTCCCCAGGACAAGGTCCTTGAGTTCCTCGGCCTTCCCAGTGCCGACGTAGAAGCGCGGATCCGGCACCGCACGGGTGCCGCCCAGCTCACCCACGACTTCGGCACCTGCAGCCTCAGCAAGCAGCCTCAGCTCGTTACGCTCGTCCTGCTCCGCAACGCCGCCGATGTCCAGATGAACCAGAATCGCCAGCTCGCCAGCTTCGGGCCGCTCGTGAACGAGCGTCGCCGCCTTTGTCGCCCCCCGATCTTGGGTCAGCGCGGGTCCTGGGTCGGCGCTCAACTATTCCCAGGCTCCGGCTGGGTGGGCTCGGTCGTCGGCAGTTTGACGTTGCGCGCGGGCACGACTGTCGAGATGGCGTGCTTATAGATCATCTGGCTCACGTTGTTCTTGAGTAAGACGACGAATTGATCGAAAGACTCGATCTGACCTTGCAGCTTGATGCCATTGACCAGAAATATCGAGACTGGCACCCGCTCTTTGCGCAGGGCGTTGAGGAAGGGATCTTGTAGGCTTTGCCCCTTGGAAGACATGCTTTGGCTCCTTATTGTTTTCGTTGAATACAGCGATGCCCGGCTCAAAACCACAGCGACCCTCCGGGCTAGAGGACGCGCCAAAATCGGACGGGCTGCAGCCAGGACGGGCAAACCCTCCGGAGGAGACTTCGAGCAGCGCTCTCGCCCCCTCAAGTCAAACCCGGTTCTTGCTCCTGTACCAATGGGTACTTCCACCCCTCGGAGTCAGATCGCTCCTCGAAGGAGTGGCAAAACCGGTCGATTGCAACATGTGACCTCGACACCCTAAGAAAGTGTCCATCAATTGTTTCCCGATGCGAGCGATGCCGCCCGAAATCCCCCCTAGCCCCCCCTTTGCGAAAGGGGGGAAGTTGTTGATGAGCACTTTCTAAGTCGAGACCTCAGGCCGCTATAGTGTCTTAGAAACACGACTGCCGCACCATCAATTTGAATCCGCTATGAGCACTGCACCGCAATTCCCGCCAGCATGCCCCGACCCAACACCGCCTGCTCGATCAGAACCTTAGCGGCTTCGAAGGGTGCTGACTCGTCACTGAGGCAGTGGCAGCCGGACTCAGCTCTCAGCCAAGTCAATTGTCGTTTCGCAAGCTGCCGAGAGGCAACGATTCCGCGCTGCAACATTTCTTCCCAGTTGTAAGCGCCCAAGAGATATTTCAAGGCCTGGCGATAGCCGACGCAGCGCATGGATGGCAGCTCCGGGTCCAGGTCGCCACGCGCCCAGAGCGCACGCACCTCCTCGATCAGGCCCTGCTCAACCATGGAGCGAAAACGCCGCTCGATCCGGGCATGCAGGATGCTGCGCTCCCGCGGCGCCCGCGCGAGCTTGAGCAGGCGATAGGGCAGCACGCTGGTCTCAGCGTCCGCGATCAGGGCGCTCATCGGACGCCCCGTGAGTTCGAGCACTTCCAGGGCGCGCTGGATACGCTGCGGGTCGTTGGGATGAATCTGAGCCGCCGAGGTCGGATCGGCGCGCGCCAGTCTGGCGTGGAGTGCGCCCCAGCCGACACGCTCTGCCTCGGCGCTCAGCGCATCACGCAGCTGAGGGTCGGCACTCGGCAGAACCGCCAGTCCCTGCTGCAAGGCGCGGAAATAGAGCATGGTGCCGCCAACCAGGAGGGGAATGCGTCCGCGACTCTGAATCTCAGCCATCGCCGCCAAGGCGTCCTCGCGAAACCGAGCCGTCGAATAGGATTCGATGGGATCCAGGATGTCGATGAGCCGATGGGGCGCACGCGCCAGCACCTCTGGCCCTGGCTTGGCGGTGCCGATATCCATCCCGCGATAGATCATGGCCGAGTCGACGCTGATGATGTCGCAGGGGAGATGCTCGACCAGCTCGACGGCCAAGTCGGTCTTGCCGGAGGCGGTCGGCCCCATGAGCAGGATGGCCAATGGCCGATCGTCAACAGCATCGGTTCCAAGAGGCGAATCAGCCGCCATGCTAGCGGCCCCGAGAGAACATGCGGTCCAGCTCCTCATGGGTGAGCTTGATCCAGGTCGGACGACCGTGGTTGCACTGGTCGATGCGCTCCGTTCGCTCCATGTCGCGGAGCAATGCGTTCATCTCTTCCAGGGTGAGCCGCCGGTTGGCACGCACGGCACCATGGCAGGCCATGGTGGCGAGCACACCGTTGATCGCCTCCTCGAGCCGCTCGCTGCGCCCATACTCGGCCAGATCTGACAGCAGATCGCGCACCAGGCGATCGAAATCAGCCTCTTTCAGAATCGCCGGCACCTCCCTCACCACCAGGCTTCCCGTATCGATCCGATCCAGCCGCAAGCCCAGCCGCCCCAGACTCTCGGCGTGGCCATCGATCAGCTCGGCCTCCCGCGGACTCACCTGCACGGTCATGGGCACCAAGAGCGGCTGAGGCACGACTTGCCCACGACTCCAGGCCGCCTTGAGCCGCTCGTAGCCAATGCGCTCATGCGCGGCATGGATGTCGACGAGAATCAGCCCGTCTGGTGCCTGAGCCAGCAGGTAGACACCGTTGAGCTGCGCCAAGGCGTAGCCCATCGCAGCCCCTTGCTCCAGGTCTGCAGGCGGAGCCGGCGGCATCGCCCCTGGAGCGGCTCCTCCACTCGCCGGCTGCTGAAAGCTGAGCGAAGCCTGGTAGGCCCGTCGATTTTCTCCGACGCCAAGGCTTCCCGAGAACCTCGCACCCGCGCCTCGCGTGGGGGGCTCAGTGCCGCCGTCTTCATCGCTCGGCAGGGACAGCGAAGACGCAACCCCGGGCTGGTCGAGTTCGCCCTGCTCCGCGGCCAGGGCACCGCGCGAGAGTCGACGGTGCAGCGCGCTGAAGATGAAATCGTGAACCTGGCGCGACTCGCGAAACCTGACCTCGTGCTTGGCCGGATGGACGTTGACGTCGACGAGGCGCGGCGGCAGCTCGAGGAAGAGGACATAGGCGGGATGTCGCCCGTGGTGCAGGACATCGCTGAAGGCCTGGCGGATGGCATGGGTGAGCAGTTTGTCACGCACCGCGCGGCCGTTGACGTAGAAAAACTGCTGATCGGCCTGGCTGCGCGAGAACGCCGGCCGCATCACCCAGCCGTGCAGACGCAGGTCCACCGCAGCCTCATCCACCGTGAGCGCCTTCTCCGCAAAGCCCTTGCCGAGCAGCCGATCGAGGCGCGCTGCCGCGCCGGCCGGATCATTCTCGGCGGACGGCAAGCTCTGGAGCACCCGACCGTTGTGCTTGAGCGACATGCCGACATCGGGCCGCGCCAGCGCGATACGCCGGAAGACTTGCTCGATGTGGTCCAGCTCCGTGCGCTCCGTGCGCAGGAACTTGCGCCGAGCCGGCGTGTTGAAGAAGAGATCGCAGACATCCACGCTGCTTCCTTCCGGGTGCGGCGCCGGGCGCGGACCCTGTAGCTCACCGTCGATACCGACCGAGACTTCCCAGCCGGACGTGCTGGCCTCGCAAGCGCCTGGGTCATGGGCCCGCCGCGCGCGCGAGGTCAATGTGAGCCGGCTCACGGATGCGATGCTCGGCAAGGCCTCGCCACGGAAGCCGAGGCTGGCCACGGCGTCGAGGTCCCGCAGCTGCGCTAGCTTACTGGTCGCGTGCCGTGAGAGTGCGAGCGGCAGTTCATCACGCGGAATGCCGCAGCCGTCGTCTCGCACACGCAAGCGCTTGACGCCGCCCTGCTCGACATCGATCTCGATCCGACGGCAGCCCGCGTCCAAACTGTTCTCAATCAGCTCCTTGAGCACGGACGCCGGTCGCTCCACCACCTCACCGGCGGCGATCTGGTTGACGAGATGGTCGGGCAGGACGCGAATCGGCTTGGGCATAACCGGTAATCAAAACAAAAGCATGGCGCTGCGGCAAGCGCCACCCGCAGTGCGGCGTCGCTCAATGAGCTGCGTCGCGCCAGGGAGGTTGACTGCCGACGCATGGCGGCGCTGGACAGCGCCCGCCGACCTGGAATGGCTCAAGACCCGGTGGGAATGGAAAGGACCTGACCGACACGGATGTAATCACCATCTTCGAGGCCATTCTCGGCGCGCAGGGAGCGGATACTGACACGATAGCGCTGCGCGATCTCCGAAAGCGTATCCCCCTGACTGATCACGTACCTCAACCCACCAGAATCGACGGAGCCGACGGAGTCGACGGAGCCGGTCGAGATGCTGTCGAGACCGGCCTCGGCACTCGCACTCAGGTAGCCCTGCGGAGGATATTTCGCGAAGTAGGTCTTGATACCAGCCAGCACCGCCTTGGCGATGCGCTCCTGGTGCGCATTGGAGCGCAGACGCTGCTCTTCGCTGCGATTGCTGATGAAGGCCGTCTCGACCAGGATGGAGGGGATATCGGGGGATTTGAGGACGACAAAACCCGCCCGCTGAACACCGGGCCTGTGCACGTCCCCGACGCGCTTGAGATAACCCAGCACGGCGCCGGCCGCCTCGGTGCTGTGCTCGATGGTCGCATTCTGGGTCATGTCGAGCAGGACGGTCGCGAGCAGCTCATCGCTCAATGCCAGATCCACCCCGCCGATCAGGTCGGCGCTGTTCTCTCGGTCCGCCAGCCAGTTCGCCGCCTCGCTGCTGGCACCACCTTGCGAGAGGGTGTAGACGGACGAGCCATGCGCCTCAGGATTGTTGAAGGCGTCCGCGTGAATGGAGACAAAGAGATCGGCCTTGTACTCACGGGCTCGGCGGATGCGCTCGCGCAGCGAGACGTAGGTATCGCTGTCGCGAATCATGACGGCACGCATGCCGGATTCGCCTTTGATCAAGCGCTCCAGCTTTCGCGCGATCGCCAGCGTAATGTCCTTCTCGCGCGTCTTGCCCGGGCCAATGGCACCTGGATCTTCTCCGCCATGCCCCGCGTCGATGGCAACGATGGCGGTCCTGGCACGACTGGAGCGCGCGCGCATCGGGGATTCTGAGTGCTGGCTCACCTTGCGCGCCGTACCGCGCCCCCCTTGGGGCCGCAGCGCGTCGCTAACCGGCAAGAGTTCGACGATCAGCCGCTGCCCGCCTCCGCCGTCTCGGCTTGCGGGAAAGCTCTTGACCCGCACGGCATGCTTGACATCCACCACGACCCGAAGATCACCGCGATTGCGAACACCACTGCGCAGACCGATCAAGGTGGGATCGTCCGACCTCGCCTCCGGCAGCTTCCCGACGAGCCTGGCGTTCGGGATATCGATCACGACGCGGTCGGGGGAATCCAGGGTGAAGATGCGATGCGAGATGGCAGAGCTGGTATCGAGCACGACCCGGGTGCTACCCGAGTCCGTCGATACTCCGGCGCACTCGACCACCACCTGCGCCCCGACCGCGGGCAGAGAAATCAGTAGCAGAAGGAGTACAAACAGCCTATTCACGATTCGGCCCCATTGGCTGTGTTTGTGGCTAGCGTCTCCTTTAAGGTAGCACTTGGAGCACGCAAAATCCAAAACAAAGCCTTGTGGTTAGCCCTGGTTTCTCGACCGGATTCACGGAACTGTTGCGCACAAGAGACACCGCCCCTCAAATCACACCGCCGTCAATCCGGAAGATTCCTAAGACGGCCGAGCGCAGCCTCTCCCGCAGCTGTGCGGGCCGTCACAGTCAGGAGCCTTCCCTGGCCCTCATAGCGAATTTGGATCAAGAGATCCGGCTTCGGCAAGAACCCTAGTCCACGGCCAGGCCATTCCACGACCCAAAGGGCGTCCTGACCGAGCAGATCGCGCAGACCAAGGTAGTCCAGCTCCTCGGGGTCGCCGAGCCGGTAGAGGTCAAGGTGGTAGAGCGACAGACCAGTGAGCCTATAAGGCTCGATCAAGGTGTAGGTCGGGCTGCGCACCGGCCCCAGGTGGCCAAGTCCGTGAAGGAGTCCGCGTGTGAGCGTGGTCTTACCCGCCCCCAGATCGCCTTCGAGATAGAGCACAGAGGGCGCCCGGACGGCGCGCGCGAGCCTGGCGCCAAATGCCTGCTGAGACTCAGCACTCTCGAGCAAAACCTCCATCACATCCCCTCAATGCCGTTGGCGATTGGCCTCAAGGCCGCGATGATGTCGCTGGCAATGAGGCCCCGCTCGCCCTGCCTGGCCGCAAAGTCGCCTGCGGCGGCATGCAGACAAACCCCAGCCGTCGCCGCGGCATCCGCATCCATGCCCTGCCCGCGCAGCGCGGCCACCATGCCCGTGAGCAC
The DNA here is from genome assembly GCF_010915725.1 of Thiorhodococcus mannitoliphagus. Lineage (GTDB taxonomy): Bacteria > Pseudomonadota > Gammaproteobacteria > Chromatiales > Chromatiaceae > Thiorhodococcus > Thiorhodococcus mannitoliphagus. Next base: position 38,933 of record NZ_JAAIJR010000038.1, read on the forward strand.
ATCGCCGGATCCAGCGGTCGCCATACCCGGATTGCCATCGCTGCAGACCGCGGGCGGTCGCTGCGAGCCATCGTTGATCAGGGTCCCCGCCCCCTTGAGCACCGCCGTGCCGCCATAGCGCTCTTGGAGCACGCGCACGGCCTCAAGCCGATCTTGCTCGATCTCCCTAACCCCGACCTGCAGCAGCCGCGCGGCCTCGCCGGGGTGAGGCGTCAGGATCCAGTCCGGGCCGTAAACGGGCATCTCGGCCAAGAGGCTCAGGGCATCGGCATCAACGACGAGCGGCAGACCCAGATCTCGCACCTGAGCCCAGAGCTGGCGCCCCCAATCGTCCCGCCCGAGCCCCGGACCAATGGCGATCACATCAGCCCGCTCGACCAAGGGACCCAGCGCCTCGGGGCATTCGACAGCCGCAACCATCAGCTCGGGCCGGGTCAGATTCAGCCAGGCCGCGTGCTGTGGATGGGTCGCAAGGGTCACCAGGCCAGCCCCCGTGCGCAGCGCGGCCTCCCCCGCGAGACGCAGGGCACCGGACATGCCTGGCGCGCCGCCAATCAGCAGCACGTGACCGCAATCGCCCTTGTGCGCCACACGCGACCTGGGCGCCAGCGACGCGCGCTGTTGGTCCCAATCGACCCGACGCAGCGACAGGATCTCGCGCGAATACACCGTGGCTGGAATTTCTAGCGCACTGAAGTACAGGTCCCCGCGATGCTCTGGCCCAGCGCCGATGAAGAGCCCCTGCTTGAGCCCGATGAAACTGACGGTGGCGCTCGCCTTGACGGCAACGCCCAAGACGCGCCCAGTGTCGGAGTGCAGCCCAGAGGGCATATCCACCGCCAAAATGGGCGCGCGCTGACCATTGAGCGCCATTACGGCATCCGCCCATTGGGCCTCGACAGCGCGCTCGAGACCCCTGCCGAAGATGGCATCCACGTAGACATCCGTCTCACGCGGGAGTGCCGAGCAAGGCTCCACGGTGCCACCGGCGTTGCGATAGGCCATGCAGCTGACAGCCGCATCCCCGCGCAACCGTTCCGCATCGCCGAGCTGCAACAGGCGCACCGTGAGCCCCGCAGCCCGCGCCAGCCGCGCGATCACATAGCCGTCCCCGCCGTTGTTGCCCGTTCCCGTCAGGATGGTGAGCCGACGCGCCGCTGGCCAGCGATCGCGCAAGCAGCGAAAAGCGACGGCCCCGGCGCGATTCATCAGCTCGATTCCGGGGATATCGAAGTCCTCGATCGCGGTACGATCGAGGTTACGGACTTGCTCGGCGCGGTACAGCGCGTGTGGAAGCCGGTCAGTGTCCGGCATTGAACGCGTCATGAGCTGGGACACTCCCGAATCAGTTGAATGAAGACTCGGGCACAGTCGCCGAGACCTTTTTGAAAGTTGACTTAAGATGCATCCTGAACACTCGGGCGTCCAGCCCGAAACCGGCGACGACTTGGCGGAGCACATCAAGACCTGGGGCAAAGCCCTGGGTTTTCAGCAAGTCGGAATCACGGACACGCGTCTGCATGCCGCCGAATCGCGGCTTCGAGAATGGCTCGACGCCGGCCATCACGGCTCAATGGACTACATGGCCAGACACGGCACCAAGCGCTCACGGCCAGCCGAACTCGTGCCAGGCACCCTGACGGTCGTCTCCGCGCGCATGGACTATATGCCCGAGCATCTCGCCGAGGTGCGCCACGCACTGGACGACCCGAGCCAGGCCTTCGTCTCACGCTACGCCTTGGGGCGCGACTACCATAAGGTGCTCAGACGCCGCCTGCAGCACCTGGCCGAGCGCATCGCGGCACGGATCGGCCCCTTCGGCTACCGCGTCTTCGTCGACTCCGCCCCGGTCATGGAAAAGCCCCTCGCCGAGAAGGCGGGGCTGGGCTGGATCGGCAAGCACACCAATCTCATCCACCCGCGCGCGGGATCTTGGTTCTTTCTCGGCGAGCTCTATACGGACCTACCGCTCCCCGTCGACACGCCCACCGGAGACCATTGCGGCCGCTGCCATGCCTGCTTGGACGTCTGCCCGACAGAGGCGATCATCGCACCCTACCAGCTCGACGCGCGCCGCTGTATCTCCTACCTCACCATCGAGCACAAGGGGAGCATTCCCGAGGACCTCAGGCCACATCTCGGCAACCGCATCTATGGCTGCGATGATTGCCAGCTCGTCTGTCCCTGGAACCGTTTTGCCGGCTCGAGCCGGGAGGAGGATTTCCTGGCGCGCCACGGCCTAGACACGGCGACACTGATCGACCTCTTCTCCTGGGACGAAGCGACCTTCTTCCAACGCGCAGAGGGCTCCGCGATCCGCCGCCTTGGCCATGAGCGCTGGCTGCGCAACATCGCCGTGGCCCTGGGTAATGGACCCGCGACAACGCAAGCTGTCAGCGCGCTGAGATCGCGACACAGCCACCCCAGCCCTCTGGTGCGGGAGCACGTCGAATGGGCGCTGCAACGCTTGAGCGGATCGGGTCACTAAGAAAGCGTCCAGCAACAACTTCCCCCCTTCGCAAAGGGGGGCTAGGGGGATTTCAGGCGGCATCGCTCGCATCGAGAAACAATTGATGGACACTTTACTAAGGCGATTGCCGAACAAGGATGCAAAAAGGGGCGTTTCTGGACCTCAAGACTGCCGCCAATCGCCAGCAACAGCGGCGCTCGAATCACCCGAACGGCCGGAACCCTTCCAGCCCGAGTCCGAGCAACGGCTTGGGGCGCCGCCCAGCTCAACTGGTACGAATGAAGGTCGCCCGATAGTGGCGCAGCTCGTCGATCGACTCACGAATGTCGTCCAGCGCCTGGTGCTTGGACGCCTTCTTGAAGCCCGCAGCGACTTTCGGCGCCCAACGCTGCGCTAGAATCTTCAAGGTGCTCACGTCGAGATTGCGATAGTGACAATAGGCCTCAAGTCTTGGCATCCAGCGCGCCAGGAATCGGCGATCTTGGCAGATGCTGTTGCCACAAAGCGGCGAGAAGCCCTCCGGCACATAGCTCGAAATGAAATCCAGCGTCACGGCCTCGGCATCTGATTCGGCATGAAGGCTCCTGCTGACACGCTCGATCAACCCCGAACTCCCGTGATGCTCGCGGTTCCACTCATCCATACCAGCAAGGATCTCTTCTTCCTGACGAATCGCAATGACGGGCCCCTCTGCAACCAGTTGAAGATGGCTATCCGTGATGATGGTGGCAATCTCGAGGATCCGGTCCTGGAAAGGATCCAGTCCCGTCATTTCGAGATCGATCCAAATCAGGTTGCTCTCGCTCTTGCTCATGCTCTGCGGCTCCTTATGGCCCTGTCGCGGACTAGAATTGATGCACACCGAGTCTATCGCAGGCGAGCGAGGTGCGGGGCACCTCGCCTCAACGTAGAATGCACACAACCAACAGCGTTGGAGCTAAGACCATGAATACCAAGCCATCCTTTCGCATCGGCCTCATCACCCTCGTCGTCGCAGGCGCGACAACAAGCGCCCGCGCGGCCACTGATGACGTCGAAGCCATCTATCAGGAGCACTGCACCAAGTGCCATGGCAGCGAGGTCTACACCCGCGACGATCGCAAGGTGACCTCCTACGACGGGCTCGTTCGTCAGGTGCAGCGCTGCGAACTCTCTCTGCAGCTGACCTGGTTCGACGACGAGATCAAGAATGTCGCCGACTATCTGAACACCCGCTTCTATCACTTCAAGCCTTAGCCGCATGCCAAAACGTCGCCTCTCCGCACGCCAGATCGAACGCATTCGGACGATTCAAGAGCGACGCCGCGAGCGCCTCGCCTCCCGCCCCGAGCGCGCACTGGCCGAGCTGGACGCGGAGGTCGAGCCAGAGGAGGGCCGTGTCGTGGTGCGCCACGGCGCGAATCTGGCGGTGGAGGACAAAGAGGGGCACGTCGTGCATTGCCTCTGCCGCCAAAACATCGGACATCCAGTCTGCGGCGACCGCGTCGTCTGGCAGCGCACCGCAGACGGTCAGGGCGTGGTGACCGCAATCCTGGCTCGCACCAGTGTCCTGAGCCGCCCCGACTACAGCGGCCGCCCCAAGCCCCTGGCCGCAAATCTGACCCGCTTGGTCGTCCTCATTGCCCCGGAGCCCGAGCCAAGTGGCTATTTGGTAGACCAGTATCTGGTGGCCGCAGAGAGCATCGGGATCCAGGCCATGCTGGTCGGCAATAAGATGGACCTGCTCGACCCCGAACCGCGCCTAGCCTTTCAACGGCGCTTTGCTCACTATCCGACCATCGGCTATCCGACCTTCTGGATCAGCCTGCGCGAGCCGGACTCGGTGGCGGTGCTCTCCGCCGCCCTGGCTGGCGAGACAAGCGTCTTGGTCGGTCAGTCTGGCGTCGGCAAGTCGTCTCTGGTCAAGGCATTGCTGCCGGATCGCGAGATCCAGGTCGGACGCTTGTCAGAGGCCACCGGACTCGGCCGACATACCACCTCCGCCGCGAGCTGCTACCGCTTACCCAGTGGCGGCTCCTTGATCGACTCACCGGGCGTGCGTAGCTTTCGCCTCGGGGACATCAGCCGCGACGAACTCGAGCTGGGTTTCCGCGAGCTGCGGCCCTACGTCGGCAAGTGTCGCTTTAAGGATTGCCGACACGACCATGAGCCCGACTGCGCGGTGCGCCAGGCCGTCGCCGACGGCGCCATCGCGGCTGAGCGGCTGGCCAACTTCCAGCACTTGCTGGGCCGGTAAGAGATCGTTCGCATGCGGCCAGCCCGCCGTTCAATCGAGCCGATTCGACCGCTTCCTAGCCCGCACTTACCCTTCGTTCCAAGCAGGAGAGCGCCTTGGCCTACTGGCTGATGAAATCCGAGCCTGACGTCTTCGGCATCGATCACCTAGCGGAGCGCCCCGACCAGATCGAACCCTGGGATGGCGTTCGCAACTATCAGGCCCGCAACATGATGCGCGACCAAATGCGCCCGGGCGACGGGGTACTCTTCTATCACTCGAACTGCACCCTTCCTGGCGTCGTTGGCATCGCCGAGATCGCGACCCAGTCACGCCCCGACCCCACCGCCTTCGATCCCGAGGCCAAGTACTTCGATCCCAAAAGCGACCCTGACAATCCACGCTGGTATCTGGTCGATGTCCGCTATGTGCGCCACCTGAAACGGACGATCACCTTGGCGGAGCTGAAGGAGCACAGCGCCGATCTGCTCAAGGACATGCCTTTAGTCCGCAAGGGCAACCGGCTGTCGATCATGCCGGTCACCCCAGAGCAATGGAACTTCATCCTGAGCTTGGAGTAAGTTTGGAACCAACCGCAAACCAACACCTCCAAGGGCCGCAACTTTAAGAGGCTGTCTGAATATTGTGATCGCCCGAGCTGTAGATACTCTGTTCTGACGCAAGTCCGATTTGCCTCCTGTCCATCATTTTTTTCTATCGGCATCGTTGTCTCAGCG
>NZ_JAAIJR010000390.1 GCF_010915725.1 Thiorhodococcus mannitoliphagus
CCGCCCGGCCTTGGAATCTCTGCGACGGCATCACGCGGTTATGTGAACCTTCACATAACCGCGTTTATGTGAAGGTCAAAATTATGTGAAGCTCATCGCTGCCGGCAGCCAGCAGCCTTAGCTGAAGATGGGGTGATCGCCACCCGGCAGGGCTGGAGCTTCACATAATTTCTCGGCCCCACTGAAGTGTCCAACCACTTCAGGAGACCGATATGTCCGCCACGCGACCATTGTCCCCCGGCACTCGGGACGTCGTCCGGGCAAGCCCGCTTGCGCCGTACCTCCAAGCCTTCGATGGTTACCTCGAAGAGCGCCGCTACGCCACCTCGACTGCGACTTGTTATCTCGGCAGCCTCGCTCATGTGGCGCGCTGGATGGAGCAGGAACATCTCGCTGTCGAGCAGCTCGACGACGTCGTGCTCGCCCGCTTTCTCGGCGAGCATGTGCCGCACTGCCAGTGTCCAGGTCCTGTCACGCGCGATCTTGAGGACCTTCGCGCCACCTGCGGCCATTTGCTGGCTGTGCTGCGTGCCGAAGGCGTGATCGGCGAGAGTATGCCGGCGATGACGCCGGTGGACGAGGAACTCCAACGCTTCGACACGCATCTGGAGCAGGTTCGGGGTCTTGCTGCCTCCACGCGCAAGGATCGTCTTCGCATCGTTCGTTGTTTGCTGGTGGAGCGCTTCGCAACGGGTCCCGTCGAGCTCTCAGCGATCCGACCCGAGCAGCTGCGCCAGTTTCTGGCACAGCAACAACGCGGCTACACAAAGCCGCACAGTTC
>NZ_JAAIJR010000391.1 GCF_010915725.1 Thiorhodococcus mannitoliphagus
GCCAGCTCGGGACTTTTCTTTGCGTCTCACCCAAAATAGGTCGCGACGCTCTCCCTAAATCAGCGCGGGACGTAACACCAACGAAGGGTCGAACCGAGGCTGTGCCTCGGTACACAGAGATCAAGGAACCCCTACCAAGAAAGATCCTAAGAAACTGTGTGCGGAAAGCGTCATTCTGTGTGTCGTTCTTGGAGGCCTGCCCCCAATTCGCGCACCTGATCCGTGTAACCTACGCCACTGGTGTTTCAGGATAGGGCGATGCTGTTAGGTGGTGTCAGAAAGTTTTACATTTCCGGAATGCAATAAGACTCCTGTATCTTCAGTGCTGCGTCCGGCTCTTCCGGATCTCAAGTAGTGTGCGATACAATATTTATCAACAACTTACCCGCCCACCCATGCTCGAAGTCTATTCGAGCCCGTTTCATTCACGAGTCTTCGCATGATCGATCCTGAGCAATTTCGTCACGCTATTGGTCTCTCTGACATTGCCATTGAGCGTGTTGTCTTCGAGGAAGGCAATGTGCTGAAGATCTACGTCACGAGCACCAAGAAGGGTTGCCATTGCCATTGCCATTGCCATTGCTGCGGAGCCTGGATCGAGGATTTTTTCGCCTTGGGTGAGGAGATCAGCCTGCGTCATTTATACTCTAAGACGCTGTATAGGAACTAGCTCTTAATAATTCTTGACTTAGAGCGCGCGACGAATGCGAATAATTCACTCATAAGCTATTTGATTGTTGCAGATTTGACGAAGCAATAGACGTGACGATG
>NZ_JAAIJR010000392.1 GCF_010915725.1 Thiorhodococcus mannitoliphagus
CCGTCGATGCCGAGCGCACGCGGATCGGCGTCGGTCAGCAGATGCCGGGTGAGCCGCTCGCGGGCCTGCTCGGCGCGGGTACCGGGGGTCGCTGGCTCGTCGAGGGCGATCACCGCAATCAGTGCGACCACGCCGAGCACGGCGCCGATCAGCAGCCAGCGGCGGAGCCCTGGCGAAAGCCGCTCCCAAGTATCGGCGGGGGTGACGGGCATCTAGCGGGCTCCCACGCCGCGCAGTGAGGGACGCGCGGGTCGGCGCTGCTCCGGCGTCGGACGCCGCACCGCGACATAGAGCTCTGCCTGATCGCCCGGAGCCAGCCAGACCCGTGGCCAGGCGGCCACGGCGACCGTGTCCCCGTCGATGTCGGCGCGACAGGCGCGCTCCTCGATCTCCAGTTCGGCATCCGTTGTGTTGCGTGCGAGCGCGGTGATCAGCCAAAGAGCGCCGCCTTCGAGGACCTGACCACGGCGGGTTTCCAGCCCCAGCTGAACACAGGTCACGGTCTCTTGGCGTCGCGCCTGACGCAGACCGTAGCCCTCGGGAATCTCCTCGCGCGCCAGGGCGCGCATGGCCTCGGTAAGGGCCGCAACATAGTCCGGCGCGGCGGCTGCGGTCGGTGCGGACGGGGCTGTGATTGGCGCCGCACTTGGCAGCGGGTCGGTCAGGACGAGACGGATCTCGCGCGGGGGGATGCGCCGTGGGGCGAGCGTCAGGGACAGCGCATGGTTGGGGTCCGAGGCATCGCTGACGAAGAGGGTCACCGGCGTCTC
>NZ_JAAIJR010000393.1 GCF_010915725.1 Thiorhodococcus mannitoliphagus
TTCGGGCGCCCCGGCAGTGGCCGCGCGCCGGGGGCCTTTCCGCAGGTGCGGGTGTTGGCGCTGTGCGAGACCGGCAGACCTTACGACCCGCAGCAAGCCGGCTACTTTGCCGAACGATGCGCGCGTCGCAGAAACAGGCCACCCGACCGCATGCCTGCATGGCTCCACGCGTGACGCGTCCTAGCCACACCCCCCGTTGATCGCCGGGTGCTTCACGGCACCTTTTCAAGGCTTGAGCCGTGTGCGGTGAAAGTCGCAAGCACGGTTCTTAGGGGGCGGGGTGACCGTAAGGTCACCCTGCTACCCGACGGCTTGGAGGCTCTCCTGCCCCAACCGACGAATTTCATCAATGACCCGACGCTCTGCGTCATCGGTTCGGGCCAAGTCGCCCTCGGCATCTTCGACGACGGCCATGAGATGCGCGATAGGCTGCTTCAGTTGGGGGTAACGCGTAAGTGCCTAGAACAGCGCTTCGTCGGTTTGATCAAACATGGTGATGCGATGCCTCGGCGCAGAAGGGGGAAAACTCAAGTTTAGCCCCTGCATCAGTTCTGGTCGCAGCCGGTACGCCCTATCCGCTCGAGCGCTGCCCGATGCACCGCTGCACCGAATAGGGGGAGCCCTGCAGCATCGATGACGAAGTGATGTGGCGCAAAGACGGCAGCTGCTTTCAGGTTGAGTACAGCGGGGTTCCCCTGATCAGCGACGGCAAGCGGCTCGGCGCTGTGGTCGTGTTTCGCGACATCACCCAGCGCAAGCAGGCGGAACA
>NZ_JAAIJR010000394.1 GCF_010915725.1 Thiorhodococcus mannitoliphagus
TGTTACGTCCCGCGCTGATTTAGGGAGAGCGTCGCGACCTATTTTGGGTGAGACGCAAAGAAAAGTCCCGAGCTGGCTGAGGGAAAACAGCGCCCTTGGCCAGATCGGGACAGTGGCGGGCTAGAAGGGCAGGTCGTCGTTGAGATCGAGGGTCTCTTGAACGGGCGCCGCCGGGTCGTGCTCGGCCGCCATCATGAGGTCGATCAGCTCACGCTCGTAGAGGTTCCAAACCGCGTTGGTGAGATGCTCGAGTGTCTCAAAGAGCACCAAGGCGAGCGCCGGAGGGAGATCCTCTGGCAGCGACACGGGACAGGTCTTCATCGCAGCTCCTCGATGGCTTGCTGGATCACCTCATCGGGTAGGTGATTCAATCCTTTCGGCACCGCCAGCTGTAAGCTGGTCTTGAGGATGCGTCCGGCGTAGCGTGGCAGCCCGCGCGAGGCCTGGCGTAACAGCTCCAGGCCCGAGTCCGAGAGCAGGGTGTGCTCGGCTCCGGCGTGCTTGAAGGCCTGGGTGACGAGGCTGTGGAAACGCTCGCGCTCACTGATCGGCCTCAAGCGCAGGCGCACCTGGATGCGGCTGGCCAAGGCCGCATAGGGGGCACGATCGAGGGTGTGCTCCAGCGCGGGGTGCCCGACCAGCCACACGCTCATGAGGTCACGCGAGTCGAAGGCGAAGTTCAGGAAGGCCGGCAGGTCACGGAAGAACTCCGCGGGCAGATTGTGCGCCTCGTCGATGATCCACAGCGGCGTGACGTTCTT
>NZ_JAAIJR010000395.1 GCF_010915725.1 Thiorhodococcus mannitoliphagus
CCGATGATCCGCTGTTGGAGGACCTGCTGGACCTTGCGGAAGGGCTCCCGAACGTGCTGCTCTGGCTACCGTTGGCCAAGCCCCCCGATGCGGTGCTCGAAGGCTGCGTGTGCTCTGCGCTCCAGGCTCTGAATGTGCGCTGGAGCGAAGACGATCCGATGCCGGGCTGTCGGCTCCTCTACCGCTTTGCTTCCGAGCGTGTCAGGCGACGCCTCATCGCAGCCGTGGAGGCCGTGGCCCGGACGATGGGCTGGGAGTGGCAACGGCGATGAGCGGATGCAGCGGGGTCAGTCGAAACGCTTCGGTTTGATCTCGCCGGCTTGATAGGCGCGCAGACGCGCGAGGATCTCCTCGGCCGTCAAGTAGCCGATGTAGCGAAACCAGGTGCGGCCATCAGGCCCGATCAGGGCATGCTGCGGGATGGTGCGCACCGAGTGTCCCTCCGTGGTGACCATGGCAGGATCAAATCCATATTGGCTCGCCCAGGCGCGCGCCTGCCCGAGCGTTGCCGGCTGGAAGGGCTCACCGCCACTGGTCAGGTTCATGACGAAGCGACTCGAAGGCGGTGCCGCGCGCGCGGCAACGCGCACTTCCGGGGCCTGCCCACGACTCGCCGTGCACCAGGGTGCCCCGTAGCTCACCCAGACAAATTCCCCTGGATAGGCGCAGACATCGACGCTGCCGCCCGCCGCGCTCTTCCAGGGAGGATCGCGCTCCATCGGGCTTTGGCAGCCGCCGGATTCGTCCCAGCGTGTGTA
>NZ_JAAIJR010000396.1 GCF_010915725.1 Thiorhodococcus mannitoliphagus
TCCTCGCTCGTGCGGGTCTCGCCAAGATGGTAGAAGACCTGCCCGGTGACCACGCAGAAGGTCGCGATGAGGGTGAGAGTGCCGTGGCGGATGTATTCGAATTCTTGCCGCTCGGCGCGCCCTGGGCGGGCACGCTGGGTCGGCGCTGCGCGCTCGAGCGCTTGCACCCCGGTCATCTCGTCGATGCTGCGGGTCTCAATGCCTTCGGCGGCACGTTCCGGGGCCAGGCGATAGGTCTCGCAGACATCCCGACAGCGCTCGGCGAAATCACCATCGCGCGGGGTGTTGATCCAGCCTTGCACGCGATGCGGCTTGAGATCGACCTCGCGTAAGAAGCGTCCGATGGAGTGCGCGGAGATGGCGTCGACGATCCCACGCGCCTTGGCCTCTTTGGCCAAGTCCTCATGGGTCCAGCGCGCCAGCTTCACCCCCTCGCGGACCGCAGGCTCGCACGCCAGGGCAATGATGGCGCAGATCTGCTCGGGGGTGAAGGTCGGCGGCGTCCCCGAACGCGGGCAATCGCTCAAACGCTCAAGCACCGGGTGATCCGCGCGCTCGCGCCAGCGGCGGCGCCAGCGTTGGACCAACGAGCGACTGACCTGCAACGTGGCGGCCGTTTCGTGCACCCCCGTGCCGGCGTCGGCGGCGAGAATGATTCGGGCTCGGGTCGCCAGTTGCTGCGCAGTGGTGTGCTGACGCACCAACGCCTCCAACTGGGTACGTTCTTTGTCGGTGAGGGAAATGGGAATCGG
>NZ_JAAIJR010000397.1 GCF_010915725.1 Thiorhodococcus mannitoliphagus
GGACGATCGAGATAGGCATCCTGATTGACGCTGCGGATGCGGCCCGGGTGCGTGACACCGGCGGACTTCCAGGCGATGGGTCTGGTTGTGCTGGTCATGATGACTCCTGCGCTGGCCGCGCCTCTAAAGCTCCCACCATCCGCTCGCCGCCCAGCCGCCGCCGATCAGGGCGCTGAATCCCTCGGCTGGAGGCAGCCCTTGGCAGGTGAGCATGGAGGGCGCCACCCGGTCGGAGCCGCTCGACCACCAGAGGCTGTAGGCACAGAACATCTGATCGAGCGCCCGATTCAGGAGACGCGGCATGGCGTGGCGGACATCCTGCGGCGCGGCCACCGCGAGCCGCCAGGCGTTCCGCCGCATCCCCTCTCCCAGCGCCGATTCCAGGGTCTGCCCCTGTTCCTGAGACGGCGGAGCGCCCAGGGCCATGACTTCGGCATCGAAGGCCTCGATGTTCCAGTCGTCCTCGAGCCCCGACAGGGCGAGGCTTTCCGCCTGCTCGAGCCACTGAGGCGCGCACAGGAGCGGGACGGGATCCGTGCCGGGCGCCAGGGGACAGGCAAGGGTGAAGGGAAAATAGCGCCCGACGCGGTCGACGCTCGGCATGAGCACACCGGCCCAGCCGCTGCGGCCCGCGACGCCGGGCGACAGCACGAACCGCCATAGCGGACTCGTCAGATAGGCGCTGAGCCAATCGTCACCCATCTGTGCCTGACTGCTGGCGAGGGACTCGCGCAGCCAGAGGTCCCA
>NZ_JAAIJR010000398.1 GCF_010915725.1 Thiorhodococcus mannitoliphagus
GCGTACGGCCTACTCGGCTTGCGTCACTCAAGGCGGTTTGGCACGGATTGCCTCGCAACGATCCCCGCGTGAGGTGATGTGGGAAAGCCTACCAGCCAGTTCGATGCGCAGTGGTCTAGACATGTCTCTAGACCCTGAGTGCTTGATTTCAAGCCCCCGGCTTTTTGGCTTTCTGCGTACCGGCCGGGCTACCAAGCCTTGGGCTGAAAGCGCAGGTCGTTGAGAATGCGCACGCTGTCGCCGGTTTGCGCCAGAACGAACAGTCCCTGACGATAGGCGTAGCGGTCCGCGCCGTCCTCAATGCGGATCCCCGCCACTGCCCCATGCACCTGCCAGTCGGCGTATTCGGGAAAGAACTCGCGAAAACGCCGCAGATCCTCGAGAAAGGCCCGCACGTCGTCCGCGCTCAGACTCGCCTTGACCTCGACCGCGACTAGATGGCCGCAATTGACGACCATCACATCGACCTCCAGGCCTTGATCATCGATTGGTCCACCTGCGGGACTGACGGCTGAAGCACAGGCGTAACACGCTGATTTATATTGGTATGTTTTGCGATACCCTACCATAATTTAGGGTTTTGGGCGAAACGATGATCAAGGCCGAGACCTCCAACACTTCCCCGCCCAGACGCTTCTTCACCCGCTGGCTGACCATCTGCACCGGAATCCCGCGCTCGGTGAAGAGGCGTTCGCACGCCGGGGCCACCTGATTCTCGACGAATAAGCCCCACTGCCCACCCAAATC
>NZ_JAAIJR010000399.1 GCF_010915725.1 Thiorhodococcus mannitoliphagus
TGGGTAGGTCCACTGGCGATTCAATCCCGTTTTCAAGCTCGTTTTCAAACCGGCGCACGGCTCGACTGACGGTGGAATAGTGTACGCCGAAGTCATCGGCGATCTCCCGCATGCTGTAGACGCCGCTCTGATAGGCCCGTGCCATCGCCTCGGCTCGGACGGGGTAGCGGCGCGCGAACTCGGCGAGGGGCGTGGCAAGTGGCCGACGCTGGGCGCGCGGAATTTCGCGCAGCCGCTCCGCGGGCATGGACGGGACGCAGTGGCGCTGCACGAACGCCTCACTCCCGAGAAAGACCTGATGGCGCAGCCCGTCCCAGACGCTTGGCTGGGCGATTCCCTCGCGGACGAAGGCTGCGTAACCGGCCCGTGCGCGGGAAGGCTCCGGACCGAACTGGCCAAGCAACCAGTCGGTCTCCAGCCAGGCGGGGCAGGGCGCTTGTCCGACCATCGCTCGATAGCTGCTCCAGGGCCAGTCGCCTGGCTCCAGAACCATCCCGGCACGCACCGGGTTCAACACCAGGTAGCGCGCCAGCTCCAGAAGGTAGGCATCCCGTTCGACCAAAATGGCCTTGAATCGACCCTGGAAGAGGTGACCCACCAGCCCATGGCGTCGATTCGTGGTTTGGGTCTAGACACCGTTGAGCTGGCGCATCCCCTTGGAGAGGTTGGCATCGGGCGTCTCGACGACGCAGTGATAATGATTGGTCATCTCGCAGTAGGCGTGGCAGCGCCAGTTGAACCGACG
>NZ_JAAIJR010000039.1 GCF_010915725.1 Thiorhodococcus mannitoliphagus
TTGTTTCCCGATGCGAGCGATGCCGCCCGAAATCCCCCCTAGCCCCCCTTTGCGAAAGGGGGGAAGTTGTTGATGGACGCTTTCAAAGCTTGCGTGGAGACGGCCCCCCGTCCTCTTAAAGAGCCGGCGGGTATTTCCTTTCCCGGGAATCGCCTAAGAGCGTCTATCCCTGGCTGGCTCAGCCGCCAGCGAGCCCAAGCTAGACCAGCGAGGCACCCAGCACCTGAGCGATGGCGCAGCGACAGGACAGACTCGGCCCCCCCGACGATCAGCTTGGCTCCCTGCATCAGCAAACGCCCGACAAGCTCACCCCCAGCGCGTGGATGCCGCTCAGCGCCGCCGCGTCCCGCCGCCCAGCAGGGAGCCCATGATGCCACGCACCAGTTGGCGCCCGATCTGCGTGCCCAGGGAGCGCATCGCACTGCTCGCGAAGGCCTCGATGGGGCTCTGCCGTCCACTGGAGCGCCCGCTGCTCTGGCGCCGCGCCTTGGACTGGGGCGCAGGCTTATCAGCGCCGCCGAAATCGTCGGAGAGGTCCCGAATCTCGGGCGCGGCGCTGGCCGCTGCCGCCTGCTTGGCGCGCTCCTCGAGGATCTCGTAGGCGGAGACACGGTCCACCGCGGCGTCATAGACACCGCTGACGAGCGATTGCGCCACAACCGCCGCGCGCTCCGCTGCGGTGATAGGCCCGAGGCGGCTGCCTGGCGGCGCGATCAGGACGCGCTGGACCATGCCGGGGATGCCCTCAGCATCGAGGGTCGAGACCAGCGCCTCGCCGACGCCCAAGGCCGTGATGGCCGTCGCGGTATCCAGGTCCGGATTCTGCCGAAAGGTCTCGGCGGCCACGCGCACCGCCTTCTGATCCTTGGGCGTGTAGGCCCTGAGCGCATGCTGCACGCGGTTTCCGAGCTGCCCCAGCACGGCTTCCGGAACATCGAGCGGGTTCTGGGTGACGAAGTAGACGCCCACGCCCTTGGAGCGGATGAGCCGCACCACCTTCTCGATCTTGTCCAGCAGCACCTTGGGCGCGTCATCGAACATCAGATGGGCCTCGTCGAAAAAGAGCACCATCTTGGGTTTGTCCGGATCACCGACCTCGGGGAGTTCCTCGAACAGCTCCGAGAGCAGCCACAGGAGGAAGATGGAGTAGAGCGCCGGGGTGTGGATCAGCTTGTCCGCGGCCAGGACGTTGATGTAGCCGCGACCCTGCTCGTCCGTCTGCATCATGTCCTGAAGCACGAGGGCGGGCTCGCCGAAGAGGCGCTCTCCGCCCTGCTGCTCCAGCACCAGCAGACGCCGCAAGATGGCACCAACGCTCGCCTTGGAGACATTGCCGTAACGGGTTTGAAGCGTGCTGGCATTGTCGGCCACATGGGACAAGAGCGCGCGCAGGTCCTTGAGATCCAGCAGCAGCCAACCATTTTCGTCAGCCAGGTGGAAGGCAATGTTGATGACGCCCTCTTGCACCTCGTTGAGATTCAGCAGGCGAGACAGCAGCATGGGACCCAGCTCGCTCAAGGTGGTGCGGACAGGATGTCCCTGCTCGGCGAGGATGTCCCAGAACATGACGGGATTGGCGCTATAGTCGAAACCCTCCTCCTGCTCGAGCCCCATCTCCGCTGCCCGCTCGGCGACGCGCGCATTGCCACCCCCGGGCTGGCTGATGCCCGAGAGATCGCCCTTGATATCGGCCAGGAAGACGGGGACACCCATGCGACTGAATTGCTCTGCCAGGCGCTGTAGGGTCACGGTCTTGCCCGTTCCGGTCGCCCCGGCGACCAGGCCGTGACGGTTGGCCATGCGCGCGAGGATGGAAATGCCTTGCTCGCCCTGCTTACCGACGAGAATGGAAGTTGTCATTGACAGCACTCCGTGTAGTTCTGGTAACTCGTGTCCGGCCGCGAGTATAACCGTCACCCTTCGCACGCTGCCTGTAGGGCGTATCTTGATCCTGGCGGCCCTGATGTATTCCGATTTCCAATACCGAGAGAGACGACCATGCTGTACAAGAGACTTCGTTGGCTGACACTCCTGCTTGTCGCGCTTCTGCTGACCGTTGGCTGCTCAGAGGCCGCAGGACCGAACCTAAGCGCCGAGGATGCCCTCGCCAAGGCGCAAGCGGGCGAGATCACCCTGATCGACATCCGCACACCCGGCGAGTGGCGTCAGACCGGCATCGCCACGGTAGCCAAGCGGGTCGACATGGCTGACCCCAAGGGCCCCTCCGCTTTTCTGAGCAAGCTGCTCAAGGAAATGGGAGGCGACAAGTCGGCCCCGATCGCCCTGATCTGCCGCACCGGCAACCGCAGCACCTACCTGCAAGAGCAGCTACAATCCATCGGCTTCACCAACGTCTACAACGTGCCCGAGGGCATGGCCGGCAGCAAGGCGGGGCCTGGCTGGATCCGAAGCGGCCTGCCGATGAAACCCTGCTCCGACTGCTGAACCTAAAGGACGGCCGACTCCATGCTGATCCACGTCGACGAGGCGACTCGCAAAGCGGCCAAGGCACCACATGAGCTGGCGATGGTCAATCTCATTGTCTTCAACCTGCTGATCGGCGTGGCCTTGCTGGCGGGATCCATGGCGCAGCCGGATTCGGTGCTCGGACGCTTCAAGTGGGTCGCGATCGCGGCCCCACTGACACTGTCCCTCATGGTGATCGGCCTGACCTGGCTGCGCGCATCACGCCCTGGACGACTGCCTTGGTTCGTCGCCGTCCATTGGCGGCTCTCCGCAGAGCGATACAGGCTGTTGATCGCGGCCTATGTCCTCTGCGGCGGCTTGCTGAGCCTCGGCTGGCTGGGCGCGACGACAGAGGCCGAGATCGCGGCGCAGATCCGCGATCTACCGCCGGCCATGCAGGAAATGCAAAGACACAAACTGGAGTCACAGCACCTCGGCGAAGTCGTTTGGGCGCGCATCGGCGTCGTTCCGCTGCTGATCGCCGTGATGGTCAGCATCATGCTCGAGTCGGGCGCCATCTACCAGGCGGGCCAGGGCGAGGTCTCGGACAGCCTGGCCCGGCGCTTACCGCCACCGACCGGCCTCGAGCGCCTTGATGAGCCCGCGCCGCCATAGCCCATGCGCCAATATCCGCGATGGACAGTCCGCATCCAGCCAATCCGCGGCTGTGCGTCGCTCCGTTTTCCCACACACCAAGCAAAACCAACGCATAGAGGAATCACCATGTCTAAGCTCACCGCCATCACCACAGCGCTCGTGCTCGCTGCAAGCGCAGCCCCCGCCTTCGCGGAGAATCCCAAGGTCGCCATGGACGTCAGCATCGCCGGCGAGCCTGCTGGCACCATCACCCTGGAACTCTTCGCGGATGTCGCACCCAAGACCGCGGAGAATTTCCGCGCGCTCTGCACCGGCGAGAAGGGGGACGACCTGAGCTACGCGGGCAGCCCCTTCCACCGCATCATCCCCGGCTTCATGGTCCAGGGTGGAGATTTCACCAACGGCAACGGCACCGGCGGCAAGTCGATCTACGGGGAGAAGTTCGCCGACGAGAATTTCGATCTCGATTTCACCGGCCCGGGCCAGCTGGCGATGGCCAATGCTGGCCCCAACACCAATGGCTCGCAGTTCTTCATCACCCTTGCAGCGACCCCCTGGCTGAGCGGCAAGCACGTCGTCTTCGGCAAGGTGGTGGACGGCATGGATGTCGTGAAGACCATGGAGCAGCAGGGCTCGCGGTCTGGTCGAACCAGCTCTGAGGTGACGCTCGAGTCCTGTCGTCAGCTCTAAGAAAGCGCTCATCAATTGTTTCCCGATGTGAGCGATCCCGTCCAAAATCCCCCCTGGCCCCCTTTGCGAAAGGGGGGAAGTTGTTGAGGGTCACTTTCTAAGCAGACAAGCCTGCGGCGGCATGCACCTCATAGGTGCATGCCGCGCACCGGAGACGGGCACTTTGTCGATCGGCCTGCGTTTGCTCGCAAGTTGGGAAACCGTCCACAGACGTCACCGGCAGTGGGTGTGATGATGCTTTCCAAGATGACCCAGTCGGAGCCGCTGGCAGCCTTTGCAGCAGGGCTCGGCCATTGACTGATGCCGCTCTGGCCTTGAATTCAGAAACGCCCGGCATGACATTTGCTTTACAGGCGCTACCAAAGCGTTTTCGCACAGACCGAGGATCCAAAGATGCCCTATCGCGATCAAGCTTCAACGCAAAGCAGCGCAGAGCAGCCGTACTTCAGCTCGCATTGGGATCGCGAGCAGCCAGCGTTGCAGCTCCAACCTTGGGCCGAGTCGTACCAAGGTGCGCAGGTCGCCAACCGGTTCGGCAAATTCGAGCGGCAAATAGAGGCCGATGTCCTGAGCAGTCTCAACCCCTTTTGCGGCTGAATCCATTCCGCATCGACATCAGGCGCCGGCCGGCCCTCGCATCCGGCGCCCATTTCGTAAAGACTGTCGCAATGACGCGACGACGCCTTCATGAGCGTTACATCGCGACCATGCTCGGCCCAGACTCGACGCCGGGCCGGCTGAGCACATCAGATCTCACAGGCACCCACAGCACCCGCCGCTGGCGACAGCGTGACCCCATGCTCGCCTAGTCGTCATTCTTGATCCGCAGAAAGCGCGCAAAGCGCGGGATGCCTCGCTCCGTGCGCCCCTGGTATCTGAAGGTGATCAAACTACCGATCGCCGGCGGCGAACGGCGCTCCGCGTCGCTAAAGCCGGTCCCGACACGAAACCGCTGTCCGTCCTCGTCTTCAACGACCAGCGCCCCGAGCATTCCCTGCAGTCGCCCCCGCCCCGGGACATGCCCGACGACGCGTGCCTCAGCATCCAAGTATGACTTGACCTTGAGCAGATACGCCGAGCGACCCGCACGGTAGCGCGCATCGCCCCAGTGGAGCACCAGGCCCTCGCCCCCGCGCGCTTCAACAGCGCGCAGCCGCGCCATGAGGTCCGCGTGATCGCCAACGGCCTGCTGATCGACGGCCGCAAGATAGGCGCTGCCGGATGCCGCAACCACATCCCCGAGCGCGGCCAGCCGAGCGCTGAAGGGGCCGCCAAGCGTCGGCACATCGAAGGCCATGAATCTGACCTTGCGCCACGCATCGGGGTCCGGCTCTAGGCGTCTCACGATGCCGGAGACCCACTCGAAGGCCCCACGACTGCCCCATAGCTCGCCATCCAAGGGGGTCTTCGGAAAGTCGCGCGTAAACCAGCCGGGCGCATGGATCAACGTCCCACCACGACTGATCAGACGCTCGCCATCCCAGTAGGCCCGCACGCCGTCGAGCTTCTCGCTCACCCAGTAGCCGGCGAGATCCATCCCCTCCTGATAGACCGCGGCGAGCATGAGGTCCGGCGGTCGAACAGGGTCGGCTTCGGCGCTCGCGGCATCGCCCCCAAGATCGCTCGCCCCAGCCTGCTCGGGAGTCGATCTATGCTTGCTTGGGTGAGGGTCTGGCTGAGTGACTGCGCCCGCGAAGGGACCCTGCAGAGCGAGCAGAATCGCGAGCCAAGAGCAGTGAGAGGTTGAGATGAGTCGCACGCATGGCCTCCGTTAGAACTTCCCTGGCAGGGAAGACTAGCCGAGAGGGCTTGCGTCGACAACTTATCGTGTAAAACCATCTGTATCAATGACGGCGCGGGAGCTGGAAGCGGCAGCCCTTGGCGCAAGATCAAGCGCTAGCTTGGTCGCGGTCGGCATCGGGTCGTGGAGACCCGCTAACCGCAGCCACCACGCGCTCCATCACCGCCTGATTCAATGCCTCGTAGCTGCGCGCGCCCGGCTCGACGGCGGGTAGGAAGCTGACCTCGATCGGTGCGAAGGCCGTGGGCAACCAGGAGCCGCTAGGCAGGGCCTGCCAGGCGCCCTTGATGGCCACCGGCACGACCGGCACACCCAATTCACGGCTCAAGATGGCGTAGGTCTTACGGAACGGGGCCACGGTGCCGTCTTTACTGCGGGTTCCCTCCGGAAAGAGGATGAGGTTGCAGCCTTGGCGCAGGACCTCCGAGAGGTTCTGTAAGGCGTGCTGGAGATCGCGCTCCAGGTCCAGCACGATGACGTTGTTACGCGCTGCGAGGAAGCGGAGCCAAGGCTTGTTGACGTGCTTGGCCTTGGCGAAGAAATAGGTCCGCTTCATGGTCGCATTGTCCAGGAAGGCGGCGACGAAGAGGCCATCCAGAAAACTCTGATGGTTGGGCGCCAGGATGCAGGAGCCAGCCGGAAGATTCTCCAGCCCCGTGGCACTCAAGCGGAAATAGGCGCGAGCCAGCAGGGCCATGCCGTGGCGCAGCGGATTGTGCGCGGCCCAACTGCGCGGCAAATGGATCTCGCTGCGCTCTTTCAGGATCTCCGCCCACTCCACCACAGAGACGGCCATTTTCGTCTTCTTGTCGCGGATAAAATCGGCAATGCGCTCCACCGTCGGGTGATCCATCAAGGTCTCGTCAGACACACCGACACCAAAGGTGGCCTGCAGGAAGGACTGCAGTCCGACGCGGTCGAGTGAGTCGAGCCCAAGGTCCAGCTCCAGGTGATCGCCGGCATAGACCGCGCAGTCCTTCTGTTGCTGAAGGAATTGTTGAATCGTCTTGTACTCGGGATAGTCCGGCTCCGCGCAGTCAGCCGTTCGGGTCTCGTTCGACGCCACCATGTCGGGCAGCAAGAAGCGCTTCAGCTTACCCAACCGCGTCTTGGGGAGCTCTTCTCCCAGCAAGTGCAGTTTCAGGACCTTCTTGTATGGCGTAACCGCCTTGTTATAGGGCGCCAGTACCTGCTCGTTGAGGGTTTTCTGGAGATCGGCGATGCCCTGTTCCCGTGCCTTGCGGAAGTCCGGCACCACAGCGGCCTCCAGGCTGTCCTGATGCTGGAACACGGCCACTTCACTGATGAGGTCGGTCGAGGCAGAGAGCTTTGCCTCGATCTCGACTGGATTGATGTTCTTGCCGCTGGGCAAGACGATAATCTCCTTCTTGCGACCGGTGACATGCAGGGCGCCCGCCTCGTCCAGATAGCCCAAATCGCCGGTGTGCAACCAGCCGTCCTTGACCACTGCGGCGGTTTCTTCCGGGCGCCTGTAATAGCCCTGCATGACGTTGCGACCACGGGTGATGATCTCGCCATCGACAATGCGCACCTCATTGCAGGACATCGGACGGCCAGCAGCACCGAGTGTGGACTCGCCAGGGCGGGTGAAGGTGATCATGGGTGCCGCCTCGGTCATGCCGAAGCCTTCCAGCACCTCGAAACCGAGGGTCGTCAGATCGCGAAAGACATCCTCATCCAGCTTGGCACCACCGCTGACCAAAAAGCGAATCTGGCCACCAAAACGCGCATGCACCTTGGCGAAGAGTCGTTTGGAGAAGGCACGGGAATTGATCTTGGCGGCCAGTTGGAACAGCAGACGGGTCAGGCGACTGGCATTGATCTTGTCTTTGATCGACTTGGTGATCAGCTGATAGAGGCGCGGCACGCCGATCATGATCGTCACCTGATTGTCGTTCAGCGCCCGCAGCATGTCCTCCGATGCCAGGGACGGCGAAAAGACGCAGGTACCGCCGGTGTATAGCGGCGCCATGAGCGCGCCCAGCAAGGGAAAGATGTGGTGCAGCGGCAGCAGCGCCAGGGTACGTTGCCCGGGGGTGTAGATGGGCACGTCCTCTGAGATCGATTCGAGATTGGCCAGCAGGTTGTCCCAGCTGAGCATGACCCCCTTGGGGCTCCCGGTTGTGCCCGAGGTGTAGATCAGCAGCAGGGTCTTGTCGAGCGCTGGCGCCGGCAAGGGCTCAGCCTTGCGATCGGCAGCAGTCAAATCCAGGTCGTCCAGCACCAGAACCGAAGGCTGATGACCGCTCGCTCCCATGGCTTGAGCCAAGACCTCGTGGGTGCTCTTGGAGCAGAACACCAGCGAAGGTGTGCAGTCACGCAGAATATGGGCGACATCCTCCGCCGAACTCATGAAGTCGATGGGGACCAGGGTGCAGCCCTGCTTCAGGCCCGCGTAGAAGGCGTAGACCCAATCGAGCCGATTTTCGGCGAAGATCGCCACCTTGTCGCAAGGGACTTTGGGAAACTGACGCGACACTGCGTCGATACGCGCGAGCAACTCGCGATAACCGACATGTTGATCCTTCCAAATGAGAGCAGGTACTTGGTGTTGTCCCAGGAGCATAGGTCGCGGTCTTCGTCTGCAATGATGAGTGCCGGATGATAAGCCAAAACGACAATCCGCAATCCCCGCCGGCCGCGCAAGGCGGATTTCGATCGGTAAAACCGGATGGGTGTCGCCTCAGCGGCACCATACTCAGCGGAAGTCAGGCTGGAGTTCAGGCGCGCGGGCTCCGGTCAACCCAGGCCATTCAGCGGACACAGCCTGCATGAACCTTCAGCAGCTCCGATACATCCATGAAGTGGCTCGCCAGAGGCTCAATGTCTCAGCGGCCGCGGAGGCACTCTTCACCTCCCAGCCCGGTGTCTCCAAGCAGATCCGCCAGCTCGAGGACGAGCTTGGAATCGACATCTTCACCCGCCAGGGCAAGCGGCTGGTGGCGATCACCGAACCTGGTCGGGAAGTGCTGGCCATCGCCGCGCGCATGCTGAGGGATCTCGACAATCTCAAGCAGGTGGGCGCGGAGTTCAGCGCGGAGTCGGCGGGCACGCTCGCCATCGCGACCACGCACACTCAGGCTCGCTATGTCCTGCCGCCCGTCATCCAGGCCTTCATCGGCCGCTACCCGGAGGTCGCGCTCTCGCTGCAGCAAGGGAATCCGCCCCAGGTCTGCGAGCTGGTCCGGGCCGGGGAGGCGGATCTGGTCATCGCGACCGAATCCGTGGCCGACTACGCCGAGCTGCTGAGCCTACCCTGCTACGAATGGAATCACTGCGTCATCGCACCGCGCGACCATCCCATTCTGAGCGGCCAGCCGCTGAGCCTGGAGCAGATCGCACACTGGCCGATCGTCACCTACGACTCCGCCTTCACCGGCCGCAATCAGATCAACCGCGCCTTCCAGAGCCACGGGTTGGAGGCGCGCGTCGTGCTCACGGCCTTGGACGCCGACGTCATCAAGACCTATGTGCGCATGGGGCTCGGCATCGGGATCGTGGCGCGCATGGCCTACGATCCCGAGATGGACCTGGGCCTGGGGATGCGCGACGCCAGCCACCTCTTCGACTCCAGCGTCACCCACCTCGGCATCCGCCGCAACGCCTGGCTGCGCGGCTATATCTACGACTTCATCGAGTTCTTCGCCCCCCATCTGACGCGCAAGGTGATCGACCTGGCGATGAGCGGAGACGGCAGCGACTACGCCATCTGAGACCTGCTCATCGACGCGGGGTCGCGAACCAGATGCCCGCAAGGATGAGTGCGATACCGGCGGCATGAAATCCGCCAAGCTGCTCGCCGAGCAACAGCATGGCCAGCAGGGCCCCGAAGGCGGGGATGAGGTGGATGAAGAGCCCGGTGCGGTTGGGCCCCAGCTCCGCGACCGCCCGGTTCCAGAACACATAGGCAAGGACCGAGGGAAAGAGGGCGACGTAGCCGATGGCCGCAAGATTGACGAGACTGAGCTGGATCCGATAACCCTGGCTCAGCTCCCAGAGGTAGAGCGGCAGCAGCGGAATCACGCCGAGGATCATGATGGCCACCAGGAAGGCGAGCGGATCGAGTCCGGCCGGCCGCCAACGCAAAGAGACGGAATAGAGCGCCCATGTCAGCGCCGCCACCAGGATCCAGGCATCGCCCTGGTCCAGCCGCAGATGGACGAGTCGCGCCGGATTTCCCTGGGTTAGGATCAGCACCACGCCGAGCAGCGACAGCAGGATGCCGAATGCCTGAGACACCCGGATACCCTGCCGCAGCAACAGGAAGGAGAAGACAACGATGAGTACCGGACAGGTCGATGTCAGCAGCACCCCATTGGTCGCCGTGGTCGTCTGGAGGCCGAGGTAGAGAAAGGTGTTGTAGCCGCTGATACCCAGCAGGGCGAGCAGGCTCAGCATCCGCCAGTGCCGACGCAGGATCGGCCACTGGGTACGCAAGGCGCCGATGGCGAAGGGAAGCAGGATGAGTGCGGCGAACAGCCAACGCCAGAAGGCCAGCGCAAGCGGGGGAAGCTCCGCATGAAGCGCCCGCCCGAGCACGACGTTCCCCGCCCAGAAGAGCGGCGGCAAGGCTGCCAGCAGCCAGCTAGGCGCGGCCATGGCGCTTCAGGCTCGGGGGCCTTCGACCCAAGAGGATCACTGCCGCTCGGTGCTTGTTGGATCGCAGCGAATGTCCGGTTCCAACATCCCCCACTGGAACGGCGCATGCCTCCCGCACCAGGGCCTGATCGTCGCCGATGAGTGATCTCAAGAAGTCCACCAAGTCTGCCTGCTCCTGACGCTTCAACCCTGGGCGCGAGCATCCCCCATCGAGTCTAAGAAAGCGTTCATCAACAACTTCCCCCCTTTCGCAAAGGGGGGCTAGGGGGGATTTCGGGCGGCATCGCTCGCATCGGGAAATAATTGATGGACACTTTCTAAGGACGACTGACGTCACCAATGACTATCCGAATGGCTGAGGATGCAACTATGATCCTAAGGCGAACTCCGGAAATGACCTTACCTAAAAGGCACGGGTCGGTAGGATGGGCAAAGTCCGCACGCGGGGCTTGAACGTCACCTCGGCGCTGGACGGACGTGCCCATCCTGTAAAGCGCTGAGCTGGAATGATGGGCACGCCCCTCGACCCTCGGCACTCCGAAAGAAGCGCATCGCCAGGGCTTTGCCCATCGGGATCGGAACTGTGGGTATGTTGTTTCCCGGAAATCACCTAAGTCTCCCTCATCTTGCGCGAATCAGCACAAAGAACACTCGGGGAAGCTGCATGGGCCAGGACATCGCCGCATCGCATTTCACCACAGGGGATTTCAATCGCTTCTCCGCGCGCCTGCGCCAGGAGACCAGGCTGCTTGAGACCTGGCTTAAAGAGGGGCGGCTCGACGACAGCGAGCCGACCGTCGGATTCGAACTCGAGGCCTGGCTGGTCGCCCCGGACGCCACGCCCGCCCCAAAGGTCGAGGCACTCTTGGCCCGGCTGCAGGACCCCTTAGTGGTTCCGGAGCTCGCGACCTTCAATGTGGAGTTCAACGGCACCGCCAGGCCGCTCGGCGGCCAGGTCTTCTCCCTGCTCGCGGAGGAACTCACCCAGACACTTGCCCACGCCAACGCATCCGCGGCAGCGCTGGATAGCCGGCTCGCCCTGATCGGGATCCTGCCGACCGTTCGCCCGGAGCATCTGACCGCAGCCTTCATGACGCCGCGCGAGCGCTACCGGGCCTTGAACGAGCAGGTCTTCGCGCTGCGACACAACCGTCCGCTCAAGCTGCTGATCGAGGGACGCGACCGCCTTGAGCTGACCTGGCACGACGTCATGCTCGAGGCCGGCGCCACATCCTTTCAGATCCACCTCAAGGTCCGACCGAGCGAGGCGGCGCGGGTCTACAATGCATCCAAGATCGTCAGCGGCCCCATGGTGGCGATCAGCGCCAATTCGCCCTACCTCTTCGGCCGCGATCTCTGGGACGAGACGCGTATCCCGCTCTTCGAGCAAGCCGTCTCCGTCGGCGGTGCGGTCCTTCAAGAGAGGGTCAGTTTCGGCTTTCGTTACGCCCAGGCGTCGATCTTGGAGACCTTCCAATCCAACATCGACCGCTATCCCATCCTGCTGCCGCATGTGACGGACGATCCCCCCGAACACTTGACCCACCTGCGTCTGCACAACGGCACCATCTGGCGCTGGAATCGCCCCCTAGTCGGGTTCGATCCGGATGGGCGCCCCCATCTGAGAATCGAGCACCGCGTGGTGCCTGCCGGTCCCTCGGTACCCGACGCCATCGCCAATGCGGCCTTCTATTTCGGCATGATGCAGGATCTGGCGCACGCCGAGACACCACCAGAGAGCCAGCTGATGTTCCTGCACGCACAAAAGGGCTTCTACACTTGCGCGCATCGGGGACTGGACGCGGAGATCCCCTGGCTGGACGGCAGAACCTTGCCCGTGGCCCGGATCCTGGAAGAAGACCTGCTCCCGCGCGCCAAGGCTGGCTTGCTGCGCGCTGGTGTCGAGCCCGCCGAGGTCGAGCACTGGCTCGGCATCATCGCCGCCCGGCTGCGCGCTAGACGCACAGGCGCGCGCTGGCAGCGCGCCTGGGTCGAGCGGCATGGGCCTGATATGGCCGGACTGACAACCGCCTATATCGAGCACCAGGCCAGCGGCAAACCCGTACACGCATGGACGCTAGATTGACTCTAGCCAGGCCAGTCCAAAGGCGAGGGGCATAATGAGGGCTCTGGATTTCAATGGCCTGCGTGCTTGTTGGCGCCCCTGAGAGTTTCCACGATAGCGACTACTCGGAGATCAAGGCTTGCACCGAGAGAGCATCCAACTTTCAACAGCGACGCGCGAGGTCCTGGTGGACATCACACCCCAGGTGCGCGCGGTCGTGGAGCGTAGCGACATTCAGAACGGGCTGGTGAACGTCTACGCCCAAGGGGCAACCGCGGCCATCATGATCCAGGAGAACTGGGATGACAGCGTGCAGACGGATGTCGTCGAGCTGCTGCGCAAGCTCATCCCCCGCGGGGTGTGGCGCCACGACGCACAAGACGGTAACGGTGACTCGCATCTCAAGGCCGGGCTGATCGGCCCCTCAGAGAGCATCCCCCTCATCGATGGCCAGCTCGGACTTTCGACCTGGCAAAACATCTTCTTGTGCGAACTCGACGGCCCTCGGCAGACGCGACAGGTCATCTGCACCATCCTGGGCGAGTAGCGCGCCACAATCTTGCGGAAGACGTCGGCGGCCTTCCGGCCCCATAATCATCCGCATCAAGTCATTTCGCGACGGCAAGACCGACACTGACTCCGATGTTGCAAGCGTTCGACACACTGCCCAATGACCTGCTGGAGACGGATAGCCGTGAACTCGGCGCCGTCTTGGGGGCACCGACCCTGATCCACCTGGACGGCGCGCGCGAGCCCCCGCTCTTTGTCTCCGTCCTCATGCATGGCAACGAGACGGTTGGATGGGACGCAATCCGGAGCCTGCTGAGCGAGCGCCTAGAGCGCTTTGGAGAGCTGCGGCTGCCGCGCGCATTGAGTCTCTTCATTGGCAATGTCACGGCGGCGGCGAGTGGCGTCAGACGCCTGCCCGGGCAGCCCGACTACAACCGCGTCTGGCCCGGCAGTCCAGTTGCCCCCACGCTCGAGCACGACCTCATGGCCCGTGTCGTGGCGATCATGGCCGAGCGCGGCGTCTTCGCGAGCTTGGACCTGCACAATAACACCGGCGTCAACCCGCACTACGCCTGCATCAACGTCATCGACAATCGCTTTCTGCGCCTTGCAACGCTCTTCAGCCGAACCGTCGTCTACTTCATCCGGCCAGCCGGCGTGCAGTCGATGGCCATGGCGCGCCTCTGTCCTGCGGTGACGGTGGAATGCGGCAAGGTCGGTGACCAACAGGGTCTGGAGCATGCACGCAGCTTCATCGATGCCGCGCTGCACCTGACAGAGATTCCCGCCGAGCCGCTGGCGCCCCAGGACATCGACCTCTACCACACGGTTGCGCAGGTGCGGGTACCCGAGGATGTGGACTTCAGCTTCTCGGTCGGTGATGGGGAGCTGATCCTCGACCCCGAGCTGGAGCGGATGAATTTCTGCGAGCTGCCGCCGGGGACCCTGTTCGCCACCTGTCGAGGCAACGACGGCATCGGCCTCGATGTCCGTGACGAACTCGGGCAGGACGTCGGCGCACGCTTCTTCAGTCTCGACCAGGGGCAGCTGAGACTGCGTCAGGCGGTGATGCCCTCGATGTTGACACTCGATGAGACGGTCATCCGACAGGACTGCCTCTGCTATTTGATGGAACGCTATGGCAGGCACGTCCCACAGCGCGCTCGATAGATCGGTCAGGTCGACTGGCGGTTCGCGTGGAACAGCGCCGCAGCCGCTCGATTCGGTGGGAGCGGCACCCCGCTGCGCCGCCTTCGCAGACGACTACGGCCGCTGTGCCATGCTCCGGGGCACCGGAATCACGACGTGAGCCTTAGCCGGCCACCTGCTCGGGTGGCGACACACCCTGGGTCCAGGCGCGCAGCTGATACCAGAGACGCCCAAGGTGTTCATGAATGGCATAGGCGCTCGTCGAGAACGCCTTGATCGAGGGCAGCCAGTCCGCGTAGCTCATGTCCTCGCCCCAATCCGGGCGATGCACGAAGGCCGTGGGTGCCGGCGTCACCCGCAGCCCCACCTGCTCAAAGATCGCGACGGCACGCGGCAAGTGCCAGGCATCGCTGACCAGCAAGACGTTGTGGATGCCGTTCTGGGCGAGTAAAGGCGCGGTGAGCGTGGCGTTCTCCCAGGTCGTCCGGCTCTCGGTCTCGGCCGCTGCAACCGGGATTCCGTACTCGGAGATGAGCACCTCGGCCATCAGCCGTCCCACCGGCGCGCCCTCGTCGTGCAGCCGTCCGCCGGTGACATAGACTGGAAGCCCGGTCGCGCGGTGGAGCAAAGCCCCGTAGCGGACGCGGCGCAGGCTGAAATCGTCGAGCGTGTCCCCGCCATACTCCGGGGCGTCCGTGCGACGTCCTGCCCCCAGGATCAGGATGGCCTCCGCAGACGCCGGGACGGCCTCGAGGTTGATGGCCGGGTAGGGCTCGAGCGGACCCATGAGGCTGGTCGCGATCACGGGCAGACACAAGAGTGTCAGGGTCGTGAAGGCCACAAAGGTGAGGAGCCGCGCGGCGACCCCATGCCTCAGCCACAGCGCAAGGGCGAGCATCAGGATGATGACGCCGGGCGGAATCAAGAAGCTCTTGATGATGCTATAAAGCATCAGCCGAGAAGGTCGTCGGCCTGCCGGTCGGCATGGTAGGAGGAGCGCACCATGGCACCGCTCGCGACGTTCGAGAAGCCCATGGCCTCACCCAGCACTCGCAGCTCCTCGAACTCCTCCGGCGTCCAATAGCGCACCACCGGCAGATGCTCGCGGGTCGGCTGCAGATACTGACCCAGCGTCAACATGTCGCAACCCTGATCTCTCAGGTCGCGCATCACCTGCAGCACCTCTTCGCGCCTTTCCCCGAGACCGAGCATGAGCCCGGACTTCGTCGGCACCCGCGGATGGCGCGCCTTGAACCCCGCGAGAAGCCGCAGCGATCCCGCATAGTCGGCACCTGGGCGCGACTGGCGATAGAGTCGCGGCACGGTCTCCAGATTATGATTGAAGACGTCGGGAACGGCGTCCCCTGCGAACTCGTCGAGCGCAAGGGATTCACGGCCGCGAAAATCCGGGACAAGGACTTCCAGCCGAGTCTCCGGATTGCGGATCCGAACGGCGCGCAGACAGGCTGCGAAATGCCCCGCACCTCCGTCGCGCAGATCGTCTCGATCGACCGAGGTGATGACAACGTAGCGTAGTCCCATGGTCGCGATTGAATCGGCGAGATGCTCCGGCTCACTCGGATCGATCGGCTCGGGCCGCCCGTGCGCGACGTCGCAGAAGGGGCAACGTCGGGTGCAGACGTCGCCGAGGATCATGAAGGTCGCGGTGCCGTGATTGAAGCATTCTCCGAGGTTGGGACACATGGCCTCCTCGCACACGGTCGCGAGCTTGGATGCTCGCAGCAGCTTCTTGATCCGCGCAACCCCCGGACCGACCGGCGCCTTGGCGCGGATCCAGCTTGGCTTACGCAGGGGCGGGTCCTGAGACTCCACCTTGACGGGAATGCGCGAGACCTTGTCTTTGCCGCGCTGATGGGTATCTGGTGTCGCGCGCGATGGCGCGCTGAGAGAAGCAGGTTCGGTCATAGAGCCCTTTTTCATCCAACCGCTTGAGCTGGTGTTATGGGGTCTGAGAAGCCGGCTTGCACGCCCTCGATTGACGCAACCAAGGGTGCCGGAAGGATGAGTCCCTCAGTCGGGCAGCACGCGGCCCACCAAGATGTGGAACCAAGGGGTAAACCAGTCGGGATGCAGTTGCAGGGCGCGGCGGATTGCAACCGGTGCCATCCAGCGCCAAGCGCCTATCTCGGTGGGATCTGGGCGCGGATCACCCGCGTAGACACCATGAAAGATATGCAGGTACTCGTGCTCGATCAGGCCCGTCCCGGCGTCCTCGGCGCGATAGACAAGCTCGTCCCGCTCCGCCAGTGGTACCCGGATGCCGAACTCCTCCTTCAAACGCCGACCCGCAGCCATGGGCGTGCTCTCGCCGGGCCGGGGATGACCACAACAGGTGTTCGACCAGCGCGCGGCAAAGTGATATTTGCTGTCCGCGCGGCGCTGGAGCAGCAATTCACCCTCTGCGTTGAACACCAGGATCGAGAACGCCCGGTGCAAATCCCCATCGCGATGGGCCTCGAGCTTACCAGCCACACCAGTGGCGAGGTCCGCGCCGTCGACCACGATGACCTGCTCCATGGCGTCGCGTTGCGCGGCCCGCTCCAGGTCTCCTGCCGCCAGGGGCGGAACGATTTGGGCACTCAAGGTTCACCTCCAGTGCGCTTGTCATCGGATTGCTCGGCTGGCGCCGAATCGGAGGGCTTGCGGAAGGTACGAATCGCCTCCCCAAGCTCTTCATGGGCAATGGCATGCGTGTCGATGTCAACACCCTTCACAATGGCATCCCAGGCCTGGCGGATGCTCGCCGCACCGCCGCGCGGCCCCATAGGATGCCCGAAAACGCCGCGGCCAGGAACAAAACCGAAGTCCGCCGAGCCGAGCTTGCGGTAGAGCGGCTCCAGGGTACCCGCCCAGTCACTGCCGCCAGGAACCGGCAGACTCGGCTTGATCGGCCCCATGGGATCCAGGCAGGCCGCCACGTTATCACACACTTCGTCATCGCTCATGTGCATGCGCGCGCCGAAGCCTGGCATGATGATGACGTCGAACCCAGCAAGCCGCTGCAGCTTGGCAAAGACCTTGGTATGAATGCCAAAGTGGTCCAAACGACTGAAGGGCGCGATGAAGGGAAAATGGGCGATGAGCGGCACGCGAGCGTGCTTGCGGAGCATCCGCACACCGCTCAGGCCAACCGGCATGGCATTCACCAAGACCGCGTTTGCGCCATTGGCGACCGCCACATCATGGAGATCGAGCATCCGATCCACCTCGTCTGTGATATTGGCGAGGTACATCTTGGGGCAGCCGGTCTCCGCCTCTGCGCGCTGCCGCGCTGCCCCAAGCAAGGCAGAGCGTCGCTCGAGCGGGCACCAAGGCGTGTCTGCCAACATTTCGTCGTCCTTGGCGACATCCAGGCCACCCAGCCAGCTTTCGTGGCCGAGGTCGCTAAAGGCCTCCGGCGGCAAGCCGATATTCGGCTTGATCACGCCGAAGAAGATCGGCCGATCATAGGCCTGGAGCAGATCCCGAAAGCCTCGCATTCCAAACTGTGGTCCTTCGAAGGCATCCAGATAGGCATCCGGGAAATGGATGTCGAGCAGCTTGACGACGGGGAGACCAGGGGCGAAAAAGGTGCCCTCGCCGCAGACGGCACTGAGCAGATTTGGGATACGCGGCCCGAAGTTCGCGTGCGGATGTGCGATACGGACACGACAGGCCGTCACCTCACCAGGGGTGCGCTTGCCGATATCGTAACTGAATGAGGTCCTGCCGGAGGCGAGGACTTCCAGGTCGATGACCCTCGCCCCGAACCTTGGCCTCAGATCTTCATCGAAACCGATGCGCCGCCACTGTGCCGTCGACTGCTCCGCGCAAAAATGCGCCGCAGCAAGATCCGGGTCCCCGGAGCACTCGAAGTAATAGTCGAGCCTGATGTAGGCATCTGGATCAAGGGCCTTCGCATCTGCGAAAAACCCTGACCACTCGGCGTCTTTCATGATCTAGGACTCTCCCGCGACCTGCACCCTCAGCTTGCGCGTCTCGCGGGGGCCGTCGAGTTCAATGAAGAAGACCGACTGCCACTCCCCGAGCAGCAGTTTGCCATCGGACACCAAGATCGTCTCCGAGGCGTTCATGAAGAGCCCAATGAGATGCGAATGGGCATTCGGACGTCCGTCGACTGGGTCGAGGTCGTGACGATAGCCGCGCCCGGGCGGCGCCACCTCTGTCAAAAACTCCAGCATATCTTGCTGGAGCTTCGGCTCTCTCTCATTGAGCGCCACGAAGGCTGTGGTGTGCGCCGAGGTCACGGTCACCTGACCATTACGCACCGCGCAGTGCTCGAAGACACCGCGAACGCGCTCCGAAACATCAATGATCTGAATCGACGCCTCGGTCGGAATGATCAAGCTCTCGCAATGAAACCGCATTTCGGACGCTCGATGTTTCTGCCGCTCAAATAGCAACGGGCGGGGCGAGAATCTGTCTCTCCCCCCGCCCGTCGGGACACTCGACTGTCGGACTTACTTTCCCGCCGGAAGGGCGTTCATGCCTTGAATCATCTCTACGGGCTTGTAATCCGGGCCTTGCAGCCAATCGAACCCATCGGAATACAACAGCATGTAATGGATCGCCAGCGCAAGCAAAAATAGGAAAGCGA
This sequence comes from Thiorhodococcus mannitoliphagus, assembly GCF_010915725.1. Taxonomy (GTDB): domain Bacteria; phylum Pseudomonadota; class Gammaproteobacteria; order Chromatiales; family Chromatiaceae; genus Thiorhodococcus; species Thiorhodococcus mannitoliphagus. The sequence continues at coordinate 18,517 of NZ_JAAIJR010000039.1, forward strand.
ACAGGCCGATCAGCGCGGTGCGCGGATCGAACATCAGCCAAATCTTGTGCATCTAGATGTCTCCTGAGCAAAGTACGGGACGCCGGTGATTGGCTCACCGGCACCCCGTCTTTAGATCCGCCACGCGGCGGATACTTGGCAATTACAGCCAGGGACGCCAGAGCCAAGCAAGGATGTGCGCGATGATGACGATGCCGAAAAACATGGTCATGCTCTGCACGAAGATCGCGTGAAACTCTTTTGCCTCTTCGTCGGTCAGTCCGGTCATGCTCTTATCAGCCATTGAAGTACCCTCAATATCTTTTGTTTGACCTGTCGGTCGTTACCGCGATGCCTCGCGGCCAGGATCACTTTGGCGCGTCAGAGAGCCCTTTGAAGGCGCCTCGGACGCAACCTACACCTGAAGTGTTCTCAGGAGCCACTCAGCCAATTGAAGGCCGGGCTGCTAAGCAGGATGAAGTGAATCAACAGGCCCAGCACGAACAGGAAGCCGAACAGGGCAACTAGGGTCCTACGCGGATCAAAGATCAGCCATAACTTATGCATGTGTATTCTCCGGTCTCTTACTGGTGGGCGCTGCTGTTTACAACAATCGCCCGGTCGGTCACTAACACAAAAACCCTAGGCTATTACAGCCAAGGACGCCACAACCACACGAGGACGTGTGCAACCACGACGATCCCCGTGAACGCGACGAAACTGGACACGAAGATGCCGTGGAATTCCTTGGCCTCGTCTTCAGTGAGTCCAGACATCGAGCGGTTCTCGCTAGCCATTGTATATCTCTCACAGATTGTCAGGATGGCTTAAACGATTCAGTCACTTACCATGCGCCAGCCGATGAATGCGGTCTTTGCCATTCCGGCCAGCTCTGCAGCGCCGTCATCCGTGTGGCACCGCGCGGGCTTCCCTGCCCAACTTCTATCCGATGGCTACAGCTTTTGCTGAGCAGGTGCTGCGTCTTCTACAGGTGCCGGCTCTACTGGCGCCGCTTCCGCAGCCTTGGGCGTGCCATAGAGACCTGGATAGTCTTTCGCCATCTGCGCACCATACAGCGGCTTATACACCCCTTGGTGGCAAGTCATACAGCTCACCTTGAAGGGGTCGCCGTAGGGACCTTTACGCGACGCAGGAAGGACATCGTTCAACGGCCAGATGTAGTTCTGGTTGATATCACGCACGTGGCGGATGGCATACCAGGCAGTCGTCCGTTTAGGCGTACTCTGATCCCAAGCGAAGAAGGACCGCGTGTTGTGGCAGAAGGTGCAGTTCACGCCGAGCGAGTCGGAGATCTGCATCATCAAACCGTAGGTCCACTCCGCCTGCTTAAGCGACGTCCGGTTGCCCGAGGGCAAGGCAGTCTGACCAATCACGCGGATCTCATTCGCCTGATCTAGGAACGGCGTGTAGGGATCATAGGGCAGCGACGCATAAGCGACCGTCGACGAAGCATAGTTCTGACCAGTCGGCTGCATGCCAGACGGCTGCCCCGGACCCGGATCGGTGGTCCACACATACTGCGGAACCGGATTGCCACGGTGACAGGTATAGCAGGTCACGCCAGTTGCCGCGACATGGTCTTTCCAGTCGGCGTTGGTGTTTCTGGTCAGCTCGAACATGCGACGTGAAACGACCTTGGTGTAAATGTCGTCCGACGCCCAGTTACCTGGGACATGGCAGTAGTTACAGCCTTCCTTTGGAGACACCCAGGTCGTCACGGCAACCATGGTCCGCGTGAACTCCGCGACTGTCAGATCGCCAAGGACCTGAACATTCTCGTAGACATCCGAGACCTTAGCACCACCCTCGGCAGCTGCCGGGATCGCCGCAGGCGGCATGTTCGCCTTGAGGCTAGCCTCGAGCAGACGTGGATTATAGTTCTGCTCCATGGCCAGGCCACGATAGCCGTTCTGCACGACTTCTGGCGGCGGACGCTCACAACCGATCAGCACGACAGAGGCAACGACCGCAGCTAGGGGGATCGAAACATTCTTGCCGATATTCATTGTGCCACCCCCGTTGCGTACGGATCGACAACGTTCACTTCCGACGGGTAGTTCGGAGCAACACCGTGCTTCACGGCCCAGAGGTACCAGTTCTCAACGACAGTACCTGTGAGCAAGATGCCGATACCAGCGGTAATCACCGTCAAGACCGCGAACCACCAAGCCCAGCGGTGGATGGATTCCATGGAAGCATTGAAGCCCATGGTCCAGCGCCAGAAGATGGCCGCACGCTCAGCCGCCGTACCGCGATCGGTGATCTGATCGATCTCGCGGTCACCACCGAAGCGGCTAACAGCCAGAATGGTCGCACCATGCATGGCGAACAGCAGGGCAGAGCCATAGAGGAAGGCGATCGACAGCATGTGGAACGGGTTGTAGTACAGGTTGCCGTAGCGAATCGAGAAAGCTGCCGTCCAGTCCAAATGAGGGAAGACGCCGAAGGGGACCGCTTCTGCCCAGCTGCCCATCATCAGGGGGCGGATGAAACCGAGGCTGAGATAGAAGAAGATCGCCGCAGCAAAGGCCCACGACAGGTGCTGACTCATCCCAAGGGCTTCTGCACGCTTATAGGTACGCACCCACCAAAGCAGAATGGACGCCGTCAGGAACCCACCAGCGATCAGCCACCAACCGCCCTCAGAGAGAGGAGGAATGGTCAGACCATACTGTGGTGCCGGCGGCTCGAGTGCTAGCCAGAAGAAGTGCTTCAGGAACTGGATGACACTCCAGTCGACCGAGGCCAGCATGTTGAAGCCGATGATGAAAAGGGCCGCGAAGCCAAAGATCAGCGACAGCGTTCCCGTAAAGCCGAGGTAGATCGGGCCGATCTGAGCGTCACCAATCTTTCCAAGCCAGTAGGAAAAGATCGGATTGCCGATGCGTGGCAGATGGCCTTTCGGCAGCGGCACACCGGGATAAGCCGGAGAGCGCACCTGCACGCTATTAAATATGTTCTGATATTCGGGCATTGTAGTCTCCTAGATCCTACCAGAGCGGGAGCTCAAGCCACCAGTTCCACCATTCCGGCCAACCGCGGGTCCAGAAGGGGCCACTGATCACGATACAAACCGCGCTCCAGAACACCGCGCTCAGAGCCAAGAAGAGGCCGAGACGATGGATAGCGAGTGCACCGATTGAGTAGCCGACGATATCGCGGAAGAAGGTGTTTTCGTGCTCACTGGTCTTAACCTCTTCGCCCTTCTGCGGATTCGTCACCGACAGGATCAAGGACCCATGCATGGACAAGGCTAAGCAGTTGGTGAAGAAGAACGTGATCGCAAGCATGTGGGCCGGGTTGTAATGGAAGTGCAGGAATTGATATCCCACATTCGAAACCCAATCCAGGTGACTGAGGATGCCGTAAGGGAAACCGTGACCCCAAGCACCGAGCAGGACCGGACGGACCACCACGAGCACCAGGTAGGCGCCAATGGCGAACGCGAAGGCGAATGGAATGTGAAAGCCGATGCCGAGCTTCCGGCAAATCTCGACTTCTCGTAGCGCCCAACAGATAAAGGCACCGGCCGCGCAGATCGTGATGATCTGCCACAATCCACCCTCAGTGAGTGGCGCCATCCCTAAACCGTAGCTAAGATCAGGGGGAGCGATGCTGATCTGCCAAATATTGTAGGTCTGGAGTTCGGCGTTAGGTTGGATGGTCGCACCCCAAACGATCAGGAGTACGCCCAACAGCGTAAAGAAGGCACCCGCGACTCCGAAGAAGCCGACGTAGAACGGCCCCACCCAGAAGTCGAATAGGTCTCCCCCTATCAGCGTCCCGCCACGGACGCGGTATTTTCTCTCAAAACTGAGCATGGCCATCGTAAAATCCTCTGCTGGGGAGGCATTCCAGATGGCTGCCTCCTCTTAGCACTGTCAGCGGCAGGTGAGACCTGTCGCGCCGACAGGCCTCACCTACCACCCCCAAAAAGGACGCGATTACCTTTGGGGGACAACCGACGTCACTTGCTGGACCGAAGCGGCGGGAACGCCATCTTCCAGCCAGTTGAATTCGGCGGTGCTCAGCAGAATCATGTGGATGGCAATACCAAGAATGGTCAGGAACACAGCCAAACCGATCAGGACACGGCGAGGATCGATCAGCAGCCACATTTTCCAGAGATCAGGTGACATCATCATTCTCCTAGAGATAAATAGATACGGGACTCATACAGAAAGGTTGACCACGACTTAGGTCAACATTTAACCCAATCTGATTACAGCCAGGGGCGCCACAGCCAAGCCAGGATGTGCGCAATGATGACGATCCCGAAGAATGCCGTCATGCTCTGCACGAAGATGCCATGGAACTCTTGTGCTTCTTGCTCGGTCAGACCAGTCATGCTCTTGTCAGCCATTTGTCAATCCTCCGAATCTGGGGATAAAGCGTTAAGTTAAGCCACACTAGCCCGTGCGGCGTGGGGCGCCGTGAACCAACCCGATCACGGCCGAGAAGACACCCGATACACAGGGGCACACTCTCTTCAAACTGAGCCCGCCCTGGGCCCGGAACTGCTTGAGCGCCTTACCTGGCCCTCAATCTAAAGACAACTTCTGCACTACAGTGGCTCTCATTCCCTAGCGGCCACTTAGCACCTCGTTAGCGCAACGGGGTGCCTAAATCTGTGGTGTCAGTCTAGCTTGACTGACACAGATGTCAATCTACATTTACACTCAATTTGGGCGAGAACTGATCAAGGACAGGACTGCCGCTTTGCGGCGCAAAGACCGCCTCGCGACGCGCTCGACGGAGCATGATCCGGCTTCGACTCATGCCCGAAATCCGCCCTTTCGACCGTCGCCCCCAAATCCCTCCGAGGCCTGATGCCTCGCCCGAGATGTGACTTCCATCACGCCGGGCGGAATGCTGACACAGGACTCGGAGCGCCTGAAGTCCTTGATGGAGTTCTACTTGAGCCCCGTCAGGAAATGGCAACTTTTTGATGGGGGCTTTGCGCGACGAGATGAGTAGAGCGCGGGAACGGACGCTCGAAACCCTTGGATCGACGTGCAGACGCTGCTCGGCCGAAGACGCGCGCGGGGGGGTATCGAGGGGAGCCTAGAATGGCGATCGGCATCTAGTGCAACTGTGCGAAAGTCCCAAGACCGTCTCAGGTCGTTGTCGTTGTCGTAATCGAATATTCGCCATGTCGAGACCGCGATCACGATTACGACAACGACAACGACAACGACAACGATGAGGCAACGGTCTCGGAACTTGGGCAGCGAAGCACTAGACGGACCAGCCAGCGAGCAGATCGCCGGACGACAGGTTCAAGGGGGCGATCAGCCCGTCCGCGGATCACGTAGCATTCAGCCGAAAAAGATTAGCTGAACCGTGAAGCGCGCGAAGGATTTCAAGGTCTTGCCTCGGAACCGGCGCTCACCGTCCGGGTGAAGCGCCAGCATGGAACAAGCCTTTGTTTCTTCGCGTCCCTTGCGCCTTTGCGGCTGCAACCGCTGGATTTAGACTCGCGGCGAACGCTAACCGCCGCAGCCCCAAAACAGCCCAGCAGATCAGCTTGACTTGGATGCTTGCGCCGTCGAGACGCGCTCGGCAGATACCCGCTCTTCCCCGGCATTGCGCGCCGCACGCTCGGCGGCATCGCGCAGCTGCTTTGCCGCCGAGATACGCACCAAGACGGGCTGCGACTCGACGATGCGATCGAAAAGGGCACGCGCATCCTCGTCCCAGGGCAGCTCACGGTGCAACCGCGCCGGCGTGGGATCGACCTTGTCCAGATCAGTACCGAGCGGAAGGATATTGAAGAGGGCATCGAAGAGGGCGTTACAGACCTCCTGCACGAGGTAGGTCGCACCCGCGTAGCCCATAAAAGGTGTTCCGGTGTGACGGCGAATCACCGTCCCGGGGAAGGAGGCTGGTATATAGGTGGCGCGACCGCCGATCTCCGACAGATACATGCGCTCGTTGTAGCTGCCGAAGACGATCAAGGGCGTCTTCTCATGCACGGCCTGACGGATGACGTCGTTGTTCGGCTTCACGCCAGCCTTGCGCGCAAAGGCGAAGCTGCAGGGCAGCCCGAGTTCGTCCTCCAGGTAGTGCTGGAGCCCGCGCGCGTAGGTCTCGGTGGCGGCGACACCAAAGCTCGCCGTACCGAAGAAATCTTGCGTGACCGAGCGCCAGAGATCCCAGATAGGCTTGATGGTCGTGTGTTTTTCCTTCTCGATGAAGGGCTCGGGATCCAACCCCAGGATCTCACCGAGTGCGCGCAGGAACTTCGTCGTGCTGTGCAGCCCGATGGGCGCCTGCAGGAAGGGGCGATCCAACGCCTCGCAGAGCTTGCGTCCCACCTCGCGATACATGCAGATATTGGCGTCGGCATCGGCCAGCTTGGCGACATCGTCCAGATGGCTGCCGAGCGGAAAGGTCATATTGACCTCGGCACCCATACCCTCCACCAAGCGCCGGATCTCCGCCACATCCGAAGGCGTATTGAACATGCCGTACATAGGGCCAATGATGTTGACCCGCGGGCGCTCCCCTGCCTTCGGCTGACGCTTGGGCACCACACCTTTCTTTGGACCGTACTGCGTCCACAGCCAGTAGATGGCGCGATCGGCACTCTGCCACTGATCCTCGTCGATGGTGCGCGGCAGGAAGCGCACGACATTGGTCCCCGAGGGCGTCACGCCGCCACCGATCATCTCGGCGATCGAGCCCGTCACCACCACCGCCGGGCGCGTCGGATCCAGCGTCTTATAGGCACGCCGCATGGCCTGCTCGGTGCCGCTCTGCCCCAGTTCCTCCTCCCCGAGCCCGGTCACGACCACGGGAAGCTCATGCGGCGGCAGACCGTCGGTGTAATGCAACACAGCGGTGACAGGCAGATTCTCACAACCGACCGGGCCGTCGATGATGACTTGCAGACCCTTGACGGCAGTGAAGACATAGACAGAGCCCCAGTAACCGCCGGCGCGGTCGAGGTCATTGATCAACATCGGTAAAGCGTCCTCTCTCTGGGACCAAAAACCTGAAGAGACGGCATGGCTATCAAGGCATGCGTGCAGCGCTGCTTTCGAAGACGCTCACCAGAGCCTATGCGCCCTTTGAATCGAGATCGGACAGGACCAACAGGAGCCTTCTCGATCAGCTCGGATAGGAGCATCGCCCTATCGATCCCGTCCACTTATGCGCAAGCAGCGCCTATCACGCTGACTTCGCGGCACGGCGGGCGCCGGTTTGCTTCGGCTCGCGCTTGACCGGCTTGTCTTGCCAGATGCCACTGGTGTCGCCCTCGCCCACACCGTCGAAGAAGGCGCGCATCACCTTGAAGCGCTCCTTGTTGCCCAGCGCCGCATTGATCACCTGCGCCAGCGAGCCCGCGCCTGCAGGCCCCATGAGCGGCCGCGCCGAAATGAGGTTGGTGAAGTAGAGCGCCGGAATCTGCAGCTCTTTGGCGGCCTGCACCACGGGCGTCGTGCCGATCGCCAAATCCGGGTCCAACGCTTTGACCGCCGCCAAGTCCTGCTCGAGCGAGGCGCGAAATTGCACCGGGACGCCACGCGCCTCGAGCCAAGCCAGGTCCGGCTCGTTCCAAGGGGTTCGCGGACAGGCCGTTCCGACATAGGGAACCTCGGCGCCGGACTCGATCAGCAAGCGTGCGACCAGCAGCTCGGAGCCCTCGTAGCCGGAGACGATGACGCGACCCTTGATCGGCATCGCCGAAAGCGCCCCGTCGATGGCGGGAAGGAACTTGTTCTTCGCCGCATCCACCTTATCCTGCGCGACACCGCAGGCCTGACCGATGGCATCCAGCCAAGCAGCGGTCCCCTCCCGCCCCACGGGCGCCGAACCGACGATGGGGCGCCCAGCGGCCGCGAGTTCGCGGCAGGAGGCGGTGTACTGCGGGTGGATGGCCGCGCCGACGCGACAATCCAGCGCGGCGTAGAGTTCACGCCACTCACGCGTGGGCACCACAGGCCCAACCGCCAGACCGAGCGGCTCCAGCATCATGCCGATCCCCACGGGATCCGCCGGAAACATCTCGCCAAGCAGCGTCACCGTCGGACGCTCGCTGCGCCCGCCGCGCGGCGCCTGAACCGGACCCTGCTCCGCCTCGTGACGCGCGTACTGAAGCATGGCGCCGGCCATGACGTCCTTGGCCTCGGCATGGGTCGGCACACCAAAGCCGGGCACATCGATGCCGAGGATCCGCACCCCGTTCAGCTCCTTCGGCAGCAGCCGCAAGGGCACGCCCGAGGCCGTCGGCACACAGAGATTGATAGCGACGATGGTGTCGAGCTGCTCCGGGTCCGCCAGCTTGAGCACCGCCTCGCGCGCATCCTCGAAGAGACGCCCGGAAACGAGCGACTCGGAATCGAAGGGCACATAGCCGACGGAGCGCCGAGCGCCGTAGAAGTGCGACGTAAAGGTCAGGCCGTAGACACAGCAGCCCGACCCCACCAGCACCATGGCCGTGCGCCGCATCCGCAAGCCCACGCGCAGCGCGCCGAAGGCCGGGCACATGGTCTGCGGCTGATCGTGAGGACCGGCTGGATAGTCGGCCGCAAGCTGCTTGAGCAGCTCGGCATTGCCGGCAGCTGCCGCGGCGGACTTCAAGGTCTCGGCGCTCGAGCAGTCGGGCCCCTCTGGGGCTTGATCATGGTCGCTCATGAGAAGGTTCCGCTACTGACTCAGACGTCGTCGTAGACGACTTCGAGCGACGGCTTGGCGATCGCCGCCGCATCACACATGTCTTCTGGCTGCGCCGGCTCCAACTTGACGTGGCGCCCGACATCGTCGCCCTTGAACAGATCCAGCAGGGCCTCGTGCTCCAGGGGTTTCGGACGCACCGGCGGCGCCTCCGCAACATTGGTCGCCAGCTCACTGAACAGCGGCGCCCAGTCCCCGCCAGGCCGGCCGATGATCTCGTAGTTGGCGCTCTTGCGGCGGATCTCCTCGTGCGCCGGGATGGTGGCCAGCACGGGCACGCCGACAGCATTCGCAAAGGCCTGAGCCTCGCCCGTCCCGTCGTCCTTGTTGATCACCATGCCCGCGACACCGACGTTGCCGCCCAAACCCGTGAAATACTCCACGGCCGAGCAGACGTTATTGGCGACATAGAGCGATTGAAGATCGTTGGAGCCAACGATGATGACCTTTTGGCACAGGTCGCGCGCAATGGGCAAACCAAAGCCGCCGCAGACCACGTCGCCCAAGAAGTCCAGCAAGACATAGTCGAAGTCCCACTCGTGGAAGCCCAGACCTTCCAGCAGCTCGAAGCCATGAATGATCCCGCGCCCGCCGCAGCCGCGTCCGACCTCGGGTCCGCCAAGCTCCATGGCGAAGACACCATCACGCTTGAAGCAAATGTCGCCAATGGCCACCTGCTCGCCAGCGCGCTTCTTCTCGCTGGAGACCCCCAGGATGGTCGGGCAGTTGCGACCACCGAACAGCAGGGTCGCGGTGTCGCTCTTGGGGTCGCAGCCGATCAGCAAGACCTTCTTGCCCTGCTGAGCCATCATGTAGGAGAGGTTGGCCAGGGTGAAACTCTTACCGATGCCGCCCTTTCCGTAGATGGCAATGATCTGAGTTTCTTTGATCGCCGGAGCTGCGGCCGGATCCGTTGATGCTTGCCGCGACGCGGTCAGCGCGGGACCTTTGACGGGTACATTCACGAAATCGCTCTCCAATCAAGAATCATCTTCAGGCAGCTGGGATCACCGAATGCCGTGCGGTAGGCGCTATCGGCCTCGGTCGCGGGCACGCGATGGGTGATAAGCCCATCCAGGGACAAACGGCCAGACTCCAAAAGCGACCGCACCGCAGCGAGATCAGACGGCTGAAACTCGGCCGCGATGCGGAAACGCGCCTCGCGCATGAACGCCGGCGGAAAGGTGAAGCAGACAGGCTGGCTGTAGAAGCCGCCGAGCACGATCTCCCCGCCCCGAGCCATGCGCGCAACCAGGCTGTCCAGGATCTCGGGATCGCCGCTCATGTCGCAGATGCGACTGTAGTCGCGCCGTGGATCATCGTCCGGCGCCATCACATCGTAGCCATAGCCCTCGGCACCTGACATCCGCGCCGGATTGGTCTCCCAAACCACCGGGCGGGAGCCCTCTCCCAGCGCCGCGATGCGCGCCAGCAAACGTCCCAGGACACCATGCCCCACGATCAGCTCGACATGGGGTGACGCGGGGCCGGCGATGGCGTGATAGGCGGTGGCCGCCAGCGCCAGCAGCACGGCCTGCTCGCCAAGTGCGTCGTCGACCGCCAGGAGACGCTTCGCGGGCACCACGACCCGTGAAGACGCCCCGCCAAAGAGACCGCGCACCTCGCCGTAGCAGACCGCACCAGGCACGAACACAGGCTGTCCGACCTCGAGACCAGCCTGGGGACCCGCGAAGACGACGCGGCCGACCGACTCGTAGCCCGGCACGAGCGGATAGCCCATTCCAGGGAATTCCGGCATGCGGCCGGACCAGAGCAGGCGCTCTGTACCCGTGCTGATGCCGCTCCACTCGATGTCGACCACGACATCCTCGTCGGTCGGCGGCGTCAGCGCCAGCGTTCTTAAGGACAGGCGCTCCGGCTCCTCGAGCACGACCGCCAAGGCTTCGAGATTCGGGATAGTAGGGCTCAAAACGTGACTCGAAACAGATTGATACTGAAGGATGGGACAGTTTAACCAAAGTTGACTGTCAGTCTAGGGCGATTGGAGCGGATTTGATCTGAAATCGGTCGAGATGGCGCCGGTCGCCCGAGCGCGGCCCGCCGAGTCTGGGGCACAAAGGAGGGAAGACCAGCGAGCGAGGCTTCGCCTCAGACCGCCGCGTCATGCCATCGGGATCGCTATCGGGATCGCTATCGGAATCGGGATCGGGATCGCTATCGTCGGTTCGATCCCGATCCCGACCCTGATCCCGACGGCCTTGGATGGTCGGACGCTTCATCGAAATTTGACTCATCTGCGAGCATTTTGCGTCCTCAAGGATTCTAAACCCCGACCAGAGCGGGATGCGTAATTTTAGGCGGCACCGGTCTCGAAAAAACTACGTTTCTCGGTCTGGACGCGGTTTAGGGCCAGGCTCGACGCAGCTCAGCCGACGCGACGAGCCACCATGACCTGAGTCAGGAGCGGCTGACGGGTCGGGAGCTGACGCACGCGATCGAAACAGGTATCCCGCAGCATCTGCTCGATCTCCGCCGGCGTCCGCGGGCGTCCCTTGCCCATGGCGAGCAGATAGAAGCCGAAATAGGCATCACCGACCGGCTCGACGCCCCGCGTGCCGGACATGGGCTCCGCAACCAGAAGCCGCCCGCCTTCGGGCAGGGCGCTGCAGCTTGCCGCAAGAAACGACTGCGCCGTGCGGTCGTCGTGATCGTGCAGCACACGCACGAGCGACAGAATATCGGCCCCTTGCGGCAGCGGATCACGCAGCACGTCGCCGCCGATCGCCGTCGCCCGATCGGCCAGCCCTTCACGCTCGAACCGAGCACGCGCGCGCTCGGCGACGGCCGGCAAATCGAAGAGGATGACGCGCAGGTGAGGCCAGCGCTTCGCCGCCGCTACCAGGAAGGTGCCGTCCCCGCCCGCCACGTCGAGGAGACAGCGATGCTCTTTGAGCGAGTAGGCATCCAGCACCTCCGAGGCGATCAAGCGCTGCGAATCGGCCATCAGCTCCGTATAGCCCTCGACCGCAGACCCGGCGGCCGCCGCCGGAGGCTCCGAGCCGGTATAAGTCCAGAACTTCATAAGCTCGCGCTGCTCGACCTCACCGCGCAGCAAGGCCACCGGATCACGAAGGTCCGCGTAGGCCATGGCATGGTGTTCGATCATGGCGACGATTCCGGGATTACCGATGATGGCCGCACCCAGCTCACTCAAGGCGAAGCGATCACGCCCGCGCGCCTCGGCAAGCCGCAGACTCACCGCAGCCCGCAGCAGACGGCGCGCACCCTCTGGGGGCAGATTCAGTCGCCCGGCCAGATGGTCGGTCGACTGCACGCCATCGGCGAGGATATCGAACAGCCGCAGCTGCACGCAGGCAAAGAGGACTTGGGAGTAGACGAAACCGGCGACGATGTCGAACAGCTGGCGCGAGCGACGTCTCGCGATCCAGCGCGTCAAAGGAAATGCGACGGCCCAGCGTTGAAAGCCCGGGCTCGAGAGCACACGATTACGTAGGGTGAGGAGCCGATCAGGAAGCCACACAGATTTACTACCGCGTCTTGTCTCGGGCCGTCGGGGCTAAGGCGCCCCGCCCTGCTATGCGGAGGTGCTAGGCCGCACGCTGAGCCAGATCCTTCGGCATGATATGGCGGGACTCAGCCATCAGGACTTCACCCAGCTTATCGCGGCCGGGACAGGGCGGAATCGCATCGATCGCCCCCTTGACCAGTTGACGAAGTCGATCGATGGCCCCGTCGACCCCAAGCTCGCCGGCCGCGCTCGGGCGATTGAGCAAGGCATCGCGACCCACCGGCTTGCCGACTTCCTGAGCACTGGCTGCGACATCGCGAAGATCGTCCGCAACCTGGTACGCCTCGCCGATGCGGTCGCCAACCACGCGCCAAGCATCTGCGTCAGCGCCTGCAACCTGAGCCCCGGCAGCCGTCGCGGCCGCGAAGAGAGAGCCCGTCTTGGCACGGTGATAGTCCTCGACCGACACGCGCGGCTCGCACTCCCAGGCCTGACCGGCCGTGATGCCGTGCGGCATACCCACGGAGCGGCTGATGGTCAGCAGCAGCGGACCGAGTCGCTCGGGGCTGGCGGCCAGGCTGCGCGCCAGATGCTCGAAGGCCAGGATGATCAAGGCGTCGCCCGCCAAGACCGCAAGGGGCTCACCGAAGGCGCGATGGACCGAGGGAACACCGCGGCGCAAGGGCGAGTCATCGAAACAGGGAAGATCGTCATGGACCAAGGAGGCACAATGCAGCAGTTCGATCGCGGCCGCCGCGGCATCGGCCGCCGCGTAGTCAGTGCTGCCGCAGGCAGCGGCCACGGCGAGGCAGAGCCTAGGGCGCACGCGCGCACCGCCAGGGAAGACGGAATGACGAACTGCTTCAGCAAGACGTGGAGGACAGCCCGAGGCAGCCACACTATCTATGGCAGAGGCCAAGGCCTGCTCGATTCTTGTTGTGGCATCCATCGGTGCTCCCCCGGTAACCGCAGTCAAATGTAAGGAATAATTGACACTTATGTGCGTCATGTACAATAGACATCTACATCCGATGCGTCAACGCAAATGCAGGGAGGCCTGATTGTGATGTCCACTCGAAAACTGATGCCCACCCAAAAGGCTGTCGTCATCGGAGCCGGCGTCGGCGGACTCGTCACGGCCGTCCAGCTCGCTGCCCGAGGGCTCCAGGTTCAGGTCCTCGAGCGCGCCAGCACCCCGGGCGGCAAGATGCGCGAGGTTGCTGTCGGGGCAAGTCGCATCGACGCCGGCCCCACGGTGCTCACCCTGCGCGAAATCTTCGAGAGCGTCTTCGCGGATGCTGGCGCAAGACTCGAAGATTATGTGCGGCTGGAGCCGCTCGAGATCATAGCACGCCATGCCTGGAGCGAGCATGAGCGACTCGACCTCTTCGCCGACCATGAGCGCACCGTCGAGGCGATCGGCGATTTTGCGGGCGCCGCAGAGGCCGATGGCTATCGCGCCTTCTGCAAGCAGGCCCGCATGGTCTACGAAACGCTGAATGAGACCTTCATCCGCGCCTCGCGCCCCAGCTTCCTTGGCCTCATGGGTCGCTGCGGCCTCCGCGGCTTCGGCAACCTAAGCGACATCAAGCCCTACGACAGCCTCTGGAAGATTCTCGGAGGCTACTTCAAGGATCCACGGCTGCAGCAACTCTTCGGCCGCTACTCGACCTACTGCGGCTCGTCACCCTTCCAGGCGCCAGGCACTGTGATGCTGATTGCGCACGTCGAACAGCAGGGCGTCTGGTCCGTGCCCGGCGGCATGCATCAGATTGCCCGCGCGCTGGCGAGTCTTGCCGAACAGCACGGCGCCACCATCGAATACGATAGCGAGGTCGCCGAGATCCTCACTGAACGAGGATCGGCCACTGGCGTCCGGCTCGCCAGTGGCGAGGTCAGGCAGGCGGACGCCGTGGTGGTCAACGCCGATCCGGCCGCTGTCGCCAACGGTCTGTTCGGGAAAGCCGCAAGCCGTGCCGTCGCCCGCGTCGGACCGAGCCGCCGTTCCTTGTCTGCAATCACCTGGTGCCTGACGGCCGAAACCCGAGGCTTCCCCTTGGTGCGGCACAACGTCTTTTTCGGCGGGAGTTCCGCCGCCGAGTTCGACGACGTCTTCAAGCACGCGAGACTCCCACGCAACGGCACCGTCTATCTCTGCGCCCAGGACCGCAGCGACCAGGGCGGCGCCCCCTTGAGCGGCCCTGAGCGGCTCCTCCTGCTGCTGAATGCGCCCCCAAGGGGGGATTTGCATTCATTCGACGCAGCAGAGATCCAGGAATGTGAGCAGCGGGTGTTCTCGCACCTGGAAAACTGTGGTCTACAGGTACTCAGAGCGGCGGAGCCCTGCCTGGTCACAACGCCCACCAAGTTCGACCGGCTCTTTCCAGCAACCGGGGGTGCGCTCTACGGCCAGACCACCCACGGATGGCGATCACCCTTCAATCGCCCCGCCTCGCGCACGCGCATTCCACGCCTCTACCTGGCGGGCGGGAGCACGCATCCGGGCGCAGGCATCCCTATGGCGGCGATGTCTGGTCGATTGGCGGCGGCCCGCCTGATCGAGGACCTCGGTTCGACTTGAGTGTCGTCCGCGACGACTGCCTCCGCCAGTACCTATGGATGCGCTCGACGAAGCGGCGCCGCACGCGCGATCGCGGCGCGGCGCCTATTCCACGTCGCTTCGCCCGCAGGATGCCCGGTGCCGACTCGACCGACTGGGTGAACCGAGGATCAACGCCAGAGAGCTTCGGCAAACCGCGCGAAGCCCTGAGCTTGGCTCAGCTCAATGCCCGCGGTATCCGGAAACGGATCAGCTTCTGCACCCAGCGCGAGCTAAAGCGGTCAAGACAGACGCTCTCATGCATCGCCGTCACCCGCTCACCGAGCAGATGCGTCTCCAGCACCGAGCGCGTGTAGAAGGGCGTATCCTCCAGGGTCTCGGTCACGCGCGCGGACTCCTGCGGATCCGCCCGCGTGCCGCGCCGCACCAGCCATCCCGTGTTCGGCAGCCTCACGCGCGGCGGCGGCTCGAAATGCTCCACGTCGCCGCTGGGAGCGAAGCGCAAGCCCAGAGGCGGCTTGTGCCCTTCGCGCTGAGTGACGTCATAGAGAATCGCGACGCCACCATCCTCTAGCATCGCGCGCGACCACTCCCAACTCTGGAACGCCCTTTCCAACGGCTCGGAGCCCCAGTTGGAGTCCAGGTATCCGCTGCCCGACCAGCGTAACGATGGCCGCTCGAGATCCACCTCGACATGCGCGCGCGGAGCGATCGGCGCCCAGTAATGGCGCCCCGCATTGTCGAGGCGGTACGGCTGGCCCGCCAACACGCCAGGATAGACGCGCACCGTGCCACGGATACGCGAGGGCAAGGGCACCGTCACCTCATCGATCTGGATGGTCAGACAGGTGCCATCCCAGGACAGCGCACTCGGCCCGATCTCCAGCGAGGAGACATCCCGCCGCAGCGCGGAACGCCCCCGTTCGGTCATGCTCCAGCGTTTACACTCGCCATAGAGCGCGACATTCAGCGAGTTGTGGTTCAGCGGATCACTGTCGCCCTGCTGACGCGCCTTGAAGTAGTAGGGGGAGAAGCAACTGCCGAGCTGAGCAATGAGCGTGATCCCATGCCGCCCGTCGTCGCTGAGGGCGTCGACATACCACCAGAGGTAACCCTCCGGCATGACCGGCGCGTCGAAGCGCGGCCCGACCCCGGGCTCGCAAGCAGCAAGCAGAGCGACCTCGTCACCACCACGACCCTCGACGCCGAGCGCGCCTCCCGGCCCTTGTGGGGAGACGTCATCTCGAGCGCCCTCAATCTGGTCGCCTTCATTGCTTCCAGCCGGCCGTGCATCGTTCACCTGTAGCGCTCCGGGTTGTTGAAAGTCTAGTGCTCGCATAACGCCATCTCCAATGCAGCAAAGAATCGTGCATCGTCGGTCACCGACGCCCTGATCAAGCAGAGCAGCCGCGCCGCCGCAGTCCTGAGTACGGACATACAGGTTAGAAGCCGCGGGCAAACGCGGTAATTGCTCATCGCCGAGTTCACGGGTGTCGGTTGAACAACTGGATAAGGAAGAACAGATTGCGATGCCGCATCGGAATCCCCGAGGCAACCGCCACCGCTGATCCCGATCAGGGAGCTGCGGAACTCGCGAAACAGAGGACCCACATGGCCTTCGCGGGACCCCGGAATAGGGAATCGCTGCAGCACCGGGTCATCGGTGTCGACCTTGATCATCGTTTCGGCCGATCGCTTGTGCCTATCTGTAGCCAGGGCTTCTAGCCCTGAGATCGTCAGGCCAAGATGGCCTGACGACAGAGTCAGCTTTGCAGCCGGCCGGAACGATGATCAAGGTCTCAGTGTCCTTCGAGGTTTTTCAAGGTGAGGTTCGGACAGCGATTCCCAAGACATGGCACCAAGCGATTTCGACCTTAGCAAGTGTCCATCAATTGTTTCCCGATGCGAGGGATGCCGCCCGAAATCCCCCCTAGCCCCCCTTTGCGAAAGGGGGGAAGTTGTTGATGGACGCTTTCTTAGCCCCACCCGTAGGTCATTGGCTTGGCCACCATCCAATAAAGGGCGGCAAGCAGCGGCACCGTCGAGAGGAGACCCCAAACCAGCCAGATGCGACTGTACTTCCGATATTCTGGCGGCACCTCGCCAATGACCGCGAATTCCTGCGCGAGACGCGCCTGCTTGACCTGGAGCGGCACGAGAATGCCCAGCCAAACGGCTCCCGCCACGGCCAGCATCAACTGCCCGAGGACGAGCCAGGGGGTTCCGAACAGCGGCAACTGCCCCACGAAGGCAGCCCCATAGCCACCGACGACCAACAGAAAACCGCCGGACAAGGTAAATGAGAAGTCGGTTACAGTCACCAACCACTGGGCAAAAGCCATGATCTGCGTCTTACTCGTGCGATCGGCAAACACCTTCCAGAGGGCCGTGACCGTTACGTTTCCGGCCATCAATATAATCCCTAAGATGTGCAGGGATTTAAAAAAGGGATACCACTCCATAAGTGACGTTCACCCCGTGGACTAGAGGACAGAAAGGTACCGATCCCTCAAGGGCGTTGACGCAGACAGTTGAGTAACCGATGCGCGCTAGCTGGAGTATGACCGGACGACTTGGGAGCCTACCAGGCATGCCCAACGATGGCGCCGACGGCCTCATTGCGGTAGACAATGCCGTTACACTGGCCAAAAACGGCGCGGCGGCCGCATTATAGTGGCGGACATCTGGGTTGTATAGGCAGCGCTACGGTAAGCAGTGGACGGTCGTCAGTGTCCCTGTGCTAGACTTCGCACCCGCGAAAATGTGCATACGCCGACGGGGCCAGTCGGGTTTGATTCGGCGATCATCGGAGCGGTACAAGGCATTGCAGATCGGCCAGACATCAGGAGGCCTGTTGTGAAAGTTGTTGTTTTCGGCGCGACCGGCAAGACCGGACGCACGGTGGCGTTGAACCTGCTCGCCGCAGGCCATGAGGTGACCGCCTTTGCCCGCGATCCGGCAAAGTTCTCCTCACACACCTATGAAGGGCTCACGATCCTCAAGGGGGACGCCCTGAACGCGGACGATGTGGCGTCCGCCGTGGCCGGTCAAGACGCGGTCGTGGTCAGCCTGGGTGATTCCCTCAACCCCGTTGTCCTGAAGCTGGGAGCCAAGCTGGGCGTCAAGCGCAACACCCCGCCCAACATCTGCGAGGTTGGCACGGCCAATGTGATCGCCGCCATGGAGGCAGCCTCGGTCAAGCGCATGATCTGCATCACTTCCTACGGCGTTGGCGACACCCGCAACAGGCTGTCGCGCGTGTTCAAGCTCTGGTTCCGCGTACTGCAGCTGGGCGAGCAACTGGCCGACAAGGAGCAGCAAGAGAGGCTGGTCAAGGGCTGCGACCTGAACTGGACGCTGCTCCAACCGGTTGGCCTGACCGACGGCGCAGCCACTGGACGTTGGCTGGCCAGCACTTCCGGCGACAGGCGCAAGCGAACCGTCAGCCGGGTCGATCTCGCCGACTTCATTGCCCAAATCCTTGACGGTGACCGCTACGCCCGGGAGACGGTCGTCTTGTCGCAATACAGCATATCGGAACGCGATTTTGCGGCAGAGAAGGCCGCCGCACAGGGCACTTAGACGCGCTCAGAGAATCCTGATACCTCTCTGCCTCGGATCATCGTTGTCGCTGTAGAACAACAAGGGGCGAATGAATTCGCCCCTACAGCGCTTGCGGGCAATCCTTTCCCGGAAATCGCCCTGAACTGCGCACTTCAGGCTAGACGCGGTTTCATCTCATTGATGTCTGCGCCATCGCGCCATCGCCCGCGCGCGCTCTTTCGCGCGACCGGCACCGACGCTCACAGCCACAGCGGCGCCCTTCACGCAAACCGCACTCCAGCCAGTTGTTCCGAGGTGTCCCATAGCCGGGCAGCGGCTGAGACGTCTAGCGCCAAGGGCGGTATCTCCGCCTCTCCGGGCGGGCCCTTGAGTTCGTGCCACCCCGTCGGCCCGTAAAACCCGCCGCCCCGCGCATCCGGGGAGGTCGCGGCAAAGAGGATCGGCAAGACGGCCTGGTCGGCCGCAGGGCTGAGCGGAAGCAAGACCGGCTTGGTGATCCGCCATAGCCTCCCGAGCAGGCCACGCGAGGCGGGGCCATTGCCGATAATGTCAGTGCGGGCATAGCCTGGATGGGCAGCCATGCCATCGACCCCCCAACCCGCGGCCTCGCTGCGGCGCTGGAACTCCAATGCCAACATCAGCATCGCCAGCTTGGTCAGCCCATAGGATCGGAAGGGGACATAGGCTCGCTCGGACTGCAGATCAGTGAGATCGATCGAATCCAAGCCCGCAGCGAGACTGCTGACAGTGACGAGACGAGCGCCGCGAACGCGCCGTAACAGCGGCAGCAGCCGGGCCGTCAAAGCGAAATGGCCAAGATAATTGGTGGCGAACTGAAGCTCGAAGCCATCGACCGTCTCCTGCCGCTCAGGCAGCGCCATGACGCCGGCATTGTTGACGAGCAGGTCGATGCCCCGACCCGCGGCGAGCAGCGTCCCCGCAAAGGCCTCGACCGAGGCGAGCGAGGCGAGGTCGAGCCGCTCGAAGCGCAGCGTCGCATCAGGATGAGCGGCGCGGATGCGTGCGAGGGCGTCGGCGGCCTTTGTCTCGTTGCGACCCGCCAACACGACCTCGGCACCCGCCGCCGCGAGCGCGAATGCAGCCTCGTAACCGAGCCCGCCGGTCGCTCCGGTGACGACGGCAAGCCGCCCGCTTTGCGACGGGATGTCGACAGTTGTCCAACCCATCGTCTATTGATCTCCATAGAAAATAATGGGAGGCGTGCCAAGTTACGGCGAACGCCTGGGCACTGCATTGACATTTCGGGAAGCCTGCCCCTCATCCGAGAGCGCGCGGCCAGACCCCAGCGACCGGCTTTCGGTCTTGCCTTTCGGTGGAGACTAGGGGCTTGCCCGATTTTGATTCGTCCATGACCCGCTGCCGCAGATGCGGGGTTTGACTCGCGCTTTACCGGGGGCCAGCAACCTGGGGCTCATGTGACCGCCTCGGCACTCGGCCGACGCGCCACGGCCAGGACGTAGTCGAACCCTTCATGCAGACTCTCCTTGGGAGAGCGACGAAGCAGCCATCCCACTGGACCAAGCCGCTGTCGCAGCCCGGGGTCCTCAAACAGGGCGCGATGCCAGCCCGGCAGCACCTGGTCGCGGATGGATTCCACCGACACCGCCTCGAACCCGGCTGCGGCGAGCTTTGCAGCATAGACATCGCGCGGATAGACGTTGGCGCGCGGCACCGAGAGCGCAGCGCGGATGACGTCGTTCATGAAGGCCCGCACTGGGTGCCGCCACGGATTGACATTGGGTCCGGTCGGTATCGAGTCGGCGAGCACCAGGCGCCCACCCGGCCGCAGCAGACGGGCGGCCTCGGCGAAGAATTGCTCGCGAGTGTCGAAATGGAAGGCACACTCGAGCGCAATAACCACGTCGCAACAGGCGTCTGGCAGCCCGGTCGCGGTTGCTGAGCCTTCGCGCAGATCGATACGCTCCTCCAAGCCAAGCTCCTGGACGCGCGCTCGCGCCACCCGGACCTGCTGGGGCGTGATATTGATGCCGATGATGCGTCGCGGCGCAAAGCGCTGGGTCCAATAGATATCCTGATCGGCGAACCCGAAGCCGACATCCACGACCTCGTCGTCACTCGTCAGGCCGGCCGTCTGACCGACCAACTCGACCATCGCCTCGCAGGCCTCGTCGATGTTCCTGGCCTCGGGCCAGTAGCCGAGGTTCAGGTACAACCCCTGCTCGGTGAAGGCATGGGTCGAGGCGATGCGATACAGCAAGCGCGCCGGCAGTGTCGGGATCCACAGCCCCCCTCCCCCACCGACCGCTCCCTTGGACTCGACCGCTCCCTTGGATTCGCTCACTGCAGCCTCCTGCGACTGACGGCTTGAAAAACGGGCGTCGATCATCGTTTCGGCCAGTCGTCTTCCGGAGGGTGGACAAGCGCGGCGCAGTCCACCAACGCCGACGCGGGATTCGGTGGACTTCGCTCTCGCTCGTCCACCCTAGCGGCCCAACTGATGACCAAGGCAGAAAACGACTTGCCGCGTCAACTCTTGACCGAGCCTTGGCGACCCCGCTCTTGCCACCGCTGCCACAGATCAGTCAAGTGGATGACGAGCGCAACGAGGAAAAGGGATGAAATCCAAACCCAGTCGGCACCCGCGAGGGCCGCGCGCGCGGCCAGCAGCAGACAGGTACCAGGGGCAAGGATGAGCAGGGTTGAGAGCGGCGACAAGGGGCAACGCCCCTTGCGCCACAGCACCATGAGCAAGATCGCCTCCAGGGCAATCAGTGACAGAACCAAGTCGATGGAGTGCCCGCTGGCAAAGAATTCGTTCACGGCTTGTGGTCTACCCCTTCTGCCTTAGGTGATTTCCGAGCGCCCCGCGCCCAGAAGCATGGAACCCAATACTAAGCGCCCGTCAGTGCGGAGAGCAAGACAGTTGGCAGTTCAAGCAAGCATCGCAATGAGCCTGTCTGCCGCGCGCGCGGCACCATCGACAGCCTCCAGATCAGCGGCCAACCGCGTCGCGGCTTGCTCATACCGAGCCGTGCTGAGCACGCACTCCAAGGCTACAACCAGCTTGGCGGTGGTGAGCCTTCGCATTGGGATCACAGGCGCGACGCCGAGTGCGGACGTGCGGCGGGCATTGTCCGGCTGATCGAATGCCACGGGCACGATCACCTGTGGACGCCCAGAGCGCATTGCCCGCGCCAAGGTCCCGATTCCGCCTTGATGGACGACTGCGGCCGCATGCGGAAACACCTCCGAGTAGGGCAGATAGGGGAAGGCCCGAATCCCAGCTGGCAGCGCACCGAGTTGCGTCGACCCGGTCAGCAGCACGGCCCGACGCCCCAGCCGCACCGCGGCCGACACCGCATGCTCCCAGAAGGAGCCGGCAGCCAATACGGCCAAGGATCCTAAGGCAAAGACGAGCGGCGCCTCACCCTCGGCCAGAAAGCCTCTGAAATCGGCGAGCTGAGCCGGATCGGCCTCACCGTCATAGACAGGGCTTCCCGTGATCTCGGTGCCTGCTGGCCAATCCGGCTGGGGCGCGGCGAGCACCCGGTCGAACAAGGCCAAGTTCAGGTAGGGTGAATACTGCCCATCGAACAGCGCCGGACCAGCCAGCGCCGAGACCCCGAGTTCTCGACGCAGCGCGTGCAAAGGCGCCTCCCAGGTGAAGACCTGCTTCCTGGCCCTGGCGAAGGCCGCGCGATGGAATTTCGGCCCCAGCCGCCGGAATCCGAACAGCCAAGCGGCTGCGGGGATCAGCGGCGGATCGTAGGTCGACATGAAGGAGATCGGCGCGAGCAGCGTCGCCACCCAGGGCAGCCCACGCTGCTCCGCCACGATGGACGCCGTCATGCCAAAGGTCTGGGAGACCAGCAAGTCGACACCCCTAGCCGCCTCCATCATCACCTGGTGGGTCTCGCGCAGCTGGGGCATCACCAGTTCGCGCACCAAGAACTCTTCGCCCCCGCGCGCAGCGAGCATCCGCTCTGCAGCCGCCTGGTAGTCGCCCTGAAGGTTCGCGATTGGCGCGGTTTCGACGAACTCGACCCCAGCACGCTCGACGGATGCCCTGTGCTCCCCGTTGGTGACGATGACAGCACCATGGCCGCGCTGAAGCAGGTGCTTGGCCACCGCGATGTAGGGGTAAAGATCGCCGAGCGACCCCATGGTTGAAAAGAGAATACGGGCCACGCCCCTCCCACTCAAGCTGTATTCGCAACAGGTCCTGGGTTGAGGCGATTGTCGGAAAATCCCATACCAGGGCGGCGCCGGATCGAGGTTCGCCCTCCAGGAGCACCGGCGAGAGCATCGCCGGGCTGGGTGACCGCCGGTGCGCCAGGACCGACAGGCGTGCGGTTCAGTCCAATTTGGATGCCACCCCCCAGACGCACAAGCGGGGCGCAACACCTGAGGTTGCGCCCCGCTTGTCGCGTGACGGGCGAGCCGAGAGACGCGGCCTTAACGCAGGCTAACCGCGCGCTCGCGTTCTTCCATCTGCTCGAACAACTCCAGCACCCACATCACGCGATTGCCGCTGACACCGCTCGAAGCTGGTTTGCTCTCCGGTTGCGGTGTCTCAGCAACGACCGCGTCGACCAAGAAACGCGTTTCTTCGAGGACGGAGTCGGCAACAGAACGCGAGGGCAGCATGGCCTTACCGAGGATGGGCGCCAAGAGTTGCAGCTTCCGCTGCGGCGGCACCACGGCGCGCTGAGAGATGGAGTCCAACCCCTGACGCTCGACCTGACGGCCGATCTCGGCATAGAGATAGCGTGCGGCATTGATGCCCGCGCGGCAGCCCATCGGCAGCCCGGCGATACCGGCATCGGAGCGCTGATAGAGCCTATCGGCCGTCTCCAGCATGCGCCGGATCACTGCGGCCAGGGCATCGTTGAAGACGGGTTTTTCCAGCCAGACATCGGGATCGATCCCGGCCTCGCGCATCCAATCGCGCGGTAGATAAAGCCGACCGTTGCGGGCATCCTCACCCACGTCGCGGCAGATGTTGGTGATCTGCATGGCGACGCCGAGGTCACAGGCACGCGCCACCAGTTCTTCAGACCGCGCGCCCATGAGCGCCGCCATCATAGCGCCAACGGTGCCCGCCACCCGCGCCGAGTAGGAGTAGACGCCGGAGATGTCCTCGTAGCGACGCCCCTCGGCATCCCACTCGAAGCCTTCGAGCAAGGCCTCCAGGAGCCGCTTCGGCATGGCAAAGTCGACGACCACGTCAGCCAAGGCGCGGTCGGCCGGATCGTCGATCGGCCGGCCGTCGTAGATGCGGTCCAACCGATCATGGAGCATTGCAAGCGCCTCCGCCTGCAGCACTGGATCGTCGCCGACACAATCAATGGCATCATCGGCAATGCGACAGAAGGCGTAGAGCGCCATCGCCGGATCGCGGAAACGCTGCGGGAGCAGGAAGGACGCCGCATAGAAGGAGCGCGAGCCACAGCGCAGCAGGTCACGACACGCGACAATGTCTGCTGCCGACGCGTGTTTCTTCTTCATACCGTTCTGATTAGACGAAGCTTGAGGCATCCGGAACCACCGTATCGAGGACCCGTGCGGAAGAGATCACCCCAGGCACACCTGCGCCTGGATGGGTCCCCGCACCGACCAGATAAAGACCATCCACCTCTTCGCTCTTGTTGTGCGGGCGGAACCACGCACTCTGCGTCAAGATGGGCTCTAGACTGAAACCCGCGCCCAGGTGCGAATTCAAGCGATGCTTGAAGTCCTGCGGCGTGGTCACGAGAGAGGTCGCGATCTGATCTTCCAATCCTGGAAGTACCGTCTCGCTCAGATAACGGGCGATCCTGGCGCGGTACGGCTCCGCCTGGGCCTCCCAATCGGTCTCGCCTCCTAGATGCGGGACCGGAGATAAGGCATAGAAGGTATCACAGCCTTCAGGTGCCAAGCTCGGATCGGTCGCCGTCGGACGGTACAGATAGAGACTGAAGTCCTCGGCAAGCGTCTTTTGCTTGAATATCTCTTGGATCAGACCGCGATAGCGCGGTCCGAGCAAGATCGTGTGGTGCTTCACATCCGGATACTGACGCTTGGTGCCGAAGTACCAGACGAAGAGCCCGTTGGAATACTTGGAGCGCTCGATCTTGCTGTCCGTCCAGCGACGGCGCTTATGACCCGTCAACATCTTGCCGTAGGTCGTCGCGGGATCGACATCGGACACGACCACCTGAGCCGGGATCTCCTCGCCCGAGTTCAGGCGCACGCCCGCCGCCTTGCCGTTCTTGACCAGGATCTGATCGACCTCCGCCTGGTAGCGGATCTCACTGCCCTGCCCCTCGATCAGACTGACCAACCCCTTGACGATGGCGCCTGTGCCGCCCATCGCCGAGTGCACACCCCACTTGCGCTCCAAGAAGGAGATCAGGACGTAGATGGATGTCACGGTGAAGGGGTTGCCGCCGATCAGCAACGGATGGAAGGAGAGCACCTGGCGGATATAGGGGTCCTTGATGTAGCTGGACACCATCCCATAAACGGTGCGATAGCTCTGCAGCCGCGTCATGTCCGGGACGATCTTCGCCATGTCCATCACGGAGTTGAAGGGGACATGCGCCAGATCTTCGAAGCCGACCTTGAACACCGCCTCGCTCATCTTCATGAAGCGGTCGTAGCCCGCGACATCGGCGGGCGAGTACTCGGCGATCTGCGCCTTCACCTTCTCGGCGTCACCGCTGTAGTCGAAGATGCGGCCATCGTCGAAGCGGATGCGATAGAAGGGATCCATCAGCCTCAGGTCGATGTCGTCTTCGAAGCGTCGACCCGCGAGATTCCAAAGCTCCTCGAGCAGGAAGGGCGCCGTGATGATGGTGGGCCCGGCGTCGAAGCTGAAGCCGTCGCGCTCATGGACATAGGCACGCCCGCCTGGGGCGTCCAACTTCTCGAGGATGGTCACCTGGTAGCCGCGAGCGCTGAGACGCACCGCAGCGGCGAGACCACCGAAGCCACTGCCGATCACGACGGCATGCGGTTTTTTCTGCCCGGAGCGACGATCAGGAGACTGTGGAGCTGCAACTGTCAACTTCTTATTACCCACCTAACTGTCAAGAATTGTTGACAGTATAGCAGGATGCCGGCCGTGCGGCTTCCTGATACCGATCAACAAAAATGGACGGAAATCAAACAGAAGAATCAGGGGATTGCCGGAAACCCTCAGAGCAGGTGGTGCGGGATCAGGGTTCGCCTTCAAGGCACGCCGAGGAGCGCATCGCCGAGTGATGGGCGTGGATCACTGTGTCGCCCAGTTTCAGGCAAAGCGACGTGGGAGCGGCGCCCCCCCCCAAACAGCCCCCCGAATCGGCGGGGGCCCCCGCGCACCCCCAACACGCGAGGCACCCCAACGCGGTAAAAGGCCCGAGATTAACCCCACCAGCCCG
>NZ_JAAIJR010000003.1 GCF_010915725.1 Thiorhodococcus mannitoliphagus
ACAACCCCCCCCCCCCTCTTTTGTTGCCTCATCACTCCCCCCCCCCCCCAAAAAAACTTCCCCCGGCCTGGGGGGGGGGGGGGGGGGGCCCCCCCCCCCCCCCCCCCCCCCGACCTGGCGGGCCTCGATCCATCCCCGCCCCGGCCAACAGGGAGCCGATCCGCCACAGCGCGGATCGGCTTTCGCGCGATAGCTCGAGCCGCTTGGCCACAGGCCATCAAGGCTTTCGAACGAGTCCCCAGCCATCTCAGGCTCGGTCGACGCAGGCAAGCCCGATCTCTTTCGTCAATGCTTGAAGGAAAACCATGAGTAACCTCTTTCGTGCGGCGGATGCTGCCAGCGGAATCTCCGGACCACCCTCCTCTGTCGAGTACGCTGCCGATCGCATTTTTCGCAGCATCGCCTTCGCCAGCGCCTTCATCATCATCCTGCTGGTCGCCTACATCCTCTGGGAGATCGGCGAGAAGGCCATGCCGGCCGTGACCGAATATGGTCTGGGGTTCATCACCGGAACGACCTGGAACGTCAGCAAGGAAGAGTTCAGCGTCCTGCCGGAGATCTGGGGCACCCTCTACAGCTCGCTGTTGGCCCTGGTGCTCGGCGGCATCTTCGGCATCTCCATTGCGATCTTTCTGACCCAGGACTTCATCCATCACCGGATGGCGACCATCTTCCGCACCATCGTCGAGATGCTCGCGGCCATCCCCTCGGTCGTCTATGGCCTCTGGGGCATCTACGTCCTCATCCCGCTGCTCAAGCCGGCGGCGGAATGGCTGCACGAGACGCTGGGCTGGTTTCCGCTCTTCGGCACCGACCTCGCCGGGCCGGGCATGGCACCCGCCGCGCTGGTGCTCGCCATCATGATCCTACCGACGGTCGCCGCCATCTCGGTGGACGCCTTCCGGCGGATTCCCTACAAGGTCAAGGAGGCCGCCTACGGCCTGGGCACGACCCGTTGGGAGGCCATCCTCAAGGTCATGCTGCCCACCGCCTCCTCAGGTATTTTGGCCGCCCTGGTGCTCGGCTTCGGTCGCGCCCTGGGAGAGACCATGGCGCTGGCCATGCTGATCGGCAACTCCAACCAAATCAGCATGTCGCTCTTCTCGCCAGCGAACACGCTCGCCTCCTTGCTTGCCTCCAACTTTCCCGAGGCCGGCCAGGTCGAGGTTCAAGCGCTGATGTACGCCGCCCTGGTGCTGCTCGCGATCACCTTTCTGGTCAATGTCGTGGGACTCGCGGTGCAGCAATACACCGTCCGCAAGTTCGAGGGTAAGAAATGAGCGACATCGATTCGACATCGCGCCTAGAGGGCGCCTTTGCGCTACCTCAGCTCGATTACCAGGCGCTCGAGCCGAGGGCGCTCAAAAGTGGATTCCTGACCAGTCTGACTTGGATCGCTGCCCTACTCGCCTCGATCCCGCTCTTCTCTGTGATCTACATGTTGCTGGCTCAAGGCGGAACACGCCTCTTCGGGGCCGATGTGGTGGAGGTTCTCACCGGCCTACCGCCCGCTGGCTTCGAGATCGGCGGCGGTATCGGTCCGGCGATCCTGGGAACCCTGGTCATGGTCGGCATCGCCTCGGCCATCAGCGTCCCCTTCGGTATCCTCGCCGCCGTCTATCTCGGCGTGCTGGACCCAACGAGCAAGATCGCCACCACCTCGCGCTTCCTGGCCAAGGTGCTGACGGGCTTCCCCTCCATCCTGGCCGGCGTCTTCGTCTATGCCGTGGTCGTGATCCACTGGGGCTACTCGGCGCTGGCCGGTGGTGTCGCCCTGGCCGTGCTCATGCTGCCGACCCTTGTGCTCGCGGCCGAGGAGGCCATGGCGCAGGTACCGCAGAAGATGAAGGATGCCGCCTACGGCATGGGCTGCACGCAGACGGAGGTCATCTGGAAGGTGGTGCTGCCGACCGGGCTGCCGGGCATTCTCACCGGGGTCATGCTCGCCGTTGCGGGCGCCGCCGGGGAGTCCGCGCCGCTGCTCTTCACCGCCCTCTTCAGCAATTACTACATTTCGGAGCTGGCAGAGCCCACCGCCTCGCTCTCCATCCTCATCTACAACTTCTCCGGCATGCCGTTCGAGAACCAGATCGAGCTGGCCTGGACCGCCTCACTGGTGCTCGTGCTGATCGTGCTCCTATTCAACATCCTGGCCCGTCTCGTCGGTCGACCGAAGGTCTGACGCGTACACATTTAGGTAGAGAGTTAACCATGAACGCAATCGCTGAAGCGCTCTTCGTCGCAGAACCCTTCCAGGCCGCCGGTGACATCGTCATCGACTGTAATGTCAACAATATCTTCTACGGCGACTTCCTCGCCGTGCGCGACTCCACGGTCCCCATCGAGAAGAAAAAGATCACCGGCTTCATCGGACCATCCGGCTGCGGAAAATCGACCGTGCTGCGCAGCCTCAACCGCATGAACGACCTGATCTCCGCCTTCCGCTTTGAAGGCTCTGTGATGTATCACGGTCAGGACATCTACGCGAAGAAGGTCGACCCCGTCGTGGTCCGCCGCTACATCGGCATGGTCTTCCAGCAGCCCAATCCCTTTTCCATGAGCATCTTCGATAACGTCGCCTTCGGTCTGCGGCTCAACCGCTTCAAGGGCGACCTCGAAGAGCGGGTGGAGCGCGCCCTCAAGCGAGCGGCGCTATGGAAAGAGGTCAAAGACAAGCTCAAGAACAGCGGACTCTCGCTCTCAGGCGGTCAGCAGCAGCGCCTGTGCATCGCGCGCGCCATTGCAACCGAGCCCGATGTCCTGCTGATGGACGAGCCCTGCTCGGCGCTCGACCCCATCGCGACGCGCCAGGTCGAGGAGTTGATGCTCGAACTCAAGCAGAACTACACGGTCGCCCTGGTGACGCACAACATGCAACAGGCAACCCGCGTCGCCGACACCACGGCCTTCTTCTCCGTGGACATTTCGCGAGGCGGTCGGACCGGCTATCTGGTCGAGATGGGTCCCACGCGGCAGATCTTCGAAGCCCCCAGAGAGCAGCTGACCAAGGAATACATCTCTGGCGAGTTCAGCTGACCAAGCGATCTGGAGACGGCACATGAAGGGCAAGATTCGTCTGGCGAACAGTCTCGCGACGGTACTCGCCGTCGCTGCGCTAGTCTTCTTCTACAGCGTCCAGCCCGCCCGATCTGCGGCGGCTGAAGCCAAACTCATCATCCAAGGTGCCGGGGCAACCTTTCCCCAGCCACTCTACGAGCGTTGGATCCAGGACTACGGCCGCCAGCATCCCGAGGTCACCTTCAAGTACGAAGGAGTGGGAAGCGGATCCGGCGTCAAGGGCTTCCTGGAGGGCAGCCTGGACTTTGGTGCGAGCGACGCGGCCATGAATGACGCGGAGCTAGCCAAGGTCGACCCGGCCAAGGGCGCGATCATGCTACCCATGACGGCCGGCATGGTGGTGCTGGCCTATAACATCCCGGGCGTCGGGGACAGTCTGAAGCTACCTCGGAGCGTCTATCTCGATATCTTCGCAGGCAAGCTCAGCTACTGGGACCATCCGCGCATCCGCGACGCCAATCCGGACCTGGACCTGCCGCACAAAGCCATCGTAACGGTCGTCCGCCGTGATTCGAGCGGCACCACCTTCGCCTTCACCAACCACCTGGGCAGGGTCGACCCGAGCTGGAAGACAGATGGCCCTGGTGTGGGTAAAGTCGTCGACTGGCCAGGCAACGCCCTCACGGCACGTGGGAACGAGGGCGTCGCCCAACTCGTCACGCTCACGGATGGGGCCATCGGATTCATGGCCTACGACTTTGCTCAGCGCCTGAAGCTGCCGATGGCTGCCCTTCAGAACCAGTCTGGCGCCTTCGTCGTGCCGGGAGCCAAGACGGGTCAGGCTGCGCTCGCGTCAGCCGATGAGATCCCTGCCGATCTCCGTGTCTATCTCCCGGATCCTACCGGGGACAACGCCTACCCCATCGTCAGCTACAGCTGGCTGCTGCTCTATGAGCATTACGCGAATCCCGAGGTCTCGCAGGCGCTGAAGGGTGCCATCAACTGGGGCCTGGACAAGGGACAGGCCATCGCCGAAGAAATGGGCTACATCCCGCTGCCGGAGGTGATGATCGGCAAGGCGAGAGCAGCGCTCGCGCGCATCCAATAGTCGGGCTCTGATTGGTGCCGCTGGCGGCTGTAATCGGGTTCAAGGTCTTTGCTTCCTAGGAGCCGGACTTGACGCCCTAGGAGCCTGTCCGACTTGGGGGATCGAAGCGAGGAAGTGGGAGAGCGAGGCCATTTCGTTCCGGTTTTGAGGCGCATAGTGGTTCTATGTAACGAAAAAGCGGGGCGAAAGGGACCCTTCTCCCGATTCCGCAGCCGATTCATCCTAAGTCGGACAGGCTCCTAGACTGCGTCTTCGCATTTCGGCGTCGATCTGCTGCATCATAGGGCGCTCCGTAATGAGACCATCTCTCAGCCCAGAACAAGGAAGCCCCGTGCCAACGCCCCGCCTCGACCTGGATGCCATTGAGCGCTCGCTACGCGCCGTACAACAAGACTTCGACCGCATCAACGCCAGTCTCGACACACCGCGCGACCCCTTTAGCGACGAAGTGCTCGAGCGCATGCTGGCCGGTTATCGCTTCGTCGACCTGTTGCAGCACTGGGATGTCGACCTGCTTGAGCGCGGCAATTCAGAACGACTGCTGCAGCTCAACTGCGTGATCGTCTGCGAGGATGCGGATCCAGCGCTGCAACAATGCTCACCTCACTTCCGCCTAACGATGCAGCGCTTCTACGACGACGATAACCGCGGTGGCGTGCGGGCGCTGATGAACTATCTAGCGGACCATCATCACCCGACGGCGTGGAGGCGCGCCGCCGGCGTCTACATTCAGATGCTCTCTGAGCCGCAGCTTTTCTTCGAGGGCAACCACCGCACCGGTGCCTTGCTCATGAGTCACATTCTGTTGCGCCAGGGGCAGCCGCCCTTCGTCCTCGATCTTCAGAACGCAAAGGCCTATTTCGACCCCTCGTCGCTTATCAAGGGCCATCGCAAGGGCTCCTTCAAGGCAATGCGCGCGGTACCAGGCTTGCGCAGCCGACTCGCCGCACTGCTTGAGTCCACGGCCGATCGGCGCTATCTGCTCGCAGACCAAAGGCAGCAGGTACAGCCTTCGCCCCTTGCGACCGAACTGGGGAAAGTGCAAGGAGCATCGACGGGGGCACATTGCCAACCTGGATCGACCTCTGCAGACCGCCCGGATTGCTGCTGAACTGCCAGAGAAGACGCAGCGCCGAGCAGCAATCTCCCTAGCGAGACCACCAACACCAGGCCCCAGATCGCATGACTGGTTGCCCCAAAGCGCCCCTTCCTTTCGCGACCAGCCCTCCGCTGTCGAATATCCGCCCGAAGCATCCGGCGCGCGCCCATCCAAGTCTTGCCCCCCGACGATTGCAGTCGCCAAGATGCCGAGGGAGCGCGAATCTGAGGTCTTGGTGAATCCGCTAGGGGCCCACTCGTCTGTTTGTTCTCCGCGGTCCGTGGCTGATGCTTCGTTCTCAGGTCTCAGTGTCGTACTGAACGCGGAGCGCATCGCGGGATGGGGGAATAGCCCCACATTCAGCGCATCAATTCGCTGTTCGCTTCCCCGTTGCGATGAACTCGCTTCAAACCGCGTGCGGCATCATCAGATGCGCACGAGAATACCTGTGTAAAGCAATAGGTCAAAAATGATGCAACTTGGGGCAATCTTAAGGTTGTCTTAAGGTTTGAATCGGCAGACTCAGCGGTGAGGGATTCGTGACCCACACCAGTCTGCTCCGGATCGGCTGGCGATCGGTCAACAGGTATCGCGCACGGATGCGTGGCGATTGACAGGACTCGGTCGCTCACAGCCGGGCGAGCAGCCGGCTGTCACGCCAGATCCGGGCCATTGCGAGGTGATCCCGCATGAAGACGACTGAATATAGGCGTCACGTCTCGACCCACCAGACTTCGGCCGAACATCCCCAGAGCGACTCGCACGGAAGCGGCTGCGTCCAATCGAAGCGCCCGCACGCACGCTGGCGCTATTACTAATAGGCAAGAACCGCAGAGTTCCCGTGCGCGGAGCGCGACTGGGTCGCGTCCCAGCCCAACCATCAGGAAGTAGACGCCCGCTACCCGACCCAGATCCCGGATCCGGCCAGATCCAGGACGTCCAACAATAAGGCCCACCAAAGACCAATGGGGATTGAGATGAAACAACCCAGAAACGACTGTTGTCCGAGCCATTCGCCCCCGGGCGGATGCGTCGGTTCTCGCGGCGGGATAATCGCCGTCTTTGCCATCACCGCAGCGATTATGATGACCGCAAGCCCGGCCCAGGCTGATGATGAAGACGAATCTTCCTCACAGCTCTCCATCAGCAGCGCGGAATGGCGCAGCAGCCGCAGTCGCCTGGAAATGTCCGGTCGGGGCGACCGCCGGCGGACGGTCACGCTGGTCAACGCCTACGACTCATCGCAGGTCCTGGGCAGCGACCGCATCGAGCGGAGTCGATGGAGCATCCGTGACACCAGACCACGCCCCGTCCCTTGCCGAGTGCGCGCCACCCAGTCCGACGGACAGACCGTCGAGCGCGATGTCAGCGGTGCACCCGACAACTGTTCGCCGAAGTCTCCTGGCGATGGGAATCAGTCGCCAAATGCCAACGCCAACGGACCCTACAGCGCGACGACGGGCACGACGGTGCGCTTCAGCAGCGCCGGCTCGACGGATCCGGACGGCAGCATTGCCTCCTACGCCTGGAGCTTCGGCGACGGCAGCAATGGCAGCGGCGCCAACCCGAGTCATACCTACAGCACGGCGGGCGCCTATACCGCGACGCTGACCATCACAGACAACGATGGCGCGACCGCCAGCGACACGGCATCGGTCACCATCACCGACGTGCCGCCGACCAATCAGTCGCCGACGGCAAACGCCAATGGTCCCTATAGCGGAGCCACGGGCACGGCAGTGAGCTTCAGCAGCACCGGCTCAACGGATCCGGACGGCAGCATCGCCTCCTACGCCTGGAGCTTCGGCGACGGCAGCAATGGCAGCGGCGCCAACCCGAGTCATATCTACAGCACGGTGGGCGCCTTCACCGCAACGCTCACCGTCACGGACAACGATGGCGCGACCGCCAGCGACACGGCATCGGTCGACATCACCGAAACACCGCCACCGAACCAGCCACCGACGGCCAACGCTAACGGACCCTATAGCGGGACGACAGGTGCAACGGTCAGCTTCACCAGCACTGGCTCCCGCGACCCGGATGGCAGCATCGCCTCCTACGCCTGGAGCTTCGGCGACGGCAGCAACGCCAGCGGCGCGAGTCCAACGCACACCTATACCACCGCCGGGACCTACACCGTGACGCTGACGGTCACCGACAATGACGGCGCATCCGCATCCGCGGGCACGACGGCATCCATCACCGGCAGCGTCGCCCTTTGCAATTCGGCCGATCCGACGGGCATCTCCATCAGCTCAACCAGTCAGTCTGGGTGTCCGGAGAACCAGGTCCCGGAGCAGTCGATCGTCCCCAACAACAGCTACAGCGTGCTGGCGATCAATGATCTCGGGATGCACTGCGGCGATCTGGACACCCGCGTCTCCAGCATCCTACCGCCCTTCCAGGTGCTGCTCGCTCAGGTCATCCTGAAGGGAGCCGAGCCCACACTGAATCCGGACGGTGTAAGCGTCTTCTACTCGGCAACCTCCAACCCGAACGACCCCATCCTCAGCGAGGGGGTCTTCGACGGCGTCTTGGCCAATGGCGATACCTACAAGACCAACTTCTGGTCCAGCGCCATCGCGGGCGGGATCTACAACGCCTTCTACCCCTTCGATATCGACGGCCTGATGACCGCGGACCTGGGCCTGCCGGTGCCGAATTTGGAGACGCTGTACATCAGCAACGGCAACGTCGTCCCCGGCGGCACGGGTGTCATCGACGCCGTCCAACATGCCATGCCGGGCATCGACAATCCCTATGGCCCCAACAACCTCGGCAATGCGCCGCAACTGGTGCAGGAGCACTACACCGACAAGCCCTTCTTCGTCGGCTTCCCCTTCGGCTACGTGGCCGAGGGCGTCAACTGGTTCGAGGGGGCTGGCATTCCCTTCGCGGCCTACGACGATTTCGGCCGGGAGAACGCCTACCCGCTGGTGCGGGTGCAGGCCAGGAACGCCGCCGGCACGACGCTCTCCACCGTGGATACGGTGCTGCCCATCTCGGGTGAAGCCAGCTGCGCCAACTGCCACACCACCTCGACGGACTATGCCAGTGTGCATGGCACCGGAAACCGTACCAACGGACCAACCAATGCCTTGTCGGACGCCGGTCTGCCTGTGGCGACGACCCTGGACGACCCGGACAGCGATATGCCGCCCAAGGTCAGCCTGGAGTATGCCGCAGACATCAATGTCTTGCGTCTACACGACCTGACGCACGGGGCCAACTACGTTGCACCCTCGGGTAACGGCACGGCGGCACCCGCACCCTGCGACATCAGCGTCGACACGGACGGCGCGGGTAACGGCGACGCCAACTGCCTGACCAACAAGGCATTGGTGCAGAAGGAACCGGTGGTCTGCCAGGTGTGTCACTACACCCCGGCGCTCGACCTCGCCCATGTCGGCCCCAAGACGGGGCCCGTCGGAACCGAGGCGAATGGCCGCAATCAGCTCGCGCATCAAAGCAACTCGCGGGTGATGCACAACCACCATGGGCAATTCAGCAGCCTCTTCCCCTCCATCCCGGCCCCAGAGCAGGGGCTCGACGGCATCATCGCCAATCAGAGCGAGCGCCTGTCCGCCCTGGAAGACACCTGCTACCAGTGCCACCCAGGCACCAAGGTGCAGTGTCTGCGCGGTGCCATGTTCAACGGCGGCATGGTGTGCAGCGACTGCCACGGCGACATGAACCACGTCGGCAACGATTTCTCCGCGGGGGTCTCGCCGAGCAATCCAGGTGCCTTCGCGCTGAATCTCGGGGATTTCTATGACCCGAACAGCGCCCAACCGCGCGTGCCCTGGGCCAACGAGCCAGGCTGCGGCTCCTGCCACACGGGTGACGCGAGCAACAACCTCGCTGGAACCACGGGCACCGTCGTCAACACCCGCGACACCAACGACAATCTGGACGACATCCGCCTGCGCGTCGCTTACCGGGTGAACAACCAGGGCGAACCGGCCGACCCCAAGGCCACGCCCATCGTGCCGACCAACAAGCGCTTTGCCGAGCCCGAGGTGCCGGCGAGCTTCAACGGCTTCGCCAACCCAGGCGCGGGCAACCCGCAGCTCTACCGGGTCAGTACTGGCCACGGCGGCGTCATGTGCGAGGGCTGCCACGGCGCAACCCATGCGGAGTGGCCGAACGCCAATCCGAACGCCAACGACAATGTCACGGCCAAGCAGCTGCAAGGGCACGTCGGGACGGTCGCGGACTGCACCACCTGCCACTCCTCGAGTCCGGGCAACAACCTCAACGGCCCGCACGGCTTACACCGGATCGCGTTCGACAGTACGCCCTGGTCGAGCGGCGGCACCCATGGCAGCCGCGGTGAGAGCTTCGGCAACTGCTCGACCTGCCATGGCGGCACCAGCCGCAGGAACAGTTGCGGGACCGTGCTCTCGCGCGCACTCGCCGATCGCACCTTCAGCGGACGGACGATCCGGGCGGGCGAACCCGTGGGTTGCGCCGTGTGCCATAGCAGCAGCTACTGGAACAGCACCTGCGTCAACCAGTAGCCAGCTCAGGCGGCAAGGACGCCGCCAAGAATGACCGCGAGAATGGGCCCTGACCGGGCAATCCGGCAGGGTCTTTTCAGGTCGCGCAACGGCCTTCCTTGCGCACACAGATTCCCTTCGCTCACATCCAGGAGACTCAGCATGCGTTCAGACCAGGCTTGCCTTGCACTCATCACGGGGTTGCTGGTCGGCTCCCCCGCGCTGGCCGATGAGACACCCGTCGACATCCAGACCGATCTGGAGGGCGACTATTTCATCGTCGAGCAGTCTGGCACCGCGAACAGGCCGATTCTGGTCGCCAAGCGCGCCGCGCCTGGCTATGACCATTTCATCAAACGGGAATTCGATTGCGATGCCCGGAGGGTGCGCTACCTGGCAGAGGGCGATAGCCTTCAAAGCATGACCGAAGCCGAGCCTGAGCCGGAGATGGAGCCCATCTCGGCGGGGAGCATCTCAGACCAGTTGTCCAAGTACGTCTGCCCCGAGGCCAAGCCCGAGTCCCAGCCCGCCGCGGAATAGCCTCATGCAGGCATGCCTCTACGCGAGATCGGCCGGCCCCGGCAAAGCGTCGAGCCTAGCACTGAAGCGGCGTTCGCGCGGGAGGATCGTCCTGGTCGCAGCCGGTCTATCGCTGTGCATGAGCGCCGCGGAGGCGGCCGGGGTGCTCTCCCCCGCGCCCGCCGCAACCGCCGCACCAGAGCTGGTCCTGCCGGACCTCGACGACGAACTCATGGACCTCACAACACTCAAAGGCAAGGTCGTCTTGGTGAGCTTCTGGGCAAGCTGGTGCCGCCCCTGCCTGGAGGAGATCCCGAGCCTCCAGCAGCTCGCCGCAGCATTGCAGGATATGCCCTTCGCGATCGTTGGCGTGAACCTGGCGGAGGCGCCGCTCCGCGTCAAGACCCTGGTCAGGCGGCTCGGCATCAGGTTCCCAGTGGTGCTCGACAGGGACAGCGCCAGCTTCGACCGCTGGGGCGCAACCTTAATCCCTACCACCTTTGTCTTGGATCGGCAGGGCTTCGTGCGCTTCGTCGGACGAGGCCTGGTGGACTGGGACTCCGCCGAGATCATGGACCTCTTGCAGGCCCTCATCCGCGAAGGAACAGCGACCCTTCCTTAAGGCGTGCGCCAATCCGTCACGGCGACCAACGCCTTGCCTCCATCCGCCGGCAACTGCGCGATGTAGGCCGATCGCGACAGGAAACGCTGTCCCGGCGCCAGGCTGACATGCGGATAGACCGAGGTGTAGTTGGCGCT
Organism: Thiorhodococcus mannitoliphagus; assembly: GCF_010915725.1. GTDB lineage: Bacteria > Pseudomonadota > Gammaproteobacteria > Chromatiales > Chromatiaceae > Thiorhodococcus > Thiorhodococcus mannitoliphagus. The sequence goes on from NZ_JAAIJR010000003.1 coordinate 11,006, forward strand.
GTCGACCATGTGCTCGATACGTTCAAGCAGATAGTCCCGCAGGAAAAAACCACGCATCTGGATGAGCGCACCGCCAACCATTTTGAGCGTGAAGTAGGCGTCGCCTTGCACGGCAGAGGCTTTGGGCGAATACACCCCTTTCGAGCGCAGCCAACCCGTCGAGCGGGCCAGGAGACGTGCCTGTTTGCTTGGCAGTTCCTGGGTGAGGACGAAGAAGAGGCGTTCGCGGACCTGTAAAGGAAAGAGTTCCGGGTCGATCTCGGTGAGGCTGGTCGAGAGGTAGAGCCGGGTCTCACCGCCGCTCGCCTTGGACTCCCACAGCTGCGCGAGGTCCCCTTGGCCGAGCCAGATCACGAGCGCGCCAGGATCCTTGCCCTTCGCCAGAGAGTCCCAGAATGCCGCACTCGGGGCCGCCGGGGCGGAGATGAGGATGTCTTCGACCTCCTCGCCGTCCGATGCCAGCTGTCGCCTCAACTGCTCCGCCGCGACCGACGCCCTCGGATCCTCGGGCCGATAGACTTGGACGATCCCTCGTCCGCCCAAGTCTGCGTCGCGGAGATGCCGGACGATGCCGTCGGCCTGCAGCGCCATCCCGCGCGAGAAATAGACGGAGTAAGCGTCGCCGTCACCGACGACGGGCAGGTCGGTCACCGGAAAGAGGCAAGGCAGCTGGGTCTCTTCGCAGAAGTCATGGATCGGCTGCCAGGGTCCAGGCGCCATACCGCTCAGGACGGCGAAGACGGGTTGCTGCTGGTATTGGTCTCTGAGCTGGGACTGCCAGGACTCCGGCGGGCCTTTCAGATCCCAGACGTGAAGCACCCACTTGCGGTAGGGACCGAAGATCCACTCCTTGTGCCAGGGGGGATTCGCCGCGCGCGCGCCCTCGTGGCGGGTCTCCGTGTTCTTCAGGGCGATAAACTGCTCGAAGACATCGAGAAAGGCCTTTCGCGTCTCCTGGTCGATCCCGTCAGCGAGGATGGTCGCGAAGTGGATTTCATGATCCGTCACTCCCGGGGAAGGGTCGAGAGACAGTGATTTCAGATAGGTCAGCAGGATGTCCAGCTCAGCGTCAGTCAGCGGATACCTCGGCATGAGCGGATCGAGCGGTTGACCCGCAGCGTCGATACCCTCTCGAATTGCCCTCTTCAGGGTCGCATCCGTGTAGGCCGGTCGTTGCATCGGCGCGAGGGGGTTACGGCTCGTGGGGGTCCTGAGCGGCTGGTAGAGCATTTCACCGATGATCGCTGGCGCTACCTCCTGGCCTTCCGCGGCTCCTAGTCCGCTGCGGCGATGGCAAGCGCCGCAGATCACTTGAGTTCCGGTCAATCGGACGTCTCCCGCAACCATTCCGGACATCAGTCCTCCAGACGGCAGAAGTCCTTCGCGGTACATCCGCTTGCCGATCGCAACCGCCTCGGATAGCTCAGCCGAATCGGCCGCCAACGGCGGCTGGCCACCCATGGCAACGGAGCCGATCAGCAGCAAGGTCGAGGCAACGCCAAGCCGGACCGCTCTGCGCGTGGACGGCCACTCGGCCCAGCGGGCTGGAGCCGAATCCCGACACCTCGACCGCGCTTCTGGCCAGAACAGGCTCAGTGCAAGAAGGTGGGGCGCGATCGCCCTGCTCTCGGACGGACGATGCCTGCGACCTAAAGAAAGGGCCTCTCGCCTTTTCGTCGCGATGGGGAGCAATTCGGACATCGAACCTCCTGGGCTGCTGATCGGCTAGGGTGTTCAGCGACGCCACGATGGATTGGCCCCGTCTACGTCAGAAACTCAGTGAGAGGCTGGCATAGATGGAACGACCAGGCCCCGGCACTGGGGTGCCCCACTGGGGTTCATTGGGCTCAGGCGGGATCGTCATGGTCGTGCCCTGACCGACATAGGCTCCGCCCAGGGGCAGTTCATAGAAGCGGTCGAACAGGTTCTCGATACCGACTTCCAGGCTCCAGGTCTTGCGTTCATAGCGGCTGCGCAGATGCGCAAGCCCATAACCGGCGGTTTGCATCTCGTTGCGCACTTGCGAGACATCCTCCTTGCCTGCTACGAACTCGCCTTCCAGGGTATTACGCCAGGGACCGAGCTCCTGCGTCAGGATGAGCTTGGCGTTCAGCGGCATGATGTTGTAGAGAGTGTCGTCGGTGTCGTCGTTCTCGCCCTTGGTGTAGCTTGCCAGACCCTGGAGCCTAAAATCGCCATAAGCGGTGCCGCTCGCCACTACATAGTGCGCCGCGAGGTCCAATCCGTAGAGATAAGCGGATTGGTTGACATACTTGAGCACGGTGAAGTTGTCGACCACCGGCACGACACGGGGCGCGTTGGTCGCGGAGTCCCACTGCACCGCGTCGATGTAGTCGCGCACATAGGTGTAATAAGGCGTCAACTTGACACCCCAGCGTTGCTGACCAGCGTCGTGCCAATCTGCGGTGAGGCTCAGGGTGCTCGCCACCTCCGGCTTCAGATCCAAGTTGCCGACGTAACCGTTGCCGTCGCCGACGAAGTTGTTCATGAAGGCAGCCATCTGCCAAGTCGACCAGGTATAGCGCTCATAGAGGTTGGGTGAGCGGGTCTTTTGGGCTAGGCCGATCTCGTAGGTCTGGGTGTCCGCCGGCGTGAAGCGGGCGAGCCACGAGAGATCCCAGTTATGGTCTGTCTTAGCGCGGTCCTGCGTATTGAAGATCGACGCGTCCCGCGTTTGACTAACCGGACTCGTGGTCCCGGTGGTCGGGTAGGAATCAAGGTTATAGCCATGCACTTGGCCTGCATCCATGGCGATATTCTCAAAGCGAACGCCCAGGATGTGCGTCCAGCGATCCTTGCTGATTTCCCATTCGCCATAGAGTGCGAAGCGGTCGCGTTGTCCGTCGTTGATGTTCCAGAAGGTATAGGGCCACATGTTCGCGCCCGAGGGTGTCCACCAGTCGTCCAGGCGGTAGTTCTGGTACTCACCGCCGAGGCGCACGAGGTCTCCGCTGGCTAGGGGGAGTTCGGCGCTGAGGGTGACCCCCCCATTTTTCCCGTCGGTGTACATTGGCATGCCGGCCGCGCAACCCGTCATCCCGCCTGAGATGGGTGAACAGGGGTTACCCTCTAACGCGGCGGAACCTCCAGAGGCACCTCCGTACCAATAGCGCTTGTCATCGCCGAAATCCATTTCGTGTTGGGTGTGCTCGTAATAGGCCCGTGCCTTCAGTGTTCCCCAAGCCAGTTCGCCAGTGTAGGCCAGGTTGAACTGATCGCTGAGGTTATCGGTCATATCCATCCGCTGGTTCGGATAGTTCTCATAGGGGATGTGCTGACGGCCGTAGGTGAGGTCCACCAGGTTGCCGTCGTTTTGCCACCCGAACTTGACGGACTGATTGCTGGCTTCATAGGCGGTTGATCCCACCTCATCCAAATCAAGTATGTGACCCGGACGACCCGTGAAACCGTAATCCTTGAAATCGCCGCCGGCCTTGTAGTTGTCGGATTGGGCGTAGGAGCCGGTGTAGGTGAGGCTCAGGCTGTCGGTGGCATAGGTACCGGAGAGGTTTCCGCCCCAGCTATCGCCATTGCTGCGATAGAAGATGCCCGTCTCACCCTTCACGAGACGCTCACCGGGATCGGCAAAAGCGGGGGCCGCGGACTGCACCAGGATACTGCCGCCAATGCTGTCGCCCCCCAGGCTCACCGGGGTGACGCCGGAATAGACCTGGATGCTCTCCACTGCGGTAGGGTCTATGTAGGACAGCGGCGAGTTCATGTGGTTGGGACAGGAGGCGACGAGGTCCATGCCGTCCACCTTGGTGCGCAGGCGATCGTCCGCCAGGCCGCGGATGACCGGCAGGCTGGACAGGCCTCCGCCAGTCTGGGCGCTCACACCGGGGATGTCCGTGAGGAGACTGGCGGTATCGCTCGTGCGCGCCCGCTTGGGCGCGATCTCGGCGCGGTTCAGCGTCGTGGCGCCTGAATCCAGCGGCAATTCCCCAGGGGCCGTGACGAGGACTTCGCTCAGGATGGAGACATCATCCGCCGCGAGAGATTGCGTGGCATAGAGCGCAATGAGCGCGGTAAGTGGCTTGAGTCGGGGTTGCATCTCTAGTTACAGCTCCTGAATGACCGGAGGAGGCCCCGACCAGGAAGCAATGCCGCCCTGTCAATGTCCTTGACTCCAAGTCTGTCGTAAAGAAGTCGGGTGATTTCCCCGAAAATCATGTATCCATCATGGGGTCGGATGAAACCGCGCCCGGAACGCTATGCACCGTTTTGAGTCGACAGCCAGATTCACGCTCGCCTGTAGAACTGGAGTCGACGCAGCTTAGGCTAGCGAAGAACCATTGGAACAAACATCAGTAAAACGAATCAACTGAACCGCTTGGCCGGCCAAGCGTGGGGGCAGGCCTGGACGCTCAGCGCCTACTCCCAGGGATGGCTCTGGCACTCAGCCATCGGCGCGCTGAAAGTGCTGGTACTCCTTAATCACATCACCCGCGCTCGCGAACCCATCGAGCCGCACCCAGGGGTCACCCGCCGTTTGGCGCAGCAAGATGGCCGGCTCATGACTCATCTTGTTCCCGTGATAGACCTCGAAGGCCTTCTGAATCGCGATGATGTCGTCGCGGTTGCCGGTGAAGAAGCGCCATTCCGGACCGGCATGATAACGCTCCGCATAGGCGCGCAGCCGCTCGGGCGTGTCCTCCTCCGGATCGATGGAGATGGAGATCATCCGAACATCCTGCGCGCCCTCCCCCAAGGCTCCTTGCACCTGGCTGAAGGTCGCGCTCAGGACCGGGCAGATCGTGGTGCAGGTCGTGAAGATGAAGTTGACGATGACGGGCTTCCCGCTGTCCAACTCGCGCAGCAGACTGGTCTCCTTTCCGTTCATGTCCACCAGCTTGCGGTCGGGCAGCGCGTAGCGCTGCTCCGAGCGTTGGAAGGCGGTCTCCTGCATCATGGCCCGATGATGTGCATGCGGATCCGGCGATTCCGCGGACGCCCCCGTCTCCTGCATCTGGTGCATCGCATGATCATGGCTCATCCCAGCCTGGTGGGCCGAGTGGCCCTCTTCCATACCGGCATGCCCGGCGTGCGGGTCCATGGCCCAGGCGCCCGCCGCCAAGGCGGTCAATCCAGCGGCCGCCCCCAGCGCAGCTCCCGTTGTCCTGCTCAACCCTGTTCGTCTAAACCTTCTCACGTGACACCGCTCCTCTATTTAGAAACACCAGACGACTTCCTAGAAACAACTGACCTCGAGTCCCGATCCCGTAGGATGGGCAAAGCCCGCGCGATGAGCTTCATGCGGAGCGCCGGGGGTCGACGGGCGTGCCCATCACCCCAGCTCCGCGCCTTTCAAGATGGGCAAGTCCGCTCGGCCGCGAGGCCAGACTGAGACCGCTGAGCACGGACTTTGCCCATCGCACCGCCCCATCTCCTGATTAACGCTGCTCGACGACCGAGGTTTCGGAACCCTCCGCACCGGACAGCGTCACGCCAAGCGGCAGGCTGAACCTCGTGGCGAAGTTGTTGATGGTGCGCTGCCAGCGGTTCTTGCTGGCATTCCAGTTCAGCGTCCAGCCGCGCGTATTGCCATTCTCCAGATCCACGAGCATCTCCAGATTCGCCTGATCTCCGAGATCACTGGTCGCCCAGACGACGAGCCGGTCATTCGACTGGATATAGCGCGCCCGCGTGATGTCGATCGTCAGGTCATAGCCATCGCAGTTCTGGTCGATGCCGTCGTGCTTGATCTCAGCCGCCTCCGGATTGATCCCGGCGTCAGCGTCGTTGCAGTCGAGATCGACGGTGAAGCCATCGCCATCGGCGTCGACCGGCCCAAGCGCGCAGCCATCCGCGTCGACCGGCGTGCCAGTCGGGGTGCCCGGACAAAGATCCAGACTGTCGTTGACGCCATCGCTATCGCTATCGAGCTGGCTGGCTGAGCAGCCATCGCCATCGACCGTCTCACCGCTCGGGGTATTCGGGCATTGGTCCAGCGTATCCGTCACACCATCCCCATCGGCATCGAGCTGGGCGTCAGAGCAGCCGTCGACGTCGACCGCTTCTCCCGCGGGCGTATTCGGACATTGATCCATGGCATCCGTGACACCGTCCCCGTCGCTGTCGATCAGGTCGTCGTCGAGAACGCTGACCAGGGCCGTGTCAGGCGCGCCAAGGTCGGCGCCGACCGCATTGCTGAGATCAAGACTGAAGGTCTCGTCCCCCTCCACCAGGGTGTCGTCCAGCAGGGTCACAGTGATGGTTCCACTCACCTCGCCATCCGCCAGGTCCAGGGTCCCGGACGTTGCGACATAGTCGAGGCCGGCCGTCGCACTGCCGTCCGCCGTTGCGTAGTCGACGCTCACGTCACCGCTGCTGCCGCCGGTCCGCGACACCGTCAGGTCCAAGGTCGCCACATCCTCGTCGACGCTGTAGCTCGACTCGCTCAGTGCGAGTGTGCCGGGCTGCCCGCCGAGCTGTGACGCCAGCCAGGCCTGCGCGGCAGGAAGGTCCATGAGTCCATGGCCGTAGGTGTCATCCGCGCCGTTCGGACCGAGATCCACGGCGGTCTGGATCAACGAGGCCCGCAGTTGGGTCGCACTGGCGTCCCCGAAAGCCTCCTTGAGAAGGGCCATCCCGCCCGTGGCATGGGCCACGGCGAATGAGGTCCCCGAAAGGAAGTTAAGGTAGATCGGCACTCGGTCCGCGGTCATGACGTTGTCGCCCGGCGCCACCAGATGCGGAAAGATGCCTCCGTTGCAGGCATTGGGCCCATGACTGCTCTGGATGTCGACGTCCAGATTGACGTCCACACCCCCGACGGCTAACACCGAGTTGTCGTTGGCGGGACTCACACTGGTCTCCGGATCCGGACCATAGTTGCCGCCCGCGAAAACGACATCGATATCCGATAGGGAGAGCAGTGAAAGATCCTCCGCGAACTCCTGGTTGCACTGGTTGACCGTTCCCAAGAGATTCCAGGAATTATTGACGATGTCCGGCGCGTCGTCGGTGGCCGGGTTGCCATCCGGATCCAACACCCATTGATAGGCGTCGTGGATACCGCTGAGGGTCGCCTGATTGCTGCTGTCGAAGATCTTGGCGGCGATCCATTGCGCGCCTGGCGCCATCCCGATCTGATAGCCCAATGCATCTCCGCCGACGATCAGCCCCATGACCTGGGTGCCGTGACCATTGGTGTCGGCGGGAGAGCCGTATTGTCCATAGGGGTCGAACCAGCTGTTGTTCCCGCCGCGCCAGCGCGGCCCAAGGTCCGGGTGCGTGCTGTCGACGCCGGTATCCAGGGTCGCGATCACGACGCCCGCCCCGGTCAGCCCCTGGCTCCAGAGCCCCTGCACACCGGTGACGTCCAGGTTCCAGAAGGTTGGCGCACCCGTCGCCTCGGTCGGACTGGGTCCGTTCAAGCGGGCATCCAACTTGACCAGCTCGACACCTGGCTGGACGGCCAGGTCGTCCAAGAGGTCGGTGGGAACATCGCCGACCACGCTGTTGCGCGCCCACAGCAGCTTCAGCTTGCGATTGGCCTTGTTGGCCTTGAGGAAGGACTTCACAGCCTGCTTCGAGTCCTTGGCCTGCGTCTTCAAGGCATCGACCAAGAGCTTGCGTAGGATCTTGCGCCGCGCCTTCTTGCGCTTGACCGGGTCGTCCGGATAGAGCGTACGCGCCAGGCGTCTGGCCTCGCGTCGCAGAGCAGCCTTGTCGATCTTTTCGGCGAACTGAATGATGACGGGGAGATCCGTCTGGGCAGCGGCCCGATCCCTGGCCGCCTGCAGTGCCGGCTCCAGCGAACCGGCGGAAGCCACAGACCCCAGCGCCAGAAACACGGATGCGGTCAAGGCGAGTCGATGAAATCTCATAGCCATTCGCGCCTCACTTGACCGTCAATTGATCGACCTTGAAGTCGCCGATAACGACTGCAACCCGGTCTCCCGGCTTCACCTGGGTGCCAGGGTTGGAGAACATGATGTTGTAGACCTTGCCGTTCTTGATGTTGCCCTGGCGATTGGTGGTGCGCAGCGCGCCGACCTTGGCGCCCGAGGGCACGCCGAGCTTCACGCCGGATTTTTCGGACTGCACATAGGGCTTGATGCGGCTGTCGAAGAGCGGCAGCGCTTTGTCGGCGTCCGTCACGCGAAAGCGCAGACCCAGCCAGTAGCCATCCGCCGTGTAGTCCATGCGGATGACTTCGACGCCCCAGCGGTCCTTGATGGCGTCAGGAACGGTTGGATCCGGCGCGAAGGCCGCGGCGCTCTGCCGCTCGGCCTCCAGGATGGCCAGACGCAGATGCTCAGGCATCAAGGATTGCGGCTCGGTGGCACTGGCGGCGGTGTCTGGCGGGGCAGGCTCGGCGCCAACCCCGCGAAGCAGGAAAAGGCCCACCAAGGCCAGCAGTGCCGCCGCGAGCAGGCCCGAGGCGCGCGGATTGGGGACGGCCAGGGTCTCCGCTGGGTGTTGAGATTCGCGCATGGCTAGAGCATTCATGATCAATGTCGCCTCCGTTGCCACCCGAAGGCAGCCATCGTCAATGGGTTTCCTGTTGGATGCTTCAGCTGATTTCCAGCCCCCGTAGGATGGGCAAAGCCCGCGCGATACGCTGGGTGCCGGGCGTCGAGGATCGACGGGCGTGCCCATCATCCCAGCGCCGAGCCCTGGCGCGATGGGCACGTCCGCCCAACGCCGAGCTTGCATTGGCGCCCCGAGCACGGACTTTGCCCATCCTACGGGGTGTGTGGCCGCATCGCTTTCGATGAGGTCATTTCCGGATGTCGCCTCGCCTTGGACCAGCACCCATGCAGCGGGTGGCCGGTCGTTCACGTTCTTGTCGGGGGGCGCTCCCTGCCCCCGCGGCCACCCTCGACTAGGGCGTTGGAACGACCTGGATCGCGTCCAGGTTCTGGCCGTTGTTGCTGTCGAGCTGTCCCACACCTGAGAAGTAGAGGGTCCAGGTCGAACCGTCGTAGCTCACCACCGACTCGTCCTGGACGGCGCCCAGCGGCGGGACCGTGGTGCCTCCGCTGGCAATGAAGGACATGTAGTAGGTCCCGCCCACGACCGTCAGGCCATCGATGTCCGCGTTGCCCGGCAGGCCGACCGTGCTCCCATCCAATGCACGAGCGCAATTCGCCGCGCCGGTGGCCTCGCCGCTCCAGGTATAGACATCCGCGTCGTCATAGGGACCGGTAACACCGCCCACAGAGTTACTGTTACCCCCACCCACGGTCGAGAAGTAGAGCGTCCCGCCGCTGACGGAGATGGCGTCGATGTCCCGGCCATTGTCCCGGCCATTACTGGCATCGAGACCGCAGAGCGAGCCATCGAAGTAGGTGCTCCAAGTGCTGGACGAGGTGTCATAGGCCACGACGTCTTCATCCGGCACCGTGCCAAGCCCCGGAACCGTGGTGTTTGCGGCCGCGAATGACAGATAGAGGATGTTTCCATCGATACTGAGTCCATCGATGTTGGCGTTGCCGGGTAGGCCAAGGTCATCGATCGCGTCGTAAAGCCTTGCGTAGTTGGTGTCGGTATCGACGCTGTAGATGTCCGCATCGTCGTAGGGCGCTGCGACTCCCGGCACGGGGTTGTTGTTGCCGCCGCCTTGGGTCGAGAAGTAGAGCGTAACGGTCGGCGTCGGGACATCCTGCTCCACCACTGTCACGGTCGACGACCCTGTCGCTTCAAGTCCGCAGGCATCCGTGGCGATGAAGTTGACCGTCGTCACAGCGCCTGGCGTCAGCTCCGCGGGCGCGTCGCTGCTCGCCGTGAGGGGGCCGTCTTCCGTATCCGTCGCGGCGACCGAAGCGAGCCATGCAGCGATCGCCGCGTCAGTGGCTGGCACCGTCGTCGTGCCATTGGGCACGCTGATTTCAACCGGATCTGGCGCAGTCAGCGTCGGCGGCGTATTCGGTGTCTCCGCCACCTGGATGGTCGCGGTTGCCGTCCCCGCAGCGCCGTCCGAATCCGTTGCGCTGAAGGTGACGAGGGTGTCACCGATCGCCAGGTCTGTCGGGGCGTCGTTGGTCGGCGTCAGAGCGCCATCTTCATTATCCGCTGCAGTTGCCAGGGCCAGCCAAGCCGCGACCGCGCCATCGCCCGACGACAGCGTCGTCTCGCACAGCGGCGCACTGACCGTCAGCGGATCCGGTGTCGGCGCCGTCACGACGGGTGCCGTGTTCCCTGGACCACCGCCACCCCCGGCCCCGAAGGCCAGGAATCTCAGCATGCCGCCGACGCCGTCGCCGGTCGCCTCGACAGCGGGATTGGATGGGTTGGTCATATAGCCATTGCCGTCATAGACGGCGTAGCGGCCCTCCTCCGGGGCGACGACGATGGCGTCCTTGGTCTTGGCCGGCGGCAGCATGGCCGAATACTGAACGCGCGGCGCCGGCACGGATGACGCCCCTTGCTGATAGGTGTAGACCAGCCCGTCCTCGGCATGGATGGTCATATCCATCCCTTGGAGCACGGCCACATGGGTGTCGGTGGCGGTGCTCGCGAGGCGCAGCAGCGTCGCCTCCCCGGCCGCTCCGGCCTCGAGATCCTCGGTGGTGCCCTGCACGAAGGGCTCGCCGTTGACCAGGAACCAGGTCGGATGGCGGTCGATGGCCGTGCTCAGGGAGCCGTTCGAGACGGCCGCGTTGAAGGCCGGATCCAGGTCGCTATAGAAGAGCACCACCTCATTGGTGTAGGAAACGCCAGGATAGACCTCCTCAGCCGCCGCATCTTTCGTAACCAGGCCGGAAAGGCCCATGTAGACCTGCTTCTGAGGCCAGGTGCCGCTGTGGTAGATAAAGCTGCCGGGCCGGTCGATGGGCGTGCCCTGACCATTGTTCCAGATGTAGCCCATGCGGCCGCCATTCGCCGGCGCCTCCGGCACGAAGGAGCGCACGCGCTGTGTCGAACTCGTGCGATTGCCCGTCGATCCGTCGTCCCAGGTCGGCCCCGACGAGGGACTGACACCCGGGTAGTTGCCGATCGGCATCTCTTGGCCGGTGATGACAATGGATGTCGGCTCCGGAAGCGCATTCGATAGATAGATGCGCAGAGCGGTCTGGCCTGATGGCACGCTCAAGCGCGGTCCTGGCGCGACCGGATCCGCGAGAGCCTCGACACAGGTCACCCGTGCCGCGTCGTCCGAGGCGTTAAAACAGGTGCCGTCCGTGTCCTCGACATAGCCCCACATGGGCACCGAAGTTCCATCGGGCAGCGCCTTGTCGTAGGCCTTGGCCGCCAGGTAGTAGTCGATCGCCCAGGCGTTGCCGCAACCCAGCGCGAGCGAAACGGCCGCCGCGACAGGCGTGAGTTGGGTCTGCATGGCTCTTGATCCTTTCATTTCGCCCCCTCCGCTCATTGGATGTCGACGGAGGTAGGCAGCACGACCATCGCGCTCAGACTACCGCCCGGGAAGATGTCGAAGGTGGTCAGCTCCTTCTCGGCGTGGGAATGCCACACGAAGAAGTAGCCGCCGTTCGGATTCAGGCCGCCCTCGCCTGGGGGCAGGTCGCCGACGTCGCCCATGTAGGGGCTGCCGCTCCAGAAGCCGCCCAGGGTCAGCTCGGCGACACCGGGCAGATCCACCGGGATCGCCTTGCCATGATCCGCGCAGTATTCGCGTGTGTCGGCGTCGAAGCCGTCGCCGGCATCCGTGCAGGTGTGGCCGTTCGTGGTTCCGTAGATGTCCCAACCCAAGTCCTTGCCGGTCCAGGTCCAGATGGCGTCCACCGACTGCTTGGGCGCGGAGTTGATGGTGTTGTCGGAGCGCCCGAGGTCAGCAACCTGTCCATCGGACGAGAGCATGTTGCCGTCGCGCCCCACGAAGCGATGGTTCTCACCGTGGTAGTGGAAGGGGTGGCTGTCGTGGCCAGCGTTAAGGTTGCGCACCAGCACCTTGTCGCGCGGATGAGACATGGCGAGCGACTGATAGGGTTGATGCGGAAACAAGGGGTTGTAGTCGCCCTGCACCAGGTCAGGATAGACGCGCCCATTGGCGAAATAGACAGTCGCGAAGCGGTCGGCATTGGTGAAATGGCCGTAATGACCGCGCTCCATCTGGAAATGCACGTCCGGATCCGCCTCGGTCAACAGATAGAGGTATTCCTGGTCGTAGTCGGTCTCCGTTCCGGCCCCGTAGGCCGTGCGGCTGCCATCCGCAGGGCGCACGATCAAGGCCCCGAGCAGACCCATTTCGACGTGCAGCCCCGGATTTGGGCCGTCCAGACTGTGATAGACGTAGGTGCCCGGCTTGCCCGCTGTGAAGGTGTAGCTAACCGTCTCGCCATACTTGGCACCGTTCGTCACCAGACCAGTCGTCCCGCCGGTGGCCGCGACATGGTGACCCGCGACCACGATGGAGACCGGATTGTCCGCAGGCCCATCTGCGGTCGGCAAGGTACTGGGCACGCCGTAGTTGGTCAGATTGATGGTGACATCCTGACCCTCGGTGACGATCAGCGTCGGTCCGGGATACTGCGGGAGCGAGGTGCCCGCCTGTCCCGTCATGTCGCCGAAGCCCCACATGTAGAGACTGCTGCCCTCTGGCAGGCTGATGTTGAAGGGCGCCGCATAGAGGTTGAAAGTCGGTCCCGTAATGCCCGGGATGTCATGCTCGGCCCGCGTCGCACCCCATGGCATCAGGGTCAGGCCGAGGAGGACGCCGCTAAGCAGGCGCCCGACTGCCTTGAATCGATAGGTCATTGCTCGTTGCTCCAGTCTGAGGCGCGGCTAGTTGACGACGATCTCGGTGATGAGCCCGCCATCCAGCTGGGTGTTGTTGCTCATCTGATAGAACTCGGCGGCGGTCAGGAAGTAGGTCCCCGGCGCGACGCCGGCCGTGTCGATGATGACGTCGTGGGTCTCGCCGCCGCCGAAGTTGACCGAGGTGGTGTCGACGTAGAGGTTCTTGCCGTCGACACCGCGTGCCAGACGTGCGCCGGTGCCGACGATCTGCATTTTCAGACCGGGCGCGGTGAGGGTGAAGAAGCGGTCGATGCTGACGTTCGAGAGGCGCAGCAGGACTCGGCCACCCGCGGCCACGCTGATCCCCGCCCCCATGTCCTGCGAGACATCGCCATTGTTGAGCACCGTCCCAGCCCCCTCGCCCAAGAAGCCATCGGTATCGCGCGGCGGATGCATCACGACCTGATCGGCCGGTGTGTTGACGTCATCCAAGACCGTATCCGGATAACCGCGCCCGTTGATCTGCGGGTAGTTGGTTCGGAGGTTCGCAAAGGGCAGCGGCTGTACCTGGATGTGGGCGTCGTGGAAATTGGAGTCGAAGCCGGAGACTTGGATCGGCGCTTCCACGTCGTAGGCGGTGGTGCCGTCTCCATCGTTGTAGGCGTAGCCGGTGGGACCTGAACCGCCGAAGCGTGGCGCGGCAGTCGCCAGGTTGGGCGCCCCCTCCGTACCCCCGATGCCGATCCGATCTTGGAGCGGATGCACGTAGAGGTTGGCCAGCATGCCCATCTCCATGTGCTCGGTCGCTTCGACGTGGCAGTGATAGATGAAGGTGCCGGGCTCGACGACGTTGTAGTAGTAGGTCAGGGTCGAGCCCATGTTGATGGCGATCGACACCTCCGGGACCCCGTCGAACACGGTCGCCGCGTTGGGGAAGCCGTGGTAATGGACGGTATGCGGGTCGAAGAGGTCCGGTCGCATCACGGTTCCCACGTTGCTGAGCGATAGATAGAACTCATCGCCCTGCTCCAAGACGATCCGTGGTCCCGGCCAACGGGCCGCGAGGATACCCTCGGTCAGCACGACGCTGGGGTCTGTCCCCGTCTCATCGGCAAAGCCGAAGGTATAGGCCGGATGACCGTCCGACATCTCGGCGAAGCCGTCGCCCGAAGTCAGGTGCATGCACTTGACGTGCTCCTGGTCTGTATCGTCTAGATCCAAGGGATTGCCGTAGATATCGGCGGGTGGAATGCCATCATGGTCGTCGTCTTCCGCGCACTGTACATTGACCGCCGCCTGCGCCGCACCCATTCCGCCCATCCCGATCCCACCCATCAGCGCCATGGTCACGGCCGCAGACAAGGCGTTCTTTCTGAGAAGCTCATTCATCTGATGTCTCCTGAAGCGTTGACCCAAACCCAAGAACCTGGGGCATTTCCGCCCCGCTGGGTGCCTGCCAGCCCACCTCCCGTCGAGCGAGGTGAAGCATGGCCGGGCAGCCCGGCAGGACGGTCACGCCACATCCCTGGGCTAGGGCAGCTCGTCTGCGCCGATTTCGTTGGTGTTGCCGTTGGTGCGTGGATCCTTGTCGAAGTCCTCACCTAGCGGTCCGCCAAGTCCGACGTTCCGACCGGCACTGATCGCGGGCGAACCCACCAGGATGTGGTAGTCGAACTGGGTTAGCCCCGACGAATCACTCTCGTCGACGATGCTGAGCGGCGCGAAGGACACCTGGATGAAGTTGCCGCCCTCGTCTAAGGCCGCCCCCGTTGAGATCGTCGCCTCGGTCTGGACCAGACCGTCACTGCCCTGGTTTTGCACAGAATTGACGAACCGCGGATTCGTGGTGAAGAGGTTCCCTCCACCGTAGCTGCCGTTGTCGTCATCGCCTCCTTGGGTCAGCAGCCCGTAGCGGACGAAGAGCGTGTCCCCCGTGTCGACAAAGCCGTCCAGCACGCCCAGGTCGTCCGTGCCGGCTAGGACGAGACCCGTGTCGGTGGGGAAGTTCGTCGTCGGATCAAAGTTCTCCCAGTAGAAGGCGCGGTTCCCGAACAGGATGTTGTTGTCCAGGTTGGCGTCCGAGAAGGCGCGGTACTGGGAGTCTCGCCCAGCATTGGCCGGAACAGTCGCCCCAACGAGCAAGGTCGAGATATCCGGCGAATGCAGCCGCGAGACCACACCCGCCGGCATGGCGATGGACTGGTTCGGGTTGCCCGGCTCGAAGGCCAGCGCCACGGTCGCCGTGGAATCGTTGTGGGCGATGGTGTTGTTCTGAATGTGCGTTTCCACCGAATCCTGAACCATCACCGCACCCGCGCGACCGGAGACGTTGTTGGTGATCATGTTGTTGAACACCCGCACGTCATACCACTTGGTGCTGTCATCCAAGTTAGTGGCCACATCAATGCCGCTGGCGCTGACGATAGCGATACCACCACCGTCACCGGCCCCGGCCAGGTTGCCATGGATGCGGTTCGCGTTGACCGTGACATTGCCCGCGCCCTCGGACAGGAACAGACCACCGGTGAGGCCCAGAGGCGTCTCGCCGCCGATGAAGATTCCACCCCCCTGAACCGAGGCGGCCTGGCTGAAGGACTCGTTGAAGAGGATGTCGTTGTCCTCGATCGAACCTAGGTTCGACAGACCCGAATGGGCGATGCCGCCGCCGTTGCCCTGGCTGAAGTTCCCACAAATCCAGTTGTTGTCGACGCTGTAGCCCGTGGAGCCGGTGTAGAGCGAGATGCCGCCGCCGGCGCCGTTGACGCTGCCGTTCTTGATCACCTGATTGTGATGGATACGCACCTGTCGATTGTCGGCATCGGTATAGCTCGTTTGGTTGGCCGTCAGACCCGGATGGCCTAAACGGATGCCGCCACCGTAGAAGCCGGCATTGGCCTCGAGCCGGTTGTTGCCAATGTTGAGATAGGAGGCATGGCCGTTGACGACGATGCCGCCGCCCTGACTGGCGCCAACGATATGGATGCCGTCGATACGAGCACCCCGGTTGGCTGGTGCCACGAAGCGGTCTCGGCCACTGCTACGCCCCGTGACGAAGATGCCCGCCCCTTCCTCAGTCGGGAAGGCCGGTGCACCCAGGGCCTGGAAGCCGCCGACATTGTTGTTCTGACCAGGCAGGAGCTGGATGGAACCGTCCGCGATGAGGCCATCGATCTTCTCGCGCCAAAGCTCGACCTTATTGGTCGGGATCTGACGGGCATTGAGGGTAACGGAGCCCGCGCCCCAGCCCTGCAGCTTGACCGGCTTCCACATGACCAGCAGCTCGTCGTACTCGCCAGGGCCGATAAGGATGAGATCACCCGAGTCGGCCGCGTCGATGGCGTCCTGAATGGACTCACCTTGCGAGACGTTCCACACAGTGTAGACGTCTCCGTTGCCGCGCTGACCGACCAGGGTCCCGGCGACGTCTTGACCGACGGTCAGGGTGACACCGATCTCCGATTCCACCGGGGCCGGCACGCCGCCGACACGGGTCACCACAACCTGGTACTCGCCCAAGGCGGTGCCAGTGGGAACGGTAGCGACGATGTTGGTCGGCGCCCAAGAATCGATCGTCAGTGGGATGCGATTGCCGTCCGCATCCTCCAGCTCGACCAAGCCTTCGTTGTTCGCGTTGCCGAAGTTATAGTTGCGCGCGCCCTGCGCCCCCATGGAGCGGATGCGGATCTGCTCACCCGCGACCACGATGGGGCCAACCCCGTTGCGGCTGGCGTTGCGCACGTCGCGGACCATCGGCGTGTACTGCGGCACCTCGCAATCCACCGCATTAGTATCCGGATTGGTGAAGGCGGCGATAGCCACCACCGGGGTATCCAGGTAGGTCGTCGAGCCCGGCATGTACTGGAAGGTGTAGCAGAACTGACTGAAGGCCGGATTGAAGTGTGGATCCACCATCAGCTCGCCGGGGTTGTTGGGATCCTCGATCGGGCCGGCGTCGTTCATACAGGCGAGCAGCACGTTCGGCGACATCCCGGATGGCTGCGGCAGGTTGGCCGACCAGGTCGAGGGCACCATGGCGTTGTAGCGGCCGAACTCGTCCGCGTAGACGCGGTTGACCTCCTTGCCGTTCCAGTCGTAGAAGCCGACCGGCAGCAGCGGCGGCGCGTATTTCTCCCCGAAGTTCGGTGTGTTCGGATTGAACTCGTTCGCCAGGTCGTTGAGGATCACGCCGGAGACGTTCGCCGCGACCGGCACCTCGCTGACCAGGAAGAAGTCCGCGGCGGCATTCTGACCACCGGACAAGGGCACCAGCTTTTGATCGCAGACCGGACGCAGTTCTCCGGCAAAGGGTGCTGCAGCTTCTGCCGCGCTCATGCCAGGGATCAACTGATCCGCCGCACCGCTGCCGTCCTTCGTCGCAAGCGCGAAATAAGGCGGGACCTCCTGGTCCGGGCCAACACAGGTGGGGGGCAGCGCGTCGGGCCAGGGGACGTACTCGTCGCCAAAGTCCACATTCTTGTGATGCTCGCGCAGGGTCTTGTAGCCGGGCGGAGTGGTCGCCTCTACGATGTAGTCGCCGGGCAGCAGGCCGAGGCTCACGTTGGCCGCGCTATCGCCCAGACCGGCCACATAGTCGTAGAAACCCTCAATGGCCGCGGCGGCATCAGCTCTCACGTCGGCAAGGTGTGTCAGGTCGTACGCGTTGAAGGCGTAGCCACCGTCGAAAACGCCGGGGCGGACCTGGTTCCAGTTGCGCATGCCGTCGAAGCAGCGGTTGTCGGCGACGCCAGGCAGGTTGTTCTCGCCCTGGCAGTTCGTCGGGGTGTTGTCGTCCCAGCTATCCGTCCAGGCAACCGCGATGGCGTCGCCGAGATCGAAGTTGCCATTGCCGTTGCGGTCGACATCCTCAGCGCCCTTCTTACCGCCGCTGGCCCACCCAAGCGGATAATTGTCGACATCCGACAGGGTGACAACGCCGTCGCCATCGACGTCATCGATTAGGTTGTCGTCGGCCTGATAGGCGCCGTCTCCATTCCAATCGATGTCCCCTGTTCCGTCCGGAAACGCAGGATCACCAAGCAGAGGAGAATCGATGTCGCCGTCGGCGTAGAGGTTTACCTGAACGCGCGGAACGCCAGGCTCCCAACCCTCGCCGACCGCAAGCTCAGGGTCGTTCTCGGCGCGCGTGACCGTGTTAAACACGATGCCCGAGATGCCCCCGTTCTCGCCGATGTATTGCGGCGGTCCAGGATTCGCTGGATCGAACGCCGTGAAGTTCAGGTAGTCGGCCTTGCCGAACGCGATGACGTTAGTCTGCCCGAGAAACCCCTGGAAGGCCTGGGTCAGGACTGGACCCGTCTCTGTGCGATAGCCCGCCCCGCCGTTCTCGGACTGAGCCTGCGGAACAAGCTCGCCGTCATTCGGGAATCCCGTGAAGGGGCTGGATGCAGCGGAAATGTCACCACCCGCGTCGACCACGATGGTCGCGCCCGTGGCCTTCTTGCTGGTGAAACCGACCTCGGCGACCATCCAATGGAACCAGGGGAAGGACTCGTCGAACGGCGCCGCGCCCTCGGTATCGGTCGGGAAGCTCTGGTAGACGGTACCGTCGCGCCAGCGCACATTGACCGGACCGCTCTCCGCGCCTAGGGGAACCTCATCAACATCCCAGAAGCCATCCTGATTGGTGTCGTTGAAGAGGTAGGTATTGAGGCGGTTGAACCAGTTGAAGACTGGCACTTCACCAAAATCGCAGGATTGACCGCCGTTGCACGTCCCCGCCGGATCCACAGTGAAGGCTTGCGTTGCGATGACCACGTCCAGTGGCTTGTCGAACACCTTGAGTTCGTAGTTGCCCGGCGGGACATTGGGGATCGAGAAACTGCTGTCCCCGTTGCAGGGCCAGGAAAAGCGGTTGATACCCGGAGCCGCGCCGCCCTCATTGACGGCGACCCAGCATTGCGGGAAGGGGCGGCCGCTGAAGAATTGCGTGGACGGCGGCCGTGACATGTGCATATCGGTGATGGTGCCGGTAATCGTCGCCGAGCCGCCCGTGAAATCGTTTCGCTGCTTGGTGAAACCGAAGAAGACGTGCGGTCCGGGCAGGCCGAACTCGACCATGAAGGGAGGCTCCTTGGCCTTCACCCAGGCATCATTGACCGAGGTGCCCTCGATTGTGGAGGTCTGAACCCAACCGCCACCGGTCGGCGGGATGATCTTGACGCCGTACTTACCTGGCGCGAGATTCTTGACCAGCAGGGTGCCGTCTGAGTTAGGTGTCAGCAGGCCGATGGTGTTGCCGAAGGCGTCCTGTAGCAGCGGGCCGCCATTGGCGCCGTACTTGCCCGCCGGCTCTTCGAGCTGCACTTGGAACTGACTGAAATCGACGTTGCCAGGCACACAGCTCCCCGAGCCCGGCTCTTCTTCGGGGAGGTCCGGAGTACCGTTCAAGGGGTAGCAGTCGTGGAAAAGATAGATCGCGATCTGCGCCGTGGGGATCGGCTGCTCCTCGACGACGACAGTCACGTCATCTAGGTTCTGGTCCGGGTCCGCTGCATTCGCCAGCACCGTCACCGGAGCACCGCTCAGGCTGTAGCCTGAATAGGGCAGCACCGATAGGTAGTAACGGCCGGGAGCGACGTAGTTGACGGTCAGACTGTCTGAGTCTTCGTTACCGCTCAGCGGCTTGCCGGCGTTGGCACTGTTCGCGTTGCCTTGGGTCAGCGCGAGCGGATGGTGGCTCTTATGAAAATTCAGCGAGAGCTGATTTGTGAGGGCGCCAGGACTGTCCGGATTCAGCGCGTAGGTGGTGTCTTCCTGCAGCAGCCAACGGAAACCGGAGACCGGGTTCCCATCGCCGTCCACCACATTGAGGTTGAATTGAGCTGCCTGGGCGCCTGGAACCCCGAGCAGCCCGCACGTAAGGAGGAAGGTGCTTAGCCTCCCCCCTACCGATATCCCGAACAGTTTGTGCATTATTTTGGCTCCATCGATCCACTTCTAGCGTTGTCGTTCTTGGGAGGGATCCCTCTTACTCATTCTAGCGTTGTCGTTCTTGGGAGGGATCCCTCTTACTCATTCGGCCTCATTCACGATCTGATGACTATCCCCCTCTTCAACAGTGAGCACTTAAATCGTGCCTATTCGGCGGTCGCACCGTTTCGCAAAGCAATCACCCTACACCGAACCTCACCCCCATCTCAGATGCAAACACACAGGATCAAAGCAATGCGGCAGCAGTCCTCATTGCGAGGCCTTCCTCGTCCATCTGATCTGCTCCTTAGAAGGGAATGAGAAAATCCCGCAAGGATATCGTTCGTCCGGTAGCAAGAAGCGACATCGCGGGTGATCGATAAAGAGATCAGAAGCTGGCTTGAGCTGGCCTGTCATTCCGCGCCGGCTTGCTTGAGAGTCAGAATGAACACAACGAAATCGCAAACTCTGTGAACGAAAGTACCGGCACTGGGGCATATCACATATGGGGGTATCCCCCCATTTTGCTTCTTATCGTCACCTATTTTCAGGGTAGGGGATGCACCGTGAAACACAGGTCCTGACACGCTAGAGGATAGGGTTAAAGATCTCCATAATACTGTTTTTATTGATTTTTTTAGACTTCAAAAAAAGATTTCGAACCGCATGCACTACATACCAAGACACCCCCCTACCCGACTCCGCCCATCGGGAAACTGATATTTCCTATTGACAACAAAAAAAATGTAGCTTCATCTATCAAGAAGCGCCAAAATGTGTCAGAAAAAGGATTGGCTATCGAACTGTCTGTTGCCGATGCGAGCAGGCTGTGCAAGGCAATTTCCATAATAACTCCAGTGCAATAGCCCGACTCTAACGCGACTTTCCGCTTCCACGATTCGATAACATCGACTGCGATCCGCAGATTGCCACTTACCGCGAGAATTCAACTTAGCGATGTTCAGAAAGCAAAGGGGCAGACATTAGGAGATTCAATCTGCCGGATATTTTCCCTCTGCGCTTTGATTCTCAGTCGACTGGCGGGTAATCCTCTACCGATCATCGGCAAGGTCTTGCAGTGCTCGGCAACGGACTGCACAATTTTGGGTGAGAATATTTTGGCTCCAAGAGGAAAGAAGTAAACCGGGTCGGAGTGGAGTCCTGAATCTTAACGGCGTCTCTGCCAAACGAAACGGCCTTGTCTTTTATCTGCCTCAACGAGAACCCTATCTCTGACTGTACCCGCAAGGAGAATCAACATGAAGCACCTCATGAAGACGCCTGCCGTTGTCGTTGGACTGATCACGATGTCGCCAATTGCATCTGCTACGCTTCTGCTGGATGTAGACTTCGAGGACGCGCTGAGCACCTACCTTTACGAAACAACCACTGGTGGGGATTCGTCATCGGCAGCGATGAATATCCGCCCCGCAAGTGATGACATTAATACCAAGAAAGCCGGTGGTTTCGATCATTTTTTCGACAGCAAATTCTTAGTCATTGGGGACGAGGAGGGCGGATTAGGTCTTAATCCCAACGGAACGAACCAGGGCGCTCTAACACGCATCGACTTTCAAACGGAGTTGCTCAGCGCTGGCTCTTACAACCTAAAAATCAGCTTCGACTACGTGTTCGACACAAACCTGAATCCCACCGATAACCCTGGAGTGAGTCCGGATGATTTCTCCGTCCGCCTATTTGGCGGGAACAGTTATGCAGACCTGCTCTCATTCGGCAGTGTGGTGCGGAACAGCACATCGAGGAGAGGTCAGTACAGCGAGCTGCGGACGTTCGACTTGAGCGGGGACAGCCCGATTTATCTTTCTTTCGCACTCACCGAGTACAGAGGCCTTGGTAGCTCCGCCGTGGGCCTGGACAATCTCCAGATCACGAACGTCCCCTTGCCAGGAACCTTGATCCTTGTTGGCGCCGGACTTGCCGGTCTCGGATCCTCGGGCACAATCGGCCGGAGGCGCTCATCGTCAGCCGTCAAGCAACGGGCCTGAGCGCCCAACAGCGCATCGTCTTTGGTGACGCGCCTTGATCCTCCTGGGGTAAAGGGCCGCCGAGGGTTCACCCGCGTAACCCGCGGAGCTTCGTCGGATCCCGGGTGAACTGACGGTCGAGCCTTCAGGATAGCTAGCCATTCAACCCTCCCCGATCAGCCGACAATTCGCCCGTCTGACGGCCGAGGCGCTGCTGGAGACCGGTCAGCTCTGACGCACCGACGGAGAGTCATAGATGCCCCCTGACACAAGGAATCGCAAGTTTGTAGTGCCACTCGCCGACCTTGGTCCCACGCAAGTGGATAATTTGGACAGGCCTATTAATCCAAATGATAAACTCATTCAGTGACATTTGGATTAGGGGTGGCTATGACGCTGAGAATACTACTGGCGGACGATCACCGAATTCTCCGTGAGGGGCTAGCCGCCATCCTTGGCGCGGAGCCTGATCTCGAAGTCGTCGGACAAGCGGCGGATGGTTTCGAGGTCGTTGCGGGTATCAGGGAGCTTGCACCTGATGTCTTGATTCTGGATCTCTCCATGCCCCGCATGGATGGGCTGACCGTCCTACAGAAGATCAAGCACATCGCGCCCGACACACGAACCTTGGTCATGACGTTCCATAAGACCGAGGCGCATATCTTTCAGGCCCTGGCGGAGGGCGCGGACGGATACATGCTCAAAGACTCCAGCACGGCGGAACTGCTGCTGGCTGTTCGCAGTGTGGGAGCGGGCGCGCGTCACCTCTGCTCGGCGGTTGCGTCGCAGCTTGTCGACTCATTCGTCGCTGGGGAGAGGCCTGCAAACCCCACGACGAAAGCCGACGGCCTGTCAGCGCGTGAACGGGAAGTGTTGAAGCTCGTTGCCGAAGGCTTCACCAGCAAGGCCATCGGTGAGCTGCTCTGTATCAGCGAGAAAACGGTCGAAAAGCACCGCGCCAACATGACACGAAAACTGGGTGTGAGCGGTGTGCCGGCGCTAACGGCCTACGCCATCGCGAATGGACTCTTAGCGGAGACTTGAACCAAGCCGCTCCTCGTGTGGGGTACTCAGCTGCCAGAGGATTTCTATCTGGGTGCCCTCATCCGGTGCGGAGATGAGCGAAAAGCGGCCTCCGCTCAGAGTGGCACGCTCGCGGATGGAGGTGAGCCCGACGCCCGGATCGCCTGCGGAGCGATTGACGGCCCTGGGATCAAAGCCCTCTCCGTCATCGGTGACCCAGAATTTTAAGCTGGCTCCGTTACGCGCCAAACCGACGGACAGCGTTGTCGCCCGGCTGTGCTTAAGGGCGTTGTTCGTCGCCTCTTGGAAGATCCGATAGATCGGCGCCTTGAGGTCGGCGGGGATCTCGGGCTCCTTCGCCATCAGCGCGTCGACGATAGTGAGGCCGGGGCAGGTCTGTCGTAGCTCCCTCAGACACCAGTTCAGCGTGCTCATGATTCCGAGGCTGTCGAGCATTGGAGGTCGCAGGGCGTAGGAAATGCGCCGCAACTCTTCAATGGCATCCTGGATGGTCGGCATGAGGGCCTTGAGTCGCTGCATGTCGGCCCGGCGCTCTTGTGGCCACGTCTGCGTCACCGTCACGTCGACCATGAGCTTGATCGTGGTGAGGGTTTGACCGAGGCTATCATGGAGATCGCGCGCAACGCGCGCCCGCTCTTCCTCCTGGACGGTTAGCAAACGGCCGGAGAGATTCCTCAGCTCGGCTTCCAGGCGCTTCTCCTCTGTGACGTCTTGAATGTTGCAGAGCGTCGCGCGACCTTCCAGCAGGTCCACTTTCACACTCTTCAGCATGACCCAGCGCAGCTCGTCGGTCTTGCTGAGGAATCGGCACTCGCACCGCGCTGAGACGATCGAATCAAGACCATCGCCCATTTCATGAGCACGAATTTGCGCACGGTCATCCGGATGGACCAAAGGCGCCACCTCGATTCCGGACAATTCAGCCAGGGAGTACCCCAAGATGTCCGCGAACCGCTGATTGGAGAAGATCAAACGCCCATCTTTCATCAACACGATGCCCGTCGGCGAGTTCTCGACCAGACTGACATATCGCTCCTCGGAAGCCCTCAGCGCCTCCTCCGCCTTCTCCAGGAAGGTAATATCCAGGCAGACGATAACGTAGCCACCTGACTCAGGGGGCAGCTCAGAACAAACCACATACGCCGGGAAACGCGTCATATCCCGCCGAACTGCATCCACCCAGCCGACCCAGCCCTTTTTTGCATGGCTGGCCCCAAGGTAGTCCGATGGTCGTCCATCCGTAGCCTCGAAGCTCAAGACCTCCGTCACCGGCCTTCCCTGCACATCCTCCGCACACCAACCGTACAGCGCCTCGGCAAACCGGTTCCAGTAGCAAATGCGCCCGTCGGGATCTGTCGCGATGACAGCCTCCTCGACGGCGTGCAGCAGGCTAGCTTGAAACTCGACAGCCTGCTGCACGCGGATCCGATCCGCCATCTCTGCCTGCAAGAGGGCATTAGCCTCCCGCAAGGCGTTGGTACGCGCCAGCACGCGTTGCTCCAAAGCATCGTGAGATTCGCGTAGAGCCTGCTCGAGCGCGCGTTGACTGCGGAAGGCCCTCGCGGTCGGTACAACGAAGAGCAGGTGAAGCATCGGCGCGATTACCAGAATATCCGCTAACGCATCCATGATGGCCGCGCGCAAACCATCTATCGCGAATCCGCTCTCTATCATCCATGCGCTCAAGACTTCCGCCATCAAGACGATGGGGAGCGCCGCGAAAAAGGCGCCGATCGGCGTAGTCGCACCCCATTTCCAGCCATAACGAAGCGGCCTCGTCGAGACACTTTCGGTGTTTTCGGTCCGCGCGTCGTGCCTGTTGTCAGCGTCGCCATGCATCTTCTCATCCCCCCTGAGAGCAGCCGGGCTCCGCTCACCGTCTCGATGGACTGAGTCACCGTGGTCAGCGGTACCCTCCATTAACCGATCCGGTAGTGCCCTGATCTATATGATGCGTTCTTAGGTAAAGCATTGACTTAAAGAAATTAAGCTGCGCCACCATCATACAGAAAAGGGCACTGCCACCGATCCTTCCTCGCCAGCCCGGCCGCAAACAGCCCAGAGAGCGACGGCAAGACCGACTCACATCCTTGTAAGGCACTCCGCCCCGTGCCGATGCTGCGTGAGCGCCGCGCCAGGAGCGCCGATGCCCAAGCTCAGATACGCAGACTTCAGCAAATCATTCCTGTTCCGGATGTTACAGCCTGAAACGAGACGATGGGACCATCAAAGCGGAAGTAGTGAAGACGTGAGCGACCGCTAGACGAGCGAGGTCGCCCTTGAGCAAGAGGCGGGCAGCTAGAACAAACACGGAATCCAAGATATGGCGGAGGCTTGAAACCGCTCGATCAGCTCGTGCTGATCGTCTTCGTCCTGGAACTCGGCGCGAAGCTCTTTGCCTTCGGTCTACGTTTCCTCCGCGAACCCTGGAACCTCTTCGACTTCCTCGTCGTGGGCATCGCACTCATCCCTGCGAGCGGGCCGCTGGCGGTGCTGCGGGCACTGCTACTCCTCCGAGTCCTGCGCCTTATCTGGACGATGCCCAGGCTGTGCTTCGTCGTGGAGGCCATGCTCCAAGCGATCCCCGGCATCGCGTCCATCGCGGGCCTCATGGTGTTGCTCGTCTACGTCTTTGCGGTGATGTCGACAAGTCTGTTCGGCGAGCGATTTCCAGACTGGTTCGGCAGCGTCGGCGCATCCATGTACACCCTCTTCCAGATCATGACGCTGAAGAGCTGATCCATGGGTATTGCGCGGCCGGTTATGGATGCCTTCCCCCAGGCGTGGATCTTCTTCATTCCCTTCATCCTGATCGCCACCTTCACCATGCAGAGGATGCACGCGGTGCAGGATGAAGCCGAGCGCGATTACATCGAAGTGGCGATGCACCAGGACACCGCGAAGGTACTGAGCGAAATGGTGGCGCTGCGACGGGAGATCGCGGCCTTGCGTGCGTCCTTTGAATCGGGTCGATTGATCGGCCGAAGCTGGCTGCGACGAACAGCTTGTCCGCCGAGATCAGGGGCGGTTCTTGGCTTGCGCCGTCCAAGCCTGATGAAGACGCTCAAGCAGATCGAAGTCCAGGGCACCCCTTTCAGGTACGGCCTGCGACCGCTCGAAATCCCGAATCGCGCCTCGGGTCTGAGGGCCAATGAGACCGTCTCTTGGCCCAGGGTCCATCCCAAGCGTCCACAGATACTCCTGGACCATGAGGACCAGCGCATTGGTCAGATCTGGCGCGTCGATCAGCTGAGGCGCCCCGCCTGCGGCGCCCGCTTTGCAGGGCGCGAGGACGATGCGCTCGTTTGGACGCAGCGGGCTGATCAGGACCAGAGGGTCGGCGGGGTCACAAGCCTCGCTCGCGCGCGCTTGCGCAGTTGTGTCGGTCACCTGCGTCCTCGCTGGAGTCACAGCAGTCGGCGTCGGCTCAACCAACGCCGACTGCCCCGAATCTATCTCCGCGACCTCGGTGGCTTCGACCCTTTCATCGAGAACCAAGTCGTCGTCCTCAGTTGATGACTTGGCGTCGGGCGCTTCGGCTCTTTGCGGCTCCTCCAACGGGCGCGGAGGCAACTCGATCCCGGCTTCCGCCATCGGCTCGGCCTCGGCGACCGCGTCCACTTCCGGTGCCTCAGGCTGGAGCGACGGCGCAAGGCCCGTGACGGATACCAGCAGCAAGGCGCCAATAGCGAGCCACAGCGAGCCGGCAATCGGCCACTCGCGCAGGGTGCGCTCGCTATCCCCGGCCGGCTGATCGATGACCCCGGAATAGACTCGGGAGAGACGCGTCATTGCGCCACTGTAAGCCGTCGCCAACCCGCCTGATACGGCGCGCAACAGCCAAGCGCCAGCACGGCCGATCGGCGCCGCAAGCACCAAGAGGTCACCCGGCGGAACGCGATCGATCACGACCCGCGCCAATGCGGGGCGCCGACGCGTGATGGCGAGCACCGCCACAGCGATCAGAATGCCGAGGATCAAGGGCATCGGCTTGACCAGCCAGTCATGCGGCGCGCCAAGCACGAAGGGAAACAGCAGCACAAGCAGCAGTAGCGCTATCCAGGCGACGCTTGGCCAGGCGTAGCCTGACTCCGGGTGTCGTTCGAGGTGTGCCGTGACCCAGAGGAAGCGCGTCATCAGGAGCGTTGTCGCCACCGCCGAGACGCCCACAGCCGTCGCGATCCACGGCCATTGCGCACTGGCAAGCAAGGGCTCGACGCCCTGCTTGGCGACGGCCCCGCTGGTCAGCGGTGCGCCCGCCATGGCGAGCGCCAGGAAGACCAGTCCGGTGAGGACGAGTGGCTGGCCGAGCGCGGCGTACTTGCGCAATCCCAGCCCGAGGAAGAGCCCGCCCTTGACGAGGGCGTGATGCGCAACATAGAGCGTCATGCCCGCGACGCCGAGCGGCGCCAACGCGGGGTCGGCCAGGATGGTGCCCAGCAGCAAGATCAGAACCCCCATCTTGGCGATGCTGGAATAGGCCAAGATGACCTTGGGGTCGGACTGCATGAGACCAACGGGGAGGGCCAAGCACATGGTCGCAAGCCCCGCGAACGTCAGCATGGCGCCCCAGTCGGCCAGAACGGCGACGCCGATGGGCAGGAAGCGCAGCCACCCCAGGACGGCAACCTTGATCATAGTCCCGCTCAGCACCGCGCTCGCCGGGATGGGGGCGGCCGGGTGCGCGAGCGGTAGCCAGAGATGCAAGGGTGCCATGCCCGCCTTGACGGCCAAGCCCAAGATGGTCAGCGCGATGGTCAGATCATCGAGATCCGCCAGCTGCTCGGGCCTTGGCAGGATGGTGCCGGCGTGCTGGGCGATGAGCACCAGGGCCGCAAAGAGGGTCACCTCCCCTAGCAGTGCCATGACGAGATAGACCTTGCCCGCGCGCAGCGCGGACGCCTCGCCGGTATGGATCACGAGTCCGTAGGAAGAGAGCCCCATCATGGCGAACCCGAGATAGAAGCTCACCAGGTCTTGCCCGACGATGAGCCAGAAGTTTCCCGCCATCGCGAGCAGGAAGAGCCCGCTGAAGCGGCGCGCGTGCTCCCGGCCGCGCAGACTGAAGGCGGCATGAACCCCTGCAGCCAGCCAGAGAACGGCGGTGAAGAGCAGATAGACGCGGCTCAGTTCGTCCATGCCCAGCGTGGTGCCCAACAGCAGCCATGGCAGCTCCAGCCGACTCCCCACCGGCACCAGGAGCGCCGCGGCCAGCGCGGGCAAGGCGCCGACCGCCGGCAGCCACCACAGCCTGCCCGACTGGACCAGTGCCGCGCACAACAAGGGCCAAACCCCCAAAGCCGGCAGCAGCCAAAGGCTCATGGCGCTGACTCCGGGAGCTTCAAAGATTGCCGCGCTCACAAGTACTCCCTCCGCGCGATCAGCTCGGCCCACTCCAGCGGACTGAAGGGCGCCGCCGCGAAGAGTCCGGCGATCAGACAGAGCGCGGCGGTGATCAGCGGCGGCCAGAGCAAGGCTCCCATGGTCTCGAAACGCCCCTGCGGCAGGGACTCCTTCGGCCAGCTATCCGGCTCCGGGCGAAACCAGGCGCGATAGAGGATGGGCAGAAAGTAGGCGGCGTTGAGGAGACTGCTCGCCGCCAGGACGAGCAGCACCCAATGGGCGTCGGCCTCGACGGCGCCCAGGCCCAGGTACCACTTGGTCACGAAACCCGCGATCGGCGGGATGCCGATCATGCCCAGCGCACCCACGCTGAACGCCAGCGTGGTCAAGGGCATGCGGCGCCCCACCCCATCCATCTGGCTGACGTTGTGCACACCCAGGGTCTCGGCGTAGTTCCCGGCGCAGAAGAAGAGCGTGATCTTCATGATGCCCTGATGGACCAGGTGAACCATGCCGCCAATGGTCGCGATGGGGCCGAGGATCGAGGCACCCAGCGCGATATAGGAGACCTGGCTCACGGTCGAATAGGCCAGCCGTTTCTTGAGCCCGTCCTGCGAGAGCGCCCGGATCGAGCCATAGATGATGGTCGTGGAGGCGAGGATGCCGAGCAGGGTCAGCAGCCCGAGCTGGTCTGCGAGCCCCACACCATAGACGTCATAGACCACCCGAAGGATGCCGAAGGCGCCGGCCTTGACCACGGCGACGGCATGCAGCAGGGCACTGACGGGCGCCGGCGCCACCATGGATTGCGGGAGCCAACCGTGGAGCGGCACGATGGCCGCCTTCACGCCGAGCCCGGCGAGGAGCAGGAGAAAGACAGCGACCAATGGGCCATGCAGCCCCTCAGACAGCACCCCGAGGTAGCCGCCCTGAGTGAAGTCGACGGGTCCAGTGATGGCCTGCAGCCAGATTGCGCCGACGAGCAGCAGCACGCCGCCGCTCATGGTGTAGGCCAGGTAGATCTTGGCGCCGCGCGTGGCGTCAGGTGTCCCTCGGTGGGCGACCAGGGGATAGGTCGCCAGCGTCAGGATCTCGTAGAAGATCACGAAGCTCAGCAGGTTCCCCGCGAGCGCGATACCCACGGTCGCCGAGACGCATAGACTGAAGAAGCCGAAGAAGCGACTGCGGTTCGGCGAGTGCTCCAAATAGCCGATGGCGTAGATGGTCGTCACCAGCCAGAGCACTGTCGAGAGGGTCACGAAGAGGACCGAGAGCGCGTCGGCCGCGAGGACGAGGTCCAGGCCGGGCGCCAGCGTGAGGCGGGTCTCATAGACCTCGCCGCGATAGACGCCCCAGATCATCACGCCGACCAGCAAGAGCTTGATCAGGGCGCCCGCCATGTTGAGCACACCACGCAGGATGTGGCTCTCCTCCTTCACCAGGAAGATGAAGACGCCGGGTAGCAGTGAACTCAGCAGGATGCTGACCGGCAGCAGGCTCTCCAGGCTCATGCACCCTCCCCCATGCCGAGCAGGCGCCACAAGGAATCGGCGGCCAGTCCCAGCACAGCCACGGACGCCAGGGCCAGCAGCAGGGCCGGCACCTCAGTGCGCGCCTGGGTGACGAACCGCCGCGGTGTGGGCTCCAGGTTGAAGGCGCGGCTCAGCACCCGAAAGACGTAGGCCGCTGCCAGCAGGGTGCCGACCAGGATCACCAGGATCCACCACCACTGTCCGCTCTCGATCGCGCTGGTCATAAGGATCCACTTGCCGATGAAGCTGCCGCTGGGCGGCAGCCCGATCAGCGCCGTTCCCGCGAGCGCGATGGTGAAGGTCGTCGCCGGCATGTTCTGGGCCGTGCCGCCGAGGTCGTCGATGCGATCGTGCCCCGCGTCACGTTGGACCAAGCCGGCCGCCAGGAAGAGCCCCGCCTTCGCCAATCCGTGGGTCAGCGCCATCAGCACCAGGGCGACGAAGAGATCGTCCCGCTCGGATCCCGGCGGCAGCGCCTGCAAGAGCGGAATAAAGAGGCAGAGATAGCCGATTTGCGCGACCGTCGAATAGGCGGCCAGGAGCTTGAGCCGCTCGGACCGAAGCGCCCTCCAGGAGCCCCAGATGATCGCCATGGCGCCAAGCAGCCCCATGAGACTCGCGGCCCAGGGTGTGACGACGGGCGCGAAGACATCCAGCCAGAGCCGCAGAATGAGATAGAAGGCGGCCTTGACGACCAAGGCGGATAGGGCTGCGCTCACCGGCGCCGGCGCGTTGGCATGTGCCGGCGGCAGCCAGAAATGCAGCGGAAAGAGCGCGGCCTTGAGGGCCAGACCGGCGGTCATGAGCACTAGGGCCGAGGCAGCGACCGGCCCAGGTTGGATGACGGCGGCCAGCAGCCCCAGATCCAGGGTGCCATGGGCCGTGTAGAGCAGCGCCACACCCAGCAGGTAGGTCATGGACCCGAGCAGCCCGACCAGGAGATAGCGCAGATTGGCGCTGACCGCTTCGACCGAGCCGGTCAAGGCGCCCAAGGCTGCGGCCGTAAGCCCCAGTAGTTCCAGCGTCACATAGATGTTGAAAAGGTCGGCCGCCAGCAGCAGGCCGTTCAGCGCCGCCCACAGGAGCAGCCAAAGGGGCCAGAAATGCGCGGCCGCATCGCCCCGACGGAAATACCCCGTGGCATAGACGCCGACCCCGAGCGCGACCAGCGCGGCCATCGCCAAGAGCGCCGCCGACAGCCCGTCGGCGACCAGTGCGATCCCGAGCGGCGCCGCCCAGCCGCCAAGTTCGGAGCGCAGGCTCCCCTCCTGCCAGACGCCGACCAGCACCCATGCGACGGCGATCACGGCAACTAGGGAGGCGAGGAGACCAAGCGCCTGGGCGCGCTTTGGTATCGCCGTCGCGAGCAGGCCACCGACGAGAGGCACGGAGACGGCCAGCGCCAGACTATCGACCACCCTCGTCCTCCTCGAGCCGCCTGCCCATCGCCAGTGCCAGCGCCGTGGCACTGACCGCGACCACGATGCCAGTCAGCACCAAGGCGTGCGGCACTGGATCGGGTGGAAGCTCGCCGCGCTCCGCAATCGCGATCAGCAGATGGAAGACGCCGCTGCCCATGATGTTGAGCGCGATCAACTTGCGCAGTAACGGGGTGTAGACCAAGAAGGCCCAGAGGCCCAGGGCGAAGAGGACGACGCCCGCGCCGCCATAGAGAAGCTGAGCCATCAGGACTGCCCGCTCACGTCCGCATGGGACCAGGGGCGGCCGCCGACATAGGCCGCCGCTAGGGTGGTTCCGATCGCGACCGTCGCCGCCGTTTCAATGGCGAGGATGAGCCACTTCGACCAGCCGATCGGATAGGCGAGAAAACCCGCTCCCAGACCCATGGTCGCGATCCCCACCAGCACGAAGACCGCAACGCCCGCCACGACCAGCCAGCGCTGTGCCGCGAGCGGCGGCAGTCCGGCCCGCTCGTCGCCGGCCAGGCGCATGACGACGCCCGCCGCCCCGAGCAAGGCGCCCGCCTGAAAGGCCCCGCCCGGGGCATGCCCACCGACCCAGAGGAGATAGCCGCCCGCCAGGATCAAAAGGGGTACGACCAGTGTGACCATACCTTGCAAGACGGCCCCCGCCGCTTGAAAGCCTGGCGATGCGGCCCCGAGCGACCAGATGCCAAGCAGGGCCGCCAGCAGGACGGCCAGCTCCAGCAAGGTGTCGTAGCCCCGGTAGCTCAGGAGCACAGCGGTGACCGGGTTCGAGACACCAGTCGCCGGAAGCCCAGCGAATGCCTGCTCCGCCAGGCGCGGCCCAGCGCCAATGTCGATTGCAGTCTGGACCACCCAGAGCAGCCAGATCGCAAGCAGCAGCACAAAGGCTCCGATCACGAGCCCCCCAGCGCTTTTCATGCCTCTCCTCCTTCCGCATCAATGCCCCCATTGGCCGACGCCCGACGCGCGGCACGTCGCGCCGCCGCCAGCATCAAGGCTCCGCCCAGACCAGCCCCGATGGCCGCCTCGGCCAAGGCGACATCGGGCGCGCGCAGGCGGGCCCAGACCAAGGCCAACCAAAGCCCGAAGGCGATGAAGAGCATGACAGCCCGGCGCAGGTCCGGGCTGATGAGCGCGGCGATTGCCAGCCCCACCAGTGTCGTGACCAAGACCAGATCGAAGAGGAGCAGCAGGCCCGCTGTCATTCGAGCAGGTCCTCCCCATCGCCGCGCAGCGCACGCTTGGCGATGAGATAAGATCCGGTCGCCCCGCTCAGCATCACCAGCAGCCAGATGAGCACCAGCTTCAACGCCAAGAAGGGATCGGCCGCCCAGGGCAGCAGCCCGGCGATCACCAGCCCAAGCCCCAGATTGTCGGCCTTGGTCAAGGCGTGCAGTCGGCAGAAGAGATCAGGCAGTCGCACGAGCCCGAGGGTGCCGACGGCGAAAAAAAAGGCCCCTGCGCCGACGAGCAAGAGCGAGACTGTCTCGAGCAGGATCTCCATCAGCTGCGATCCTGTCCAACCCGACGCCGAGTGAGCGCGGTGACCGAGACGGCCGCGAGCAGGGCGAACACCAGGGCGACATCCGCAAGCGCCGGCATCTCGAAGGCGAAGCCCAGGAGCAGCAGGACGGCGATCCCCGTCGTCCCGATCAGCTGCACGCCCATCATGCGATCAGCCGGCGTTGGCCCCACGACCACCCGCACCAGGCCGGCCGCCATGGTCAGCACCAAGACCACGGCGGCTGCAGTGAATATCTCAGACATGGCCGTGCTTCTCCTTCGTCAGTTCTTCTCCGAAGAGACGCCCGACCCGCCGCTCGAGGTCCGCCAGCTCGGGCGCCAGGTCGAGCGTCGCATCCAAGGCGTGCACCCGGATCTCTTCCCGGTGGACCAGGTCAGCACTCAGCGTGCCTGGCAGCAAACTGATGCTGTCGATGAAGAGGACTCGGGCGGATGGATCGGCAAGCCGCATCCGATAGGTTTGAAACCCGGGCGAGATCCGCATGCGCGGACGCAGGATGCGGCTCGCGACGTCGACCCCGGCACGCACGGACTCCCGCAGAAAGAAGAGGACAAAACCCAGTGTTCGAGCGGCGCTCGGCGCACGCGAATCGCCGACCAGTTGGCCATAGGCCCAGGTCGCGAGCAGCACACTGGGGACCCCGATCATCCAAGATCCCGGATTCCAGCCGGTGAAGATGAGCCAGAGTCCACAGAAGCCAAGTAGCCGCCATGCAATCGTCATGAATCCCTCGCTGAGAGCCCCACCAGAAATAGTCCCACGGGTGCGGCTCAAGCGATGAGCCCAGACCGTTCGCCAAAAGACTTGCGCTGCTCGATAAGAGCCAAAAAGGGCATTCAACTCGCTGCCCAGATGCCCCATTGATAAGGATTAGGGTACGGAAAGCAAGGGAAGCAGCAACGCGAGCGCAGAATCAGCGTGTCAGACGCCTTTCAGGTCCGAACGCGGGGAGCCTTGGGACAGGGCGGAGGAAAACGAGCTAAGTCCCTGTCTAGATTATTCTATCGCGAAACCCAAAGTCCCATCTCAGCACCCCAATCATTGATCCAAGTCGATCGAACTCATCAAAAATATCACTTTGAATCAATGCCTCAGTCGGGCTTTGATGGTTAGAATCTGACTAGCAGACCGGTATCCGGCGATGCGCATCTTCAACGAAATTCGATTCGACAATCTTCGCGGTGACCTCTTCGGCGGCGTCACGGCCGCCATCATCGCCCTACCCATGGCGCTCGCCTTCGGCGTGGCATCCGGGGCCGGACCGACCGCTGGGCTCTACGGCGCTGTGCTCGTCGGTCTCTTCGCCGCACTCTTCGGCGGCACGCCGACACTCATCTCGGAGCCGACCGGCCCCATGACGGTGGTGATGACCGCCATTATCGCCAACCTCATCGCCTCCAATCCAGATCAAGGCATGGCGATGTCCTTCACCGTCGTCATGCTGGCGGGTGTCTTTCAGATCCTCTTCGGCGTGCTCAAGCTCGGCAAGTACGTCACCCTGATGCCCTACACCGTCATCTCCGGCTTCATGACGGGGATCGGCGTCATCCTGGTCATCCTGCAGATCGGTCCCTTCCTGGGGCATGCGACCCCGGCGGGCGGCGTCATGGGCACCTTGACCTCCGTCCCCGAGCTGATCGCCAACATCAAGCCTGCCGAGACCGCGCTGGCGGCCCTCACGGTCGCCCTCATCCTCTTCTTTCCCAAGCGGCTGAAGCAGTTCCTCCCGCCTCAGCTGCTCGCCCTGGTGCTCGGGACGCTCGTCTCCTTCTACGCCTTCGGAAACCTCGACATCCGGCGCATCGGCGAGATCCCCAGCGGGCTGCCTTCGCTCCAGGTGCCCGTCTTTACTGCCGCGCAGTGGCAACTCATGGTCATCGACGCCCTGGTGCTGGCGGTCCTGGGGAGCATCGACGCCCTACTGACCTCGGTGATCGCGGAGAGCATGACGCGCAAGGAGCACAGCTCTGACAAAGAACTCGTCGGTCAGGGGATCGGCAACCTGGCGTCCGGACTCTTCGGCGGCATTCCAGGCGCTGGGGCCACCATGGGGACGGTGGTCAACATCCAGACCGGGGGGCGCACTGCGCTGTCCGGCATCACACGCGCGGCCATCCTCATGGTCGTGGTGCTCTGGGCCAGCGGACTGACCGCCCAGATTCCGCTGGCGGTGCTCGCCGGGATCGCGCTCAAGGTCGGTCTGGACATCGTCGACTGGTCCTTCCTGAAGCGCGCGCACCGCGTCTCCTTCAAGGCCGCCGCCATCATGTACGGCGTCATCGGGCTGACTGTCTTCGTCGACCTCATCACCGCCGTCGCCGTGGGCGTCTTCATCGCCAACGTCCTCACCATCGACCGACTCAGCAAGCTGCAGAGCCAGTCGGTGCAGGCCACCAAGGACCCTGAGCGGGCCGGCAGCCTCAGCCCAGACGCGCAGACGGTCATGGAGCGTTCCAACGGCCGCATCCTGCTCTTCTCGCTCGGCGGGCCGCTCATCTTCGGTCTCGCCAAGGCGATCGCACGGCAGCACGCCGTCCTGGAACCGCACCAGGTGCTGGTCATGGATTTCACCGACGTTCCCGTACTGGGTGTCTCCTCCTCGCTTGCCCTGGAGAAGCTGATCCTGGAAGACGTCTCAGCCGGTCGCGGCGTCGTCATCGTAGGCGCCACGGGCGATGTCAAACAACGCCTCGAACGACTCGGATTGCCGCACTCGATCCCTGAGGAGAACTGGGTCCAGAGTCGAGATCTGGCGCTCAGTCGCGCGGAGGCGCTGCTCGGGTCTGAGCCTCGGGACCAGCCGGGGGCAAGCCAACTGGCCGTCGCCTAGGACACCTTGGCCTGGACCAGGCGGTGGAGCGCGAAAAATCCGGGGAGCCTCGCCACGCAGCCCCGAAATTCTTGGGCGAGCTGCCGTTGTCGCAGACACCGAATTGGCCTAACTTGCCGAGCCACTCTGGTCGACGCAGAAGCTGATTTCGCCACCGAGTGAGAGAGGAGTCGATGATGCGCATTCACCACCCCAAGCCCCATGCGGAGTTACCCTCGGACGATACTGACCCCGTCCTGCGCGCGCTGCACTGGATCCTGCGGATCGCCGCCTACGCGATGGCGATCGCCATGGTCCTGGTCATCCTGGAGGGCGTCGTCAGTGTGATGCGAACGGTGTATCTCAAGCTCGCACAGGCCCCCTACTTCATCATCCCCGACATCATTCAGACCTTCGGGGCCTTTCTCGCGGTCCTCATCGCCTATGAGATCTTCAGTAACATCACACTCTACATCCGCACCGACGTCTTTCCGGTCAAATTGGTCCTGGCGACGGCGCTGATGGCGATCGCTCGAAAGATCATCGTTCTGGACATGGAGAAGTATTCGGCGCTGGACCTCATCGGCATCGGCGCCATGGTCCTCGGCCTCGGCATCGCCTATTGGCTGATCTCCCGCGCCGACTCCGGCATCTTGTCGGTGCAGTCCGACAATACCCGCGAGACAACCGACGACACATAGGGGTGCGGCCACTGCCAAGTTGAGACCGCTGGCACGGCAAGGCTGGTTGTCGCAACCGCTCGACTTCGCGCGCCGCGAGGCATCTTCATGCCCGCCTCCCCGCGATTGGGACGTGGAGCCGACCGCCCGGTGGCGACGTCTGAGTCAGCTTCGGCAGCGTTCCTTGCCCAACCTGAGAAAGTGTCCGTCAATTGTTTCCCGATGCGAGCGATGCCGCCCGAAATCCCCCCTAGCTCCCCTTTGCGAAAGGGGGAAAGTTGTTGATGGACGCTTTCTAAGGTGACGCAGTTGCCTTCTGCTTCGGATTAGAATGTCACGCCAGCCGATCAGCTCGCGGCAAGGGCCGCGCGGCTGGCAGATTGACAAAGGCAAACATCCTATAGAGAGGCAGACTGATCAATGGATCAAACCCAAGCTGACGGCAAGCCCCTGAATGGACGCATCATTCTGGTGACAGGAGCGCTGGAAGGCATCGGCCGTGCGGTTGCGCTGGCCAGTGCGGCCGCCGGAGCGACCGTCATTCTTTCTTCTTTCAAAGAGAAGGATCTCACGCCGGTCTACGACGAGATCGTCGCGCACGGCGATGCCGAACCGGCCATCCTCCCCCTGGATCTCGAGAGAGCGACCGAAGCCGATTTCATCGCCGCCGCCAACATCATCGGCGAGACCTTCGGCCGACTCGACGGCTTGGTGCACTGCGCCGCATTCGCGCCCTACCTGAGCCGTATCGACGACTACGATTCCGACGAATGGGCGCGCGTCATCAAGGTCAACCTGACTGCCCCCTTCATGCTGACCCAGGCCTGTCTGCCGCTGCTGCGCGCCGCCAAGGATGCCTCCGTGATCTTCACATCGGACCGCGTCGGGCGCACCGCCAAGGCCTACTGGGGGGCGTTCGCCGCCGCAAAGTTCGGGATCGAAGGGCTGATGCAAGTGCTCGCGGAAGAGACCAGCGAGAACGGCGTCCTGCGCGTCAACAGCATCGATCCGGGAGTGGTGCGCACGACCATGCGTGCGACCCTCTATCCTGGTGAAGATCCAAACACCAATCCGCTGCCGGAGACCATCACACCCGCCTACATCGCCCTCCTCGGCCCCGAAACACGAGGTCAGACAGGCCATGCCTTCAGCGTCGATCCCCAGACTGGTGGCCTCACCGAGTAGTCCGAAGCGGCGAGTGCCCGTCGGCGATCCATGGCAAGGTTTTCTTGGAATTGGGTAAAGGCACCAAACGCACATCGCAAAACAGGAGCTTATGGCGATGACGATGATCCATAGGGTGCACGGAGTCCCAGCGCCAGGCAATGGAGACTTGAGCACCAGATGACTGAGCCAAGCCTCGACAGGATCTGGACGCTGCTCTTGGCTGCGCGTGGCCAACGGGATCGGCTCAGAGAACATTCCCCGACCTTTGGCCTTAGCTTCTTCGGGGACACCCAGCCTGAGATCACGGGCGCGGATGACGCCAATGCCGCGCTCGTCTGGCGCGGAGACAAGTTCGACGCCGGTCCTGGCCTCCCTCCAGAGGCGCTGGATTTCGTCGAACTCTACCTCCCCGTCCTCGCCGCGCAATCGGAGCACCCTGTCGTGGTGGGTCATCTCGGGCAAAGCATCGACGCCCAGATCGCCACCCGCTCGGGTGACTCTTGCTACGTCACCGGCAAGGAGAACCTAACCCATCTGCATCGCATGCGGGCGCTCTGCGACGCCATCGTCGTCGGCGCCGGCAC
The DNA here is from genome assembly GCF_010915725.1 of Thiorhodococcus mannitoliphagus. Classification (GTDB taxonomy): domain Bacteria; phylum Pseudomonadota; class Gammaproteobacteria; order Chromatiales; family Chromatiaceae; genus Thiorhodococcus; species Thiorhodococcus mannitoliphagus. Next base: position 48,722 of record NZ_JAAIJR010000003.1, read on the forward strand.
GGTAGCCGCTGACGATCCCCGATTGACGACTCGTCTAGTAGCTGGTCCCAATCCTGTCAGAATCGTTATCGATACCGAACGGCGCCTCTCCGGCAATCAACGCATCTTCAGCGATGCCGACGCAGAAACCCTACTCGTCTGCTGCGCGGATCGAATCTCCCATGACGAACTCGGGCGCAAGCTCATCGCGGCACCCCGTCAGGGTCGCGGCCTTGATCTGCGAGCTGTCCTCGAGGCACTGACTCGACGCGGGCTGCATTCCCTCTTCATCGAAGGCGGCGGCGTGACAGTCTCGCGCTGGATGAAGGCCGGACTCTTGGATCGACTCCAGATCGCAACCGCACCCGTCATCATCGGTGCCGGTCGACCAGGGCTCAGCCTGCCCGCATCCGAGACCATGCGCGCTTGTCGGCGACCGCCATACAAGCTGTTCAAGATGGGTGATGACATCCTCTGGGATTTCGACCTGCGCGGGGACACCCTGGAAAGCAGCGAGCCCAGTCATCACCGACAAGCGCCGATGCGGCTGCATTAGAGGATCGGCAGCCAAAGGCGATAAAATACGCCAGTCGGATGATGGGACGGACCAGGCATGTGCTCGGCAAGCAGTGAGGGCTCCCAATGCCTGTCCGCAGCCCCCAGACCCCGCCGCGAATCATCGCGGGGCGTGTCGTCCAACCCTCGCCTCGGCGCTAGAATGACCACGGAATGCTCATGGAATTCGGCCCATGAACCGCAAACGCCTGCCCATCGGCATCCAGACCTTCAGCGAGATCCGCGAGGGCGGGTATTACTACGTCGATAAGACCCCCTTTGCGCTGCGGCTGATCGAACAGGGCAAATACTACTTTCTGTCGCGCCCGCGCCGCTTCGGCAAATCGCTGTTCCTTGATACCCTGGCGGAACTGTTCAGCGCCAACGCGCCGCTGTTTGATGGACTGCACGCCCAGACCCGCTGGGACTGGACACGGCCTTATCCAGTGGTGCGCCTGAGCTTTGCCGAAGGCGTGATGGCCTCGCGGGTGCAGTTGGATCGGCGCATCGAAGACCTGCTGCGCATTAATAGCCAAGCGCTCGGCGTGGCGATCCATCCCGGCCTGGATATTGCTGGAAGCTTTGGCGATTTGCTGCGTAACGTCCATGCAGACACCGGCGAGCGTGTGGTGGTGCTGGTGGACGAGTACGACAAACCGATTCTGGACAATCTGACCGAGACGGATACCGCCCGCCAGCTCCGCGACGGGCTGCGCAATCTCTACTCCGTGATCAAGGGCGCCGATGCCCATATTCGCTTTGCCTTCCTGACCGGGGTGAGCAAATTCAGCAAGGTGAGCCTGTTTTCTGGCCTGAACAACCTGCGCGATATCACCGTCTCGTCCGAATATTCGGCCATCTGCGGCTATACCGAGGCCGATCTCGACGCGGTCTTCGCTCCGGAACTCGATGGCCTCGACCGCGAGCAGATCCGCGCCTGGTACAACGGCTACAACTGGACCGGCGAAGCGGTCTACAACCCCTTCGATGTATTGCTCCTGTTCCAGGAGCGCCAGTTTCGCCCCTGGTGGTTTGAGACCGCGACGCCGACGTTCTTGATTGATCTGTTGGTGCAGCGCCAGGTCTTTCTGCCCCGGCTCGGCCAGCGGTTCGCCAGCGAGGCACTGCTCTCGACTTTCGATGTCGAGCGCATCGGTACCGAGGCGCTGTTGTTCCAGACCGGCTATCTCACCATCGACTCCGTTCGCCAGCTCGGCGCTTTGATCGAATACCAGCTGCGCTATCCCAACTTGGAGGTCCAGGCCAGTCTCACCGGCGCGCTGCTGGAGCAGATTGTCCCGCTACCCGAACAACCGGCGCTGCGGCCGAGCCGTCTGTACGAGCTGCTGTTGGAGAACGACTTCACTGGCATCGAGCAGTTGTTTCGCGCCTTCTTCGCCAGCATCCCGCACGACTGGTACCGCAACAACCCGATCGCCCAGTACGAGGGCTACTACGCCAGCGTGTTTTACGCCTACTTCGCCTCCCTGGGGCTGGACCTGACGCCGGAGGACAGCAGCAACGCCGGACGGCTGGACATGGCGCTGCGTTTCAACGGCAACGTCTATCTGTTCGAGTTCAAGGTGGTCGAGCTGGCATCGGAGGGGCGTGCCCTGCAACAGATCAAGAATCAGGGCTATGCGGACAAGTACCGTGCCGAGGGCCGACCGATCCATCTCATCGGCGTGGAGTTCAGCCGCGAGCGTCGGACAATGGTGGGTTTTGAGGTGGAGTCGGCGCTCTAACCAACGCCGACTTGTTGGGAGCGCCGGCTTCCAGCCGGCAACCGGGTGAGTGGCGTCTCACCGCTGCGCTGAGGGGCTGCCAGACAAACATCTGAGAAGCTGTCTGGAAACTCCTAGCGAGGCTTAGCCTCAGACCGACGAGTCATGCCATCGGGATCGCTATCGGGATCGGGATCGCTATCGTCGGTTCGAGACCGATACCGTCGTCCCACCGAACCCGAATGCTCCGTCCTTGGAGCGATGTTTCGGAGTATCACTAATTATTTTTCCGTGTTACTTTCTGCGCTGAATTCTTGCAGAGGTAGCACCCATGATGAGCTTGAAGACACGCTTCCTACTCGGCATCGGTTGCGCGGCGGGGATGAGTGCCGCGGTCGCGCATGACCTCTGGGTCGAACCCGAAGCGGGCGGTTACCAACTCCTCTACGGCCACCACCCCCGCGTGTCTCACGAGGGGATGCGGCAGATTGCCTACGCCCCCGACATCGTCAAGTCGGTCGTCTGTCTGGACGCGGCCGGTGGCCGCCATCCCGCGAAGACTGGGGGCGGCTCGCCCGTCAAGATCGAGGGCGACTGCGCCGTCCTCTACGTGCTGACGTCCAGCGGCTACTGGACCAAGACCACGGCCGGCACCAAGAACCTCAAGAAGACCGAAGCCGCCTCGCCACTGGGTAGCTGGCAGAGCTTCGAGAGCGTCAAGCACATCGCCCGCTGGGGATCTGGGGCGGCCAATCCCCTGGCGACCCCGCTGGAAATCGTGCCCGCGGAAAATCCTCTCGCCCTGAAGGATGGGGACAAGCTGACCCTGCGCGTCCTCGCCAACGGACAGCCGGTGGCCGACGCCACGGTCAGCTACGACGGCAAGCCCCGCGGCCAGACGGGTGCCGACGGTACCCTGAATGTTCGCGTCAAACACGGTGGCCTGCAGTTGATCCAAGCCTCCACGCGAACGCCTTACGCCGGCCCCGAGGCCGACGAGGTCGTCCATACCACGGCGCTGACCTTCGCACTCGGCAGCGACAAGTGAGACGCCTCCTCGCCCTACCGGCAGCGCTGCTCGCCGGCACGCTGCAGGCGCACAGCCTGATTCATACAGCGCAGCCCGGGAGCGCCGTCATCGTCGAGCTGCGCTATGCGGACGGCAGCCCCTTCAGCTACGAGTCCACCGAGGTCTATCGGCCCGCCGAGAGCGTGCCCTTCCTCGCCGGGCGGACCGACGCGAATGGCCGTCTGGCCTTTGTGCCCGACCGCTCGGGTGACTGGCGCGTGCGCGCCTTCTCGGAGGATGGCCACGGCGGCGATTTCACGATTGCAGCGACCCCCGATGGCGAGTCGTCGGCGCCCTCGGCCGGGCTGGGCACCATCGCAGGCATCTCGCTCGGCCTCTCGGTCATCTTTGGCATCTTCGGCATCTGGTCACTATTCGTTAGGAGACGATCATGAATAACCGTCGCCTTGCACTTGGCAGCGCGCTCGCCTTGGTGGCGCTGCCAGCAACCGCGCACCATGGTGTCGCCGGTCTCGGCGCTGCTTCGCTTGAGGGCCCTGGTGCGCCCCTGGAGCAGTCCTCGTCGGCCACGCTGCCCGAGGGTAAGGTGTTCACCTACTTCAAGATGGATTACGCGGACTGGAAGACCTACACACCCGAGAGGGACGACGAGGCCGAATTCAGTAACTTCTGGATGCTTGGGCTCGGTTACGGGGTGAAGCCCTGGCTATCGCTCTATGCGTTCCTGCCCTACCACGAAAAGGTCGACGAGAACGACTTCTTCAACACCCATGGCTGGGCCGATGCCGCGGTCAACGCGACCCTTGGCTTCAAGTACGACGAGGGATTCAAGCTGGTCCCGGAAAGAGAGAGCCTCGACGACTTGGAGGACTGGCACTTCACGGTCTATGCTGGGGCAACGCTGCCGACCGGCAACCCCAACCTGCGCGACCGCGACGGCAACATCGACAAGGGCAAGTCAACTGGCTTCGGCGAGCCGACCTTTACGCTCGGCGCAACGGCCAGCAAGATGCTGGGCGAGCGCTGGACACTGAACTTCGACATCGCCAACCTCTGGTTCCAGAAGAATACCTACGACGCCGATCCTGCTCACGGGGGCGAGACCTTCACCGGCCAGTTCGGCGACGAATTCCGCCTCAACACCGCTGCGATCTACAAGGCCTACGTGAACCCAGAGCACCGTTTCCGCCTCGACCTCTTGGGCGAGCTGAACTATCTCCACCTCGGGCGCGACAAGGAGGATGGTGTGGCAGAGCGCGGCACCGGTGGTCAAATTCTTTACCTGACGCCCGGCGTCCGCGCCTATTGGAATAATGTAAGCTTCGCCTTTGGCGTAAAGTTGCCGATCGCGACAGACCTCAACGAGGATGACGAGCAGCAGGGCGCGGAAGGCAAGGAGAACTATCGGCTGATCTTCTCGATCTCGGCGCTGTTCTGACCCATGCATATCCCCGACGGCTTTCTCTCGCCACAGACCTATCTGCCGGCCTATGCGCTCGCAGCCGGGGGCTGGGTCTATGCAGCGCGTGAGCTGCGCCGCCGCGTCGACGAGACGCTGTTGCCGCGGCTCGCCGTACTCACCGCCCTCGCCTTCGTGCTCATGTCCGTGATGCTGCCGCTGCCAGGCGGGACCTCGGTACATGCCTCTGGGATCGGCATCCTCGCTGTGATCTTCGGTCCCTGGCTGACCTTCGCCGTCGTGTCGCTGGTCCTGCTGCTGCAGGCACTGGTGCTCGGTGCTGGCGGTGTCACCGTGCTGCCCGTCAACGCGCTCGCGATGGGACTCGGCGGTTCGGTCGCGGCCTGCCTGGGGTACCGGCTGCTGGCACCCCGTTGGGAACGGGCGGGCCTCTTTGCCGCAGGTTGGCTCGCCGCCGTTGTTCCGGCCGCTATGGTCGCGGTGGTGCTCGGCCTGCAGCCGGCGATCGCGCACAGGAGCGACGGCCAGCCTCTGTTCTTCCCGTTCGGCCTGTCGGTGACGCTGCCCGCTGTCCTGGTTCCGCACGTTATCCTCGGACTCGGAGAAGGCTTGCTGACCCTGCTGGTCGTCAGCTTCCTTCGCCGTCGCTAGAAGCAAGCCAAGATGAAAGATCGGTTGCTGCTGCTCGGCTACGCCATCGCCGTGATCGCGGCAACCTCGGTCCACAATCCCTGGTGGCTCGCGGCCGGTCTGCTCCTGGTCGCCGTGTTGGCGGGCCGCCAGGCGCCGACCATCGGCTGGCGCGCCTTGCGGGCGGTGCTCTTCTTCAGCCTCGTAATCAGCATCGGCTATGCGGCGGGCGCGCTCTTCGGTCAGGCAGTCAGCCTCGACTACCTAATCCTCGTCAATATCAGGGTCTATCTCCTGATCTTTCTCACCTTCACCCTGGCGGCTAAAATCGACATCTTGCGCGCACTCAGCTTCTCCCGGAATCTGACCTATCTTGTGACGCTGGTGTTGAGCCAGATCATCCCCTTCCGCCGCTTGTTCGAGGATCTGCGACTCGCGGCCGAGAGCCGCCGGCTGCGCCGACTGCGGCTGCGCGAGCGCTATCTGCAAAGCGCCGCGGCGGCGGTCCACCTCTTCGACCGCGCCGAGCACGACGCGCGCGAGATCGCGCTCGCCATGCGCTCGCGCGGGTTCTTCCAGCCGGATGCGACCGACAATGCTCCAGGCGATTGAGGTCAGCTATCGCCTGCCAGAGGGCCAGGAGATCCTCCGCGCCATCGACTTCCGGCTGGCGCGCGAAGAGAAGGTCGTCCTGCTCGGCGCCAACGGCACCGGCAAGAGCACACTGCTCAAGGTGCTCAACGGCCTGCTGCCACCAACGACCGGGACGGTCTGCTACGACGGTCGGGTGATCGACCGCGCGGCATTGCGCGAGGCAGCATTCCACCAGCGTTTTCGCCGCGAGGTGGTGCTGCTGTTCCAGAACCCGGATACCATGCTCTTCAACCCGACCGTCTTCGACGAGATCGCCTTCGGGCCGCGCCAACTCGGTCTCGATGACGTGGATGGGCGTGTGCACCACTGGGCCGGCGAGCTTGGCGTGGCACCGCTGCTTGAGCGCACGCCCTTCGGGCTGTCCGGCGGCGAGAAGCAGCGCGTCTGCCTGGCGGCACTGCTCATCCTTGAGCCCAAGGTCCTGCTCCTGGATGAGCCGACCGCGAACATGGACCCGCGCAGCACCGGATGGCTGGTGGACTTCCTCGCCGACCTCAAGCAGACGACGCTGGTGACGACGCACAATCTCAGCCTCGCCGGCGAGTTCGGCGACCGTTGCCTGGTGCTCGGCGAGGACCATCGGCTGCTCTACGATGGGCCGATCCAGGATTTCCTCAGCGACCACGACCGGCTTACCGCGGCCAACCTGGTGCACCGCCACCGTCACCGCCACGGGGCCACCGAGCACAGCCATTTCCACATCCACGAGTGGGACTAAGCATGAAGGAGACAGCCGACACCATCCGCTTCAGCGTCTCTCTGCCGGGCAATCTCTTGGATGAACTCGACCGCCGGGTCACGAGCCGCGGCTACGCCTCCCGTTCGGAGTTGGTGCGCGACATGATCCGCGAACGGCTGGTGGAGGACGCCTGGCAGGCAGGGGATGAGGTTGCCGGGGTCCTGGTCATCATCTTCGACCATCACCAGCGCGAACTTACGCAGAAGCTCATCGACGTCCAGCATCGTCAGGAAGTGCACGTGCTCTGCAGCACCCATGTACACCTCGACCACGACAACTGCCTGGAAACGATCATCTTGCAGGGCCACCCGCCCGAGATCGAGCATATCGTCGCTGAGATCGGCGGACTCAAGGGCGTCAAATTTGCCAAGCTGACCCGCACGTCGCGGCTGTAGCCAACCTCAGGTACGGCAAGCTCGCCGCAGCAGCGCGGCTCCGAGCGAGAAACGTGCTGGAATGTCCTTGAAGCGTCTCGCCACGCCTGCTTCATCGACGCATGCGCGCCGCGAGCCTTGTCACCGTTCTGTAAAGCAATCTTCACAGCAAATCTGAACACAAGGGGGTAGCTTTGAAAGCCCTTATGATCAATCAGGATTAACGCCGCGAGCGCCGCTGAATGCTGGCCCGCAGCGCGGATCCGTCAGCTAGGTGCACTCATGACAGAGAAGCGTCCGATGCCGGACTGGGGCGTGACAAGAATGGCGCTGAGCCTCGTCGCGCTCGCGGCCCTTTCCACCCAGAGCCTCTTCGCCCCCGAGGCGCGCGGCGAAACGAGCAGATCGTCCCAGCCCACCGAGAGCGTGCCTGCCGGCGAGACGCGGGACCTCAGAGACACAGAGGTCCGCAACCCCTTCGCCTATATCGTGCCCCAGTGCTACGTGCTCACTCAGGACGCAAGTGGTAGCGTTCTGAATCCCTGCTATGTCTGCCACCAGCGCGGCAAGTCGCCTAACTTCCTAGACGACAGCAGTTTCCAGCTCGCCTACGAGATGACCGAGCGAGGTTTGACCAACCCTTGGGAAAATCTCTTCGACGACCGCTCGACACAGACTCGAAGCATCGGGGATGCCGAGGCCCTCGCCTATGTGCGCGCCAGCAACTACCTCTCCGAGGCAGGGAACCTCATGCTCGCCCAGCGCTTGGCCGACCTGCCGTCGACCTGGGACTTGGACGGCGATCAGCATTGGGACGGGTACCGCCCGGATGCTTACTTCCGCTTCGACGAGCAGGGCTTCGATCGCGACCCCGACAATGGCTATACAGGCTGGCGGGCCTTCGCCTATTACCCAACGCCAGGCACCTATTGGCCCTCCAACGGCTCGGCCGCCGATGTCCTAATTCGTCTGCCGGAGCCCTTCCGCCGCGATCGCGAGGGCGAGCTGGACCCGACCCTTTACGCGGTCAATCTCGCGATCGTCGAATCCCTGATCAAGCGAGCGGACGTGGCCATCGATCCGCTCGACGAGAACCGCTATGCCGTAGATTTGAACAAGGATGGCGAACTCGGCTGGACGAACATTATTCGCTACGATTGGGCGCCCTTGGAAGGCAGAGACATGTCGTTCTTGGGCGAGGCTGGTCGGCAGCAGGCCGCCGGCCAGCTCCATCTGGCCGCGGGTCTCTTCCCGGAGGGCACGGAGTTTCTGCAGAGCCTCCGCTATCTGGATGTGACCGAGGACGGCAAGGTTCAGCCCGCCGCGCGGATGAAGGAGCTGCGCTATGCCCGCAAGCAAAGCTGGTACAACTATGCGGAACTCAAAGGGCTCATCGACCGCGAAGACGGCGAGCGGCGCGAGTACGAGAACGACACCATCAAGCAGGTGCCGGGCGACTACGAGCGTGGCCGTTTCGGGCAAGGTTGGGTCTATCAGGGCTTCATCGAGTCACGAGACGGTAGCCTCCGCCCTCAAAGTCAGGAGGAGACCCTCTACTGCATGGGCTGTCACACGGGTCTCGGCGCGACGACAGACACCACATTTGCGTTCGCTCGCAAGCTGGATGCAGGGGCTTACCGTCGAGGCTGGTATCACTGGACGCAGAAGGATGCGTCTGGACTGAACGAGCCAAAGGTCGAGATCGACGGCGCTGGCGTGCAGTATGAGTACGCTTACTATTTGATGTACACGCGCTCTGGGAGCGAGTTTCTCGCCAACCCCGAACTCGAGGCCCGATTCTTCGACGACAACGGGGAACCGAGGGCCGAGGCCTTCGCCGCGCTGCACGAGGATGTGACCCTGGCCCTGATGCCCTCACCTGAGCGCGCCCTGGCACTGAACAAGGCCTACTGGACGATCGTCGACGACCAGGATTTCGTCCTCGGGCGCGACGCGAATCTCACACCCCTTGGCAGCCTGCAAGCGGAGGTCACCAAAGACCTCCCGACCGGCGTCGAGCAAGCCGCCAACCCAGTTGCCTTCGCCGGCTGTTTCGCCCAGGGGAGCGCCTGCAATGCGGATGGAGAGCGGTCCCCTGAGCAGAATGACTGGGCGGCATTGGTGAATGGGGCGGGAATGGATGGTCCGGACGGATCCCGCTACGAAGTCGATTGGAAGGGGATCATTCACCAGAGCAGCTATGCGCTCGGCATCGAGGGCGTCTCCTTCACTTTCCCGTCACGGCTGACGCTTCCGACACGGACCATCGTGCCGCTGCGAGACATTCGGGTTTGCTACGAATGTCATCGCATCTCGGCGCCCGTCATCGCCTCGGAAGCCCGCGTCGAGCTGCCCATGGATTTCTCCGCACTGACGCCGGAGGCCGATAGCGAGGCTGGGCTCACCCAGCTCACCAACCATTCGGCACGAGACGTCGGCGCCAAGTGGAGCCCGGATGGTCAGACACTTGCCTTCGTCTCGAACCGCAGTGGGGACAACCAGATTTGGCTGTTGCGCTTGAGCAGCGGCGAAACGCGCCAGCTCACAAGCGGACCGGATCAGCACGCCTGGCCTGAATGGAGCCCAGATGGGCAGCGACTCGTCTACTGGGCCTTCGATCCGACGAATTCAGCGCAGAGCTTAAAGACAATCAAGCTCGACGGCACAGCTGAGACGACCATTGTGCGTGCGCCAGGTCATGTCGATTGTCCGGCATGGCGCCCTGACGGAGGCTACATCGCTGCCGCAGCGGAGATCGACGACAACTGGGACATCTGGATCATTCGGCCAGACGGCAGCGATCTCCGTCGACTCACCTCAGATCCCGCCATGGAGACCAACCCGCTGTGGAGCCCGGATGGCACGACCATCGCTTACAAGGTCGCACCCTCAGGCGACTACAACCTCACCATACAGAACTTCATGACCTTCGAGCATGGGCTGGACGAGCCGACCATCCACGTCTGGAATGGACCTCAGGCCGTTCAGATGAATGCCTGGAGCCCAGATGGTATCCAAATCGCGTACACGGCAGAGGTCATCAGCGGGAGTTCCGGTGAAGATCGCCTCACCTACGCCAATATCGTCTCTGACCTTGAGCTGCGGGACGGTCAAGCTGTCGCTGATCCGTCAGTGATCATCTCCAAGGGTCTTACGATTGGCGACCGTGGTGCCGTCTTCTCCCCGGTGGACGCCAACCAAGTAGCCTTCTGGGCATGGGGTCAGGATCACCGCGCCAACCTCTGGCTTTACGATCAAGCGAGCGACCGGCTCGAGCAGATCACCCAAGGCGGCTCCGACATCTATCCACAGTGGAGCCCCGACGGTAAGCACCTCGTGTTCGAGTCGAGCCGAGCTGGAAGCTCCGACCTTTGGCTGCTGACCTTGGAGTGAGGTGCGCACAGCGCCTCAGGGCTGTCTGACAAACCTCAATGGGCGACTCTAGCCGCCCTTGCACTGGCGGGAGGGCGAATGAATTCGCCCCTTGCAGCTCGGGCGCTTGCAACAATGAGCCGATCGCCTCCTGCCGCCCCGACATCAGCTGGCCGAGGGCGGTTTGCCGAGATCACTGGCGTTCAGCGCGAGTCCGAGCCTTCCATGGTCTCCTGCGGCCTTCAGTGACACGTCCGCGGAAGGCAGGACCAGCAGGTCCCGGTGCCCGACGCTCAGCCGAGACGCCCCGGAGCGCAGGCGTTCAAGCCGTGATTCGAGCCAAGGACGAATGCTGTGATTGGCTGCCGGGTCCATCTCGATCGCCGCCTCGGCCCAGCCGCGCGCGATCGCTGCCTGCAAATCGCAGGCGTCGGTGCCGAGCTGCCAATCACTGTTTTCAAGCGCTGCCGAAAGCCCCAAAGCGGCGAAGCAGGACGCGGCCGCCATTGCGCCCTCCGGACCGAGCGCCACACCAAGGCCCTTGTCTTGGCGCTGGTGCCGATTGAGCAGGTCACGGACCAGCGCGTCCCCAGGCAAGGTCGGCGTCCAGTGAATGCGACCGTCATAGGTCAAGGCGAGCAGCGCGGCGCAATCCTGGTCACGGCACCTCCGCGACAGTGCCTGTATCCAGTCCAGGGAGACCAGATCGAGCAGGGCCGAGGCGGTCACGAGGTCGACGTCGACGGAGAAATCATCGCGAGACAGTGCCGATAGCTCGGCCTGAGTCCAACTCACGCCAACTTCAACCCCATTGATCTGGAGCTGCATTCCACCCGCCACAGGCTTGGCCGGATACCCACGACGCGCCGCCCACGCCGCAAGCACCTCTGGGAGCCTGGCCAGCAGCAAGGGGTCATGGTCAATGAGGCTCCACTCCTGGTCGACGGCCAAGCGCGGCGCAAGGTAGCGCAGATTCGAGCCCGTACCGGCGCCGAGATCCCGGATGCGAAGCCGTGCCTTGCGTTTTGCCCAATCCGCCAGCTTGCGCGTCAGCGCGGGGCTGCGCGCGGCGTGATCGGCGGGCTCGCGCAGCGCGAGCCAAGCGGCGGAAAAGGCGCTCATTCGCTGATCCTCGGTTGAAACCGCAAAGGCGCTGAACTCAGGCGCATGCGCGACCCGGCTGGCCGACGGCGGCAGCGAATGCGTGGCACGCCGACTCCCAAGACGGCAGTCCAGCCCGCGCGGCCCGCGCACCGGCAGCCAAGGAGGCTCGTAAAGGGCGATCCTCGATCAATGTGCGCAACGCCGCCGCAAGCGCCTCGACGTTGCCGGGCGGGACGAGCAGCGCGGCCGCTTCGGGCAGGGTCTGCGGAATGGCCCCAGCCGTGGTCGAGACGACCGGCAGGCCACGGGCGAGCGCTTCGGCGAGCACCATGCCATAGCCCTCGTGAAAGGAGGCCAGCACGAAGGCGTCCGCCGCATCGTACTCAGCGTCAAGGCAGGCCGCGTCCAGCTCGCCGGCAAGCCGAACCCGATCGCCCAACCCAAGCGTGGCGATTGCAGCCTCCAAGACAGCGGTCTGCTCGGCATCCCGTGTCGTGCTTCCGATACAGGTCAACCGCCAGGGCAGATCACGGATCCGGGACAGGGCCTCGAAGAGGACGGCGTGCCCCTTTCGCGGAGTAAGGGTCGCCACGCAGAGTAGATTCAGATCCGGCCCGCGAGACCCCTTGGCCAGCGGGGCCGGATCCGTGCCTGGCGGGACCACGACCAGCCGCTCCTGAGCGACCTCGTAGGCATCCAAGGCCCGTGCGGTCGACGCACTGGTGGTGATGACCTTGCGCACCCAGCCCAATGCCCGTTGCTCCGAGTTGCGCAAACGCTGAGCCTCTGCAGACGCGAGTCCGGTCTCGAGGGCGAGCGGGTGGTGGATGAGGGCAACAAGATCGAGCCGATCCGCGCAGGCCTCGACCACAGCAGGCATGGCGCCAAGCGCCAGACCGTCGATGACGAGGGTGCGACCGGCGGGAACGCCCCCGAGGACCTGCGCCGCCTCGCGCAGCTCAGCCGTGGATGGATGCGGAAAGCCCGCGCCCAGCGCCTGGACCTTCACTTGCCAGCCCATGCTTGCGAGGCCGGCAATGATTCGGCGCGCGTAGACGTAGCCCCCCGTCGAGCTGGCGAGATCCCCTGGTATGACAAAGTCGAGCCGCGGCGAGGTCACCGGCGCGGATCACCTTCATAGCTCGCCGAGGCGACATGAGATTCGTGAAGGGTCACCCGCATCTGGGTCAGGCCATGGGCGCCCTGCCCCAGCTCGCCGCAGCGAATCCGCTCGCCGACTCGCTCGAAGAGGATGCGGGCGAGAAACTCCGTGGTCGTGTTCTGGCCCGCAAACTCGGGGTCTTCGTCCAGGTTGCGGTAGTTGAGGTCAGCGAGCACGGCCGAGAGGGCTTGGCTCGCCAGTCCGATGTCGACCACCAAGCCGTCGTCGTCCAGCTCAGGCCGGCGCACCTCCAGGTCGACGACATAGGTTGCGCCGTGCAATCGCTGGGCCGGGCCGAACACCTCGCCGCGAAAGCTGTGGGCAATCATGAAATGGTCGCGAACGCTCAGACTGTACATGGGACGATTGCTCTCATAGGACGATGATTCTCAGCTGTAATGGATACGGTGGCAGATAGCGCCTTGGGGATCTTCGATCAATCGGGCCATCACCCTGGGCAGCTCACTGAAAGGGCTCGAGCCGGTGATGAGCATGTCCAGCCTAGGGTCGGCCAGCAAGCCCAGCGCAGTCTCGAAACGCCGCCGCAGCGACCAGCGCGGAGACTGCAACGGTGGAATGCCGCCGACCTGGGAGGAGCGCAGCGTCAGGCGCCGTTGATGAAAGCCTTCGCCCAAGGGCAGGGTCGCCGCTCGCGTGCCGAGCCAGCTCATCTCGACCACGGTCGACTCGAAGCCCGCCAGCTCGAGTGCGGTCACCAAGCCGGCAGGATTGCCGCTGGCATGGATCACCAGGTCGGCCTCGCGCCTTGCCTGCTGGGGTATCGCGAAGCGCACGCCTAATGCCTTGGCCACCTCGGCCTTACCTGGATCGACGTCGATCAGCTCCACCTCGCAGCCCGGGATCTTGCCCGCCAGCCAGGCGACGAGACAGCCGACCGTCCCCGCGCCAATGACCGCGATGCGGTCACCAAGCCTGGGCGTCGCGTCCCAGAGCCCGTTGACGGCGGTCTCCATGTTGGCGGCAAGAATCGCTCGCGACGCTGGAACCGCATCGGGCAGGGGAACCACGGCCTCGGCGGGCACCACGTAGTGCGTCTGATGCGGATAGAGACAGAAGACCTGCTTGCCGACCAGTGCTGCCGACCCTTCCTCGACCTCTCCGACGCTGCAATAGCCGTACTTGACCGGAAAGCTGAAGTCGCCCTCCTGAAAGGGCGCGCGCATCCGCCGGTGCTCGCTCGGGGGGATCTCACCGCGATAGACCAGTGCCTCGGTGCCACGGCTGACCGCGCCATACAGGGCGCGCACCCGGACCTGGCCGGGCTCGACCTCAGGCCAGGGCTCGGGCCTCAGCTCCCCCTGACCGGGGGCCGTTACCCAGTAAGCAAAGGCTTTCCTTGACTCGGTCACGACTCGGAACTCCACAGCGATAGAGGGAACGAGATGATGATGGCTCCGGGCTCATGCAACACCCTGGGGTTATCGATGATCAGAAAAGCCGCGTCGACAAGCTGCCGCGTCGACAAGCTGATAGGAGGCGTTTAACCTTCCTGGCTTTGGTACCGCTCGAGGCTCGCGGCCTATTCGGACTGAATCGTCGAAACGAATCGGCTTCCTCGGTTGCCGCGCAACCCACCGCGAGAATGATCCAAGGCCGAACCCTGACCTCGCGCTTTGGCCATGCAGCACCATCATCCAGGCCGCCTGGGTCAACATGCATCACGAAAACACCTCAGACACCCCCAAAGGCGTCATGGTCGGACTCTCCGGCGGCGTCGACTCGGCCGTGGCCGCCCACCTCTTACTGCAGCAGGGCTACCAGGTCGAAGCCCTCTTCATGAAAAACTGGGAGGAGGACGATGAAGCGGGCTATTGCGCCGCCGCCGAGGATCTGGCCGACGCCCAGGCCGTCGCTGAGCGGCTTGGCATCCGGCTGCGCACGGTCAATTTCTCGACCGAGTATTGGGATCAGGTCTTCGCCGAGTTCCTGCGCGAATACCAAGCCTTGCGGACACCGAATCCCGACGTGCTCTGCAACAAGGAGATCAAGTTCACCGCCTTTCTCGACTATGCGCTCAGCCTCGGCGCCGAGGCGATCGCAACCGGCCACTATGCCCGCATCACGCGCGACAGCGGCGGCAGTCACCTGTGCCGCTGCGCCGATGAGGACAAGGATCAGACCTATTTCCTTCATCTCCTGAGCCAAGACCAGCTGTCCCATACGCTCTTTCCGCTCCAGGACTTGACGAAGTCCGAGGTCCGCGCCATTGCGCGGCAGATCGGGCTGGCCAACGCCGAGAAGAAGGACAGCACGGGCATCTGCTTCATCGGTGAGCGGCGCTTTAGAGACTTTCTCGCCCGCTACCTGCCGCGCGAGCCAGGCCCCATTGAGACCCCCGAGGGCAAGCGGATCGGGGAGCATCAGGGGTTGGCCTACTACACCATCGGTCAGCGCCAGGGACTCGGGATCGGAGGCGTCGCGGAGGGACGCGAGGCGCCCTGGTATGTCGTCGCCAAAGACGCCATCTCCAATTGCCTCATCGTCGCTCAAGACAGCCACCATCCGCTGCTCATGTCCAAGGGGCTGGAGGCGCTACGACCCCATTGGATTCAGGGTCGGCCGCCGACGCCCCTACCCTACCGCTGTCTCTGTCGTCTGCGCCATCGCCAGCCGCTGCAGATCTGCGAGCTGGTTTCGACGACCGAGGACGGATGCCGGGTGCGCTTTATCGAGCCGCAGCGGGCGGTGACACCAGGCCAGTCGATCGTCTTCTACCAGGACGAGGCCTGCTTGGGGGGCGCGGTGATCGAGCGCGGCTGGTCCGACCAGGCCCCGGACGGCCTAGCCGAAGGCTCGAGCTGATCACGGCGACCAAGATCGCTACGACCCAAGTTTGCGTCCAGACCACCGATCGGGGTCAAATGCCCGACGGCCGCAGCCGCCGATCACGACGGCAACTCGGCCTTGGTCATCAGTTAGGCCGGTAGGGTGGACGAGCGAGCGCGAAGTCCACCGAATCCCGCGTCGGCGTTGGTGGACTGCGCTGCGCTTGTTCACCCTAGGGAAGACGACTGACCGAAACGATGATCGACGACGGCAACTCTTGTTTCGCTTGTTGGAGACCAGCGCTTTATGGCACACGACAATCAGGACCGCATCATGGCGCTCGCCGGCATCTACCAGGCGATCAACTGCGTGGTCCGGATCGCACACCAGGGAACTGCCGATACCGAGGCGATGGAGCCCTGCATCTACAGCCTCTTTCAAGTCGATGCCACGAGCGTCGAGGCGGTCTACGGTGAGCCCGGAGCTGTCGTGAATGGCGCGCGGCAGATCGTCGCTCAGCTCTTGGGTCAACCGGAGCGCAATCTGGAGCTGACACGCTACGTCATCCAAGTGATCAGGCTGGAGCGGCACCTCTCGCGGCGGCCGGACATGCTCGCGCGCATCGGCCAGGGCATCGATGAGGCCGGCACCAAGCGGGAGCATTTCGCGCTGCTGCACCCGAGCCTCATCGCCCACTTCGCGGATCTCTACAGCAACACGCTGAGCCAGCTCTCGCCGCGCATCATCATCCGCGGTGATCAGCTCCACTTGCGCAACCCGGACAACCAGAGCCGTTTACGCGCCTTGCTGCTCGCGGCCGTGCGCTCCGCAATGCTGTGGCGACAAGTTGGGGGGCGCCGCTTGCAGCTCCTCTTCAAGAACCGCCAGATGCTGGAAGATGCACGCCACTATATCGACGCAACCGCCGCTTGATCCGACGAGGCTGCGACAGGCCGCCACCTCTCAGACCGCGCATCCTTAGAAAGCGTCCATCAACAACTTCCCCCCTTTCGCAAAGGGGGGCTAGGGGGGATTTCGGGCGGCATCGCTCGCATCGGGAAACAATTGATGGACACTTGCTTAGCAACCTCGGCAGCTCATTGCGCCTGCGCGCGCCTCTCTAGAATCCTTGAGGGCGTAAAATGCTTGCAGATGAGTCAAATTTCGATGAAGCGTCCGACCCTCCAAGGCCGCCAGGATCGGAATCGGAATCGGGGTCGGAATCGGAATCGGGATCGAACCGACGATAGCGATGCCGATTCCGATAGCGATCCCGATGGCATGACGCGTCGGTCTGATGCGAAGCCTCGCTAGAAATGCATGTATTGCACCGCAGCATATGGCGTAAAGCGGCCCTGAACGCTAGAATTTCGCGCTGTCCCGAATTTCCCAGAATGTGCCGGAGCCCTAAATGCCGAATAGCTTCAACGCCAAGACCACGCTGCAGGTTGCAGGTCAAGACTACGAGATCTTCAAGCTCGACGCCGTGCCTGGCAGCGCACGCCTTCCCTACTCGATCAAGATCCTGCTCGAGAACCTGCTCCGCAACGAAGATGGCGTGACGGTCACACGTGAAGACATCGACTTCTTCAGCAACTGGGATTCGCAGGCCGAACCCTCCAAGGAGATCCAATACCGCCCGGCGCGCGTCCTCATGCAGGACTTCACCGGCGTGCCGGCGGTCGTCGACCTAGCCGCGATGCGCGATGCCATGCAGGCGCTCGGCGGCGATCCGCGCAAGATCAACCCGCTGCAGCCGGCCGAGCTGGTCATCGACCACTCGGTTCAGGTCGACCACTTCGGTTCGGACGACGCCTTCGCGCTCAACGCCGAGCTGGAGTTCCGTCGCAACCAGGAGCGCTACAATTTCCTGAAGTGGGGTCAGAACGCCCTCGACGGCTTCAAGGTCGTGCCCCCGGACACCGGCATCGTCCACCAGATCAACGTCGAATATCTCTCACGGGTCATCTTCCCCAAGCCGCTCAACGGCGTCACCCAAGCCTATTTCGACACCTGCGTTGGCACCGACTCCCACACCACCATGGTCAACGGCATCGGCGTGCTGGGCTGGGGCGTCGGCGGCATCGAGGCCGAGGCCTCCATGCTGGGTCAGCCGGTCTCCATGCTGGTTCCCAAGGTCGTCGGCTTCAAGCTGACCGGCACCTTGAAGGAAGGCGTGACGGCAACCGACCTGGTGCTGACCATCGTCGACCGTCTGCGTCAGCACGGCGTGGTCGGCAAGTTCGTCGAGTTCTATGGTCCGGCGATCAGCACCCTGCCGATGGGCGACCGCTCGACCATCGCCAACATGGGACCTGAGTACGGGGCCACCTGCGGCCTCTTCCCCATCGACCAGATCACCCTTGATTACCTGCGTCTGACCGGCCGCAGCGAGGCCCAGATCGCGC
Source organism: Thiorhodococcus mannitoliphagus (assembly GCF_010915725.1). Classification (GTDB taxonomy): domain Bacteria; phylum Pseudomonadota; class Gammaproteobacteria; order Chromatiales; family Chromatiaceae; genus Thiorhodococcus; species Thiorhodococcus mannitoliphagus. The sequence goes on from NZ_JAAIJR010000003.1 coordinate 66,660, forward strand.
TGGTCGAGGCCTACTGCAAGGCGCAGGGCGTTTGGCATACCGCGGATGCGGCCGAGGCCGATTACTCCGAAAAGCTGGAACTGGACTTGGGCGACGTCGTGCCCTCGCTGGCCGGTCCCAAGCGCCCGCAGGACCGCGTGCCGCTGACCGAGATGGCGAGCCATTTCCCAGCTGCTCTGGCCGCCCTCAAGAAGGAGCGCAACATCCCGGACAAGGGGCCTGCCAAGGCCACCATCGACGGCGAGGAGGTCGAGATCTCCGACGGCTCCATCGTGGTCGCGGCCATCACCTCCTGCACCAATACCTCGAACCCGAGCGTCATGCTCGCCGCCGGCCTGGTCGCCAAGAAGGCCGCGGAGCGCGGACTCAAGAAGGCGCCCTGGGTCAAGACGGCGCTCGGCCCAGGCTCCATGGCGGTAACGCGCTACCTCGACCGCGCCGGCCTGACCGAGCCGCTCAAGGCGCTCGGCTTCCACAACGTCGGCTACGGCTGCACCGTCTGCATCGGCAACACCGGCCCGCTGCCCGAGCCAGTGTCCAAGGCCATCGCGGACAATGACCTCTGCGCGGTCTCCATCCTCTCGGGCAACCGTAACTTCGAGGGACGCGTCCACGCCGAGGTCCGCATGAACTACCTGGCGAGCCCACCGCTGGTCGTCGCCTATGCCATCGCGGGCCGCATCGACATCGATCCCTACAAGGACCCACTGACCACTGACGCCGCCGGCAATCCGGTCTACCTCAAGGACATCTGGCCCAGTCAGGGCGAGGTGCTCGAGGCCATCAAGCAGAACGTGACGACCGAGGAGTTCACCAGCGCCTATGCGGACGTCTTCTCCGGCGACGCGCGCTGGCAGTCGCTGGAAGCCGCCGAGAGCCAGACCTACGACTGGCCGGCCGACTCGACTTACATCCAAAATCCGCCTTATTTCAAGGGCATGAGCCTGGATGTTGCCCCCGTCGAAGACATCACCGGCGGCCGCTGCCTGGCGCTGCTCGGCGACTCCATCACCACCGACCACATCTCCCCGGCCGGGGCCATCAAGCCTGACTCGCCTGCCGGCAAGTATCTGATCGAAAAGGGTGTGGATCCCAAGGACTTCAACAGCCTGGGCTCGCGCCGCGGCAACCACGAGGTCATGATGCGCGGCACCTTCGCCAACATCCGCCTGCGCAACCTCATGGCGCCCGGAACGGAAGGTGGTGTGACCCTGCATCAGCCCAGCGCCGAGCAGATGTCCATCTATGATGCGGCCATGAAGTACCAGGCCGAGGGCACGCCCGCCATCGTCATCGCCGGCAAGGAGTACGGCTCCGGCTCCTCGCGCGACTGGGCCGCCAAGGGTCCGCGCCTGCTGGGCGTGCGCGCCGTCATCGCCGAGAGCTACGAGCGCATTCACCGCTCGAACCTGGTCGGCATGGGCATCCTGCCGCTGGAGTTCATCAAGGGCGACAATGCACAGTCTCTGGGCCTCACCGGCACCGAGACCTTCGACATCGTCGGACTTCAGAACGGCGAGGCGAAGCAGGTCGAGGTCAAGGCGACCGCGACCGACGGCTCGGTGAAGACCTTCAACGCCAAGGTGCGGATCGATACGCCGAACGAGGTCGATTACTACCGCAACGGCGGCATCCTGCACTATGTCTTGAGAAAGCTCGCGGCCTAAGAAAGCGTCCATCAACAACTTCCCCCCTTTCGCAAAGGGGGCTAGGGGGGATTTCGGGCGGCATCGCTCGCATCGGGAAACAATTGATGGACACTTGCTAAGAAAGTGACCATCAACAACTTCCCCCCTTTCGCAAAGGGGGCCCAGGGGGGATTTCGGACGGGATCGCTCACAATCGGGAAACAATTGATGAGCGCTTTCTAAGGGCGAACCAGGCGCGCAGCCATGGCTGCGCGCCTCCTTGGAATCACGACCTGCCGCGAAGGCCGCCCGCAGCATCGAACTGCAATCTGGCTGATCGACGCATCCCTCTCGAACAACCACTTCCGCACAACCACTTCCACGCCGGAGCCAATCATGCCGATGGAGCTTTCCACCCTCACCGCTGTTTCACCGGTGGACGGACGCTATGGGGCCAAGACCGCAGACCTGCGCGCCATCTTCAGCGAGTACGGCCTCATCCGCAGACGCGTGGAAGTCGAAATCCGCTGGTTGCAGGCGCTGGCGCGCCAACCGGAGATCACCGAGGTTCCCGAATTCTCGCCTCAAGCCAACCAACTGCTCGACAGCATCGTCGTGGAGTTCGGCATTGACGAGGCACAAGGGGTCAAGGAGATCGAGCGGACGACCAACCATGACGTCAAGGCGGTCGAGTATTTCCTGAAGGAGCGTATTGCTGACAATGAAGAGCTGACCAAGGTCAGCGAGTTCCTGCACTTCGCCTGCACCTCCGAGGACATCAACAACCTCGCGCATGGCCTCATGCTTCGCGCCGGGCGCGACCAAGTCCTCTTGCCGTTGGCGGATCAGGTCATCGATACCATCCGCGACCTGGCCCACCGCTACGCCGAGACCCCCATGCTCTCGAGGACGCATGGGCAACCGGCATCGCCGACGACGCTCGGCAAGGAGATGGCCAACGTCGTGCAACGGCTGCGGGCACAGCGCGCACGCATCGCGGAAGTCGCCCTGCTCGGCAAGATCAATGGCGCCGTCGGCAACTACAACGCCCACCTCTGCGCCTATCCCGAGGTCGATTGGCCGGCGTTTGCCGAGACCTTCGTCACATCGCTCGGTCTCACCTGGAATCCCTACACGACCCAGATCGAGCCGCACGACTACATGGCCGAGTTCTTCGACGCCATCGTCCGCTTCGACAACATCCTCATCGATTTCTGCCGAGATGTCTGGGCCTACATCTCGGTCGGCTATTTCAAACAGCGCGCCGTTGCTGGCGAGGTCGGCTCCTCGACCATGCCGCACAAGGTCAACCCCATCGACTTCGAGAATGCGGAAGGAAACCTCGGCATCGCCAACGCCATCCTGGAGCACCTTGCGGGCAAGCTGCCGATCTCGCGCTGGCAGCGTGACCTGACCGACTCCACGGTGCTGCGCAATCTCGGTGTCGGCATTGCCCATGTCGCGATCGCGCTCCAGTCAGTCCAAAAGGGCATCGGCAAGCTGGAGGCAGATCCCGGCCGCTTGGCCGCTGATCTGGATGCGAACTGGGAAGTCCTGGCGGAGCCCATTCAGACCCTGATGCGCCGCTATGCTGTCGAAAAGCCCTATGAGAAGCTCAAAGCGCTGACACGCGGGCGCCGCATCGATTCCCAAGGACTTGCGGCCTTCGTCGACACCCTCGACATCCCAGATGCGGCCAAAGCCAACCTCAAGGCGATGACCCCGGCAAGCTACATCGGGCGAGCCGCCGAACTCGCACGCCAAGTCTGATCCCAATGATCCGGCAAGCGGTGAGATCGCTCGCCGCCCACGGCTTGAGCACAAGGGTATTCGACCTTGTGGCGAAGCACCGCATCAGGGCACCGGACCTGTCGAAGAATAGGCGGAGCCAAAAATAAAAAGGCCGGTCACGCATGCGCGTGATCGGCCCTCCCATGAGCCCCAGTCGGGGGGCGAGGCTCATTGGACTCAACGCGACCAGCAACAAAGCCGGTCAGCTCTCTTGACTCTAGTTATAGATCCTAGCTTGCGAGCATCAAGCATCCGGCGTGGGATGGGACGCTCTGCCCCGCGGGCCGCCTTGAGTGTATCGAGAGCACTCAAGACAGCCCGCGGAGATTCGCCTGCGGGCGAGTGTTGTCTTATTGCGCGAGGATCTTCACGCGACGCTGCTCGACGGAGTAAATGTCGACGCCAGGCAGCATGTCCATTTCGCCACGGCTCTCGACGGAGACGATATCCCCAGCCGGAACGCCACGGCTAATCATGTACTCTTGGACGGTCTGAGCGCGACGCAGGCCGAGCTGGTAGTTGTAAGCCTCGGAGCCCTTGGCGTCGGTGTGGCCAGTCAGCGAAATCTGCTCGCGTGCCTGGGTCGCATTGACGTTGGCGATGTAGTCGTCGAGACGCGCCAGCTCGCCGTCGTTGACGATGTTGTCGATGCGGTACTTATCGAACTCGAAGTTCAGGCGAACGGTGAACTCCTGTGGCACGACGGGCTGAACGCAAGGCTCGAGGTCGTTCGCACCGTGCAGACTCTGCCAGCACTCGCCATAGTTGGTCACCCAGGCGGTCCCTTCGGGCTTCGCGGACCAGAAGTGCTCCATCATGTAGTCGCTAGCGGTCGCCACGAGAGGTGCCGAGAGGAGAGTAGCCACTGCGAACGTGGCCGCCACCGAAGCGAGGCTTTTGATTTTCAATTGTTTGCGCATCTTTTCGTTTTCCTGTTCAGGTGGGTGGAGATGATCGAATCGGAGACTTTGGGTTAAGCTGATTCAGACGTCAGTAAAAAACAACACGTCGTGATTCTTTCGGCTAACGCCACGTTTCCGCCTCGCGAATCTCACTGGCGAAATTATCGGAGCGCTGACGACCTAATCAGGACCGCTCGTTTGACACAGGCATTTTAGCCTACAAGAAGAGCAAAAGTGCAACTTTTTTCGGTCTCCGCAACATATTTACAACGCGAGCGCCGAAACCGCGACATCTAGCACCCAAGGCACGGTGATTCATGAGGCAAACCAAAGCAGAAGCGCGATACTCGTGCGCAACAAAAAAACAACAGGCAGCTGGCTCCAGCGGTCGACCGAAGCGGCGGGATGTCTCAGTGGGGCAGTCGGCGCGAGCACCCTTAGAAAGCGTGCATCAACAACTTCCCCCCTTTCGCAAAGGGGGGCTAGGGGGGATTTCGGGCGGCACCGCTCGCATCGGCAAACAATTGATGGACACTTGCTTAGCGAGGCTTTGAGTCATGCATCTGACCGACGACGAGAACCCTCAGCTCGGTACTTCAAGAGGATCAATCGAACTCGATCGCATAGCCGCGATTCGCGATATCAGCGCCTTGCTGGCGAGCCAGGCGCGAAGGGAACTCCTCGTCTTTGGACGCACCTTGGAATCCAACATCTATGATCAAGAGGCATTCCTCGACGCTGTCCGGCAGCTGGCGCTAGCTCGGCCGGTCCTGTCGGTTCGGATCCTCGTCTTCGATCCACGGGACGCCGCGACATCAGGGCACAGACTGGTCGAGCTGGCGCGTCGCCTGACCTCGAGGATCGCGATCCGCCGCGTCGACGATGATGACCGCGAGCGCTTAGACGCCTTTCTCATCGCGGATGAGCGCGGCTTCATCAGGCGGCGGCTGGCGGAGACCATGGAGGCCGTGGCGGATTTCAACGCCCCCTTGGAAGCGCGCCGGCTCAGGAGCGAGTTCAACCTGCTTTGGGAAAGAGGCGCAACCGACCCCGAACTCAGGCGACTCTCCCTATGAGGCAAACGCATCCCTCCCAAAGCCCCGGCGGACGGCGCTGGCTGCGCCTGATCGCGCTCCTGGTCCTGGTGCTCTCGGGGGCGGTTTCCGGCTGGACCTGGTGGGCGGAAGCGCATTCCAGCGAGGAACGTGCCCTGCGAACACTGGTTCAGGATCGCCTCGAAGACTGGATGCCGGAGGCCATGTCACCCAGTCGCGACGACTGGTACGGACTCAAGCACCTCTCGGACGCAACGCCCTCGAGCCTTCCGCGCATCCTGCTCGTTCACGGCCTAGACGAGCCAGGCACCATCTGGGAAGCCCTCATCCCCGCACTGCAAGAACAGCATTGCGACCTCTGGGAGCTGCATTATCCCAACGATCAGGGCATCGACCGCAGCACCGCCTATCTCGCGAAGCTGTGGGGCCAGCTCCCAGACAGCCACCCGATCATTCTCATCGGGCATAGCATGGGGGGGCTGGTGATTCGCGATTTCGTGACCGCGTGGAGACATCCTGTCGGCGAGACGCCTCGGGTCACGGGTGCCAGCGTTGCGGGCGCCATTCTCGTCGGCACACCCAATCATGGCTCCGATTGGGCTAGATTGAGAATCTGGCTGGAGCTGCGCGAGCACCTGATCGTCAACGAAGACCGTCAGTTCTCACTCCTGGCCGCCTTGCGAGACGGCACTGGCGCGGCCAAGATCGACCTCAGGCCGGAAAGCGATTTCCTCAACCAACTCAACGCCCGCCCCTGGCCAAGCGACATCCCCATAAGACTCATTGGAGGTGTCCTGGTCGACCCCACGCCGGCAATGACGGAAAGCCTGGCGACGATTTCCGAGCAGACGGGCTCTGATGCCCTCGAGCAGGTGGTCGCGGCTTGGTGGTCGACCTTGGGCGAGGATCTCGGTGACGGTGTTGTCACGGTCGACTCGCTCAGGCTACCCAATGCGCCGCCGCCAATTCTCTTGAGCGCCTCGCACCGGGGCATGCTGAAACGGCTGCTCCCGTCGGACCCAGAGCCACCCGCGGTGCCCGTCATCTTGGACATCCTGAAGGCCTGGCAGCGCGATCGGCAGCCCGATAGGCTCAGCTCATCGTCCGATTGATGTCGGGGCTCGGCGCAAGATTCTGCCATCCGAATGCAGCGGCAGCTCGGCGCCAGCGCGAATGGCCGCAACGACCACCTCCGAGACGAGTCTGCCGGTCTTCACCTGCCCCGCTTGCGACATCAGCATCTGGTAGCCATCACCACCCGCAGCGAGAAAGTCTGTCATCACGACCCGGTAGCGCGCCTCGGGATCAAGGGGACCTGTGGGAAGCTCCGCCGAAGCCAGTCGATTGCCGTCGATCACATAGCGCACGCCCGAAACCTGCAAGAAACCGCCCGAATGATCGCGAGGATGCAGTGAAGCGCTCCGCGCCAGTGCCTCTAGAAGCTGCTGACCTTCAAGCTCAGCCACCACCAGCTCGTTGCCGAAGGGCAAGGCCTCGTAAACCTGCTTGAGGGTCACCTCGCCCTTGGGGATGCTGGCCCTGAAGCTGCCCGCGTTGAAGAGCGCAATGTCCGCGGCGGTGATGTTGCGCGCCAGATCGGCTACGAAATCGCCAAAGATGGCCTCATCTCGCCGAATCAGCGCACGCTCAGCGCTCAAGTCGACGCCGATGCGACCGATCACTTCATCCATGCCGGCGTCCGCCGCGGCGACGATACGGGCGACCTCGGCCGCGATCTCCGGATCCTCGGCGACCTCCGTAGATACCGGGATCAGACGATAGCCGCTCGGCTCGAGGCGCCCCGCGACGCAATTGAGATCCAGCCGCCCGAGCCATTGCCCACGCGCCCCCGCCTGCAAGATGATGACGCCAGACTCCATGACGGGCGTTTCGAGCACAGCATGATCATGTCCACCAATGATCACGTCGATGCCATCGACCTCCCTCGCAAGGCGCTTATCAGCGGCAAGCCCGAGGTGAGAGAGGACCACCACCAAATCGGCCTGAGTCCGCAGCTTTGGCACCAAGGCGCCGGCGATCTCCATGGGATCCGCGACTTGAATACCCTTTGTGTTTCGCGGGTGCGTCGTCGTCAGCAGCTCAGCCGTCGTGAGTCCGAGTATCGCGACCCCTGGCTCGGCCGCCCCGCCGATCAGGAGACTCGAAGGGACCGGCAAGGCGTCCGGCTCGGCACCCAGATTAGCGGTCAGGAAGGGAAACCCGGCCGCGCGCGCCAGGGCACGAAAATTGTCCTGACCGTAGTCGAATTCGTGGTTGCCGACCGCAGCGGCATCGACACCAATGCGCTCGAGCAAGACCAGGTCTGGCCGCCCCATGAAGAGGCTCGAACTCAGAGTGCCTTGCAGGAGATCCCCGGCGAAAAGCAACAGCGTTCTTTGCCTGGGTCGCTCGGCGCGCGCCTCGGAGACAAGCGTCGCCAAACGAGCGATGCCACCCGGGTGAGCCCCATCCGCGCTCGATAGGGGTGCAAGCTGCCCGTGCAGATCGTTGAAGTGCAGAAGGGTTAGGCGATCCTCGGGCCCGCAAGCCGCAGCTGCCGCGCCTTGAAGTCCAAGGGCAATGAGCAGCCCGAGCAGCCAGTTTCGGACCGGAATCCAGCGAGCCATCAACCCAAATACGTTCATTGGAACCGCCAGGACGCGAAGGACGCGAAGCAAACACAAGGTTGTTTCGCCCAGCCGCTTCCCCCCAGAAGAGATCAGGTTGAGCGTGCTTGAGAGGGTGGCGAGGCATCCTTGCCCGCGCGCGGGCAACGCAATGGGTCCGCGTCACCAGGAAGATCGGAATGCTCGCGCCGGGCGAGCCACGCTGGCTCGCCCGGCGCTGCCCTGTGCGGGCTTACTCCAGGGGCTGGCTCAGCGCGGCGTCATGTGCAGCATCCATGCGGGCATCGGACGCTTGGCGGGAGCAGACTCGGCCGGAGCCTCTTCAGCTGGAGCCGAGGCGGCCTCAGCAGGCGCAGCTTCCGCCACCGGAGCCTCAGCTGCGGTTTCCTCGGCCGGCGCTGCCTCAGCAGGTGCAGCTTCCTCAGCTGGAGCCTCCGCAGCGGCTTCCTCGGCCGGCGCTGCCTCAGCAGGCGCAGCTTCCTCAGCCGGAGTCTCTGCGGCGGCTTCCTCGGCCGGCGCTGCCTCAGCAGGCGCGGCTTCCTCAGCCGGAGCCTCTGCGGCGGCTTCCTCGGCCGGCGCCGCCTCAGCAGGCGCAGCGGCCTCAGCTGGAGCCTCAGCAGCGGCTTCCTCGGCCGGCGCTGCCTCAACAGGCGCAGCTGCCTCAGCTGGAGCCTCTGTGGCGGCTTCCTCGGCCGGCGCTGCCGCAGCAGGTGCGGCTTCCTCAGCAACAGGCGCTTCCGCAGCCGTTTTCTCAGCGGCCGCACGCGAACCGTGAGCCGATGGCAAAGGCGCAAAGTGCTCGAGCCCCGGCTGCTTGATGATCATGGGCTTAGCGCTAGGAGCATGAGCAGCCGCAGGCTTGGCAGCGGCCTCTGCGGACTTGGGCTCGGCTGCAGCCGCTGCTTCCGATGCGGCCTCTGACTCCGCTGCGGGAGCTGCCGCCTCTGCGGCGACGTCGGCCGCGGGCGCCTCGGTCTTCTCTGCAGCGGGCGGGGCCGGTGGCGCGGGCGGTTTCGCAAGCGCGACCTCACCGATCGGCGCGATGTTCGCCGCGACCGTGCTGGGAGGGAGTGGCTTCGGGTTGCCGAACAGCGCCTCATGCGTAGTGACGTAGACGGCTCCCGCGACGACCAAAGCGCCCACGCCACCAACGATCAGCTTGCTTGAATCGCCGGACTTCAGCATTGCCCGCAGGCTTGCGAGACCGGGCACGAACTCATTCATTAGGTAAATCCTCTTGGTTCGAAAATTCTGCCAGTCGGTAGAAAACTTATTATCGGCAAAGCCCATCTAGGCTGCCTGAGAAGGCGCATGGGTTCAAGTTTGATCAGTCTATTGAGGGTCCCGACCCGACGGATTGATGCCTGCGTCTCTAGCACGACAGCGATGTCTGTGCGCCCGACATTGCTGCATCGCGAGACCCGGCCTTGATCATCGTTCCCGCCGGCTGCAAAGCTGACTCTGTAGTCAGGCCATCTTGGCCTGACGATCTCAGGGCTAGAAGCCCTGACTACAGATAGGCACAAGCGATCGACAACGAAACGGTGATCAAGGCCCGAGACCCAGAGCGCAGCCTCTTCCGAGCCGATGAGCCTCGCCAGAGAAAGACGCAGCCGTGCCGCTCCGAGCACATCTCGCGATGAGATTACAGTTTAATTAATCCTGAAGATTGATTCCCTCTCGGGACGCTAAGGACCCGAGTGGGTTATATTTTCGCGATTGTTCCCCGGCTTTCGCAACTGAAGATCTCACTCGCGGAGCCGCTCGAGGAAAGATCCCGCGCCAAGCCTCTGCCGAATCACCTCCGCGAAGCAACCTCTTCCCGGCATCCGGCCGAGTGCCGCCAAAGCCCCTTTGTTAAAGATTGGAGAACGCATACGATGACCGACTACGTCCGCTGGCTAAGCGACCTCGGTATGGATGACGTGCCCGTGGTTGGCGGCAAGAACGCCTCTCTGGGCGAGATGATCCAGAACCTCACCCACCTCGGGGTCCGCGTGCCCGGCGGTTTCGCCACCACTGCCGACGCCTACCGAGAGTTCCTCGCCCGCGACGGGCTGGACGAGCGCATCCAAAGCGTCCTCGACGAACTGGATGTGGACGACGTCGCCGCATTGGCGGAGGCCGGTCCCCGCATTCGTGGCTGGGTGATGGAGCAGCCCTTTCCCGCCGAGCTCGAAGCGGCGATCGATAGCGCCTACGCCCAACTCACTGACGAGGCCGGCACCGACGATGTCTCTTGGGCCGTGCGCTCCTCTGCCACCGCCGAGGATCTGCCGGACGCCTCCTTCGCCGGCCAGCAGGAAACCTTCCTCAACGTCCACGGCATCGACAGCATCAAGCACCGGATCAAGGAGGTCTTCGCCTCCCTGTTCAACGACCGCGCCATCTCCTATCGCGTGCATCAGGGCTTCGAGCATCGTCACGTCGCACTCTCCGCGGGCATTCAGCGCATGGTGCGCTCCGACCTGGCCGCCTCCGGCGTCATGTTCACACTCGACACCGAGTCAGGCTTCCGCGACGCCGTCTTCATCACCGCGAGCTATGGCCTTGGCGAGATGGTCGTCCAGGGCGCGGTCAACCCAGACGAGTTCTATGTCCACAAGCCGACCCTCGCCGCCGGCCACCCAGCCATCCTGCGCCGCACCGTCGGCGACAAGGCCATCCGCATGGTCTACAGCGACCCCGAGCATGACGCGCACGTCCAGACCGAGCCGGTTCCGGAAGACCTGCGCCCGCGCTTCAGCATCACCGACGACGAAGTGGAGGCGCTCGCCAAGCAAGCATTGCTGATCGAGCAGCACTATGGCCGGCCGATGGACATCGAGTGGGCCAAAGACGGCATCGACAACCAAGTCTATGTGGTACAGGCCCGCCCCGAGACCGTCCAGAGCCGCTCGGGCAGTGTCATCGAACGCTACGTCCTCCGTGAGAAAGGCCCCACGCTGACCACCGGCCGCAGCATCGGCGGCCGCATCGGCGCTGGCCCGGCCAAGATCGTCGCCAGCATCGCCGACATGAACCGCGTCCAGCCAGGCGATGTCCTCATCACCGACATGACCGACCCGGATTGGGAGCCGGTGATGAAGCGCGCCGCCGCCATCGTGACCAATCGCGGCGGACGCACCTGCCACGCGGCCATCATCGCCCGTGAGCTGGGCGTGCCGGCCGTGGTCGGCTGCAACAACGCAACCGACGTGGTGAAGGACGGCCAGGAGGTCACCGTGAGCTGCGCCGAGGGCGACACCGGTTTCATCTACGACGGTAAGCTGGCCTTCGACCACAAGACGGTCGAACTCACGGCCATGCCAGAGATCCCGGTCAAGATCATGATGAACGTCGGCAACCCCGACCGCGCCTTCGCCTTTTCGGCGACGCCGAACAGCGGGATCGGCCTGGCGCGACTGGAATTCATCATCAACAACATGATCGGAATCCACCCCAAGGCGCTGCTCGAATTCGACCAGCTCCCACAGGACCTCAAGGATCAGATCAGACCACGCATCGCGGCCTACGCGAGCCCACGCGAGTTCTACGTCGCCAAGCTGGCCGAAGGAATCTCCACCCTGGCCGCGGCCTTCGCGCCGAACCCGGTGATCGTGCGCATGTCGGACTTCAAGTCCAACGAGTACGCCAACCTCATTGGCGGCAAGCGTTACGAGCCCGAGGAAGAGAACCCCATGATCGGCTTCCGCGGCGCCGGCCGCTACGTCGCCGAGAGCTTCAAGGCGTGCTTCGAGATGGAGTGCGAGGCCCTGAAGCGCGTGCGTAACGACATGGGCCTCACCAACGTCGAGATCATGATCCCCTTCGTCCGTACCCTGGGTCAGGCAAAGGCGGTCAGCGAAGCATTGGCGGCTCAAGGCCTGGAGCGCGGCAAGAACGACCTGCGTCTCATCATGATGTGCGAGCTGCCCTCCAACGCCGTGCTGGCCGAGGAGTTCCTCGAGTACTTCGACGGCTTCTCCATCGGTTCGAACGACATGACCCAGCTCACGCTCGGCCTCGACCGCGACTCGAGCCTGGTTGCGGAGCACTTCGACGAGCGTGACCCAGCCGTCAAGAAGATGCTCTCGATGGCCATCTCGGCCTGCCGCGCCCAAGACAAGTATGTCGGCATCTGCGGTCAGGGTCCCTCGGATCACAAAGACCTGGCGGACTGGTTGCTCAAGCAGGGCATCACCAGCATCTCGCTCAACCCTGACACCGTCATCGACACCTGGATCTATCTCGCCGAGCAGGCGAAGACGCTCTAAGAAAGCGCCCATTAATTGTTTCCCGATACGAGCGATCCCGCCCGAAATCCCCCCTAGCCCCCCTTTGCGAAAGGGGGGAAGTTGTTGATGGTCACTTTCTAAGAAAGCTGCACCCTGAACGCTGGCACCTGCCAGCGGTCAGGGTGATTGGTGACGCGGCGCGCTTCGCCCTCCGGCGCTTGACTGCCAGGCGCGATCTTGGCTGTCACCATGGATCAGGCAATAGACCGCTGGGATAAGGACCAGGGTAATGAGCGTTGAGGCAGTCAGACCTCCGAGCACCGCGCGGGCGAGCGGGGCTTGGGCATCGGCGCCCTCGCCGATTCCGAGCGACAATGGCAGGAGCGCCAGCACCGTGGTAAGGGTGGTCATGAGGATGGGACGCAATCTGCGACGTCCTGCCTCACTCAAGGCCTCCCGAGTGGGCATGCCTTCACGCCGCAGGCGGCCTGCTTGGTCCACTAAGAGAATGGCGTTGTTGACGGCGATGCCGCAGAGCATGATGCAGCCGATGGCAGACTGCAGATTGAGCGTAGTGTCGGTGAGAAAGAGCGTCAGCAACACCCCGACCGCCGCGACAGGTACGGAGAGCATGACCACCAGCGGGTCGAGCAGCGACTCATACTGGGACGCCAGCACCATATAGACCAGGACCAATGCCAGGACCAAGGAGACCAGCAGCTCGTCGAATGCCTTCTGCTGCTCCTCGTAGTTGCCGGCGATGGTCAGGTCATAGCCGATCGGGCGCGGGATCTCCAAGAGCCGCGCCCCCACGTCCTGCGCAACGGATCCCAGATCACGGCCCGAGACGTTCGCCGTTACGGTGACGATGCGCTGTTGGTCTTTGCGCTGGATGATGACTGGACCGCGCCCGCTCTGCGTCGTGACCAGATTACGCAACACCACCTGCTCGCCGTCCGGCGTGCGCAGGGTCAGATCCAGGATCTCGTCGATCGAGCGCTTTTCGGCGTCCTCAAGCTGGACCAGGATGCGGTAGGAGTTGCCTTCACTGCGCAGCTCACCAGCCTTGGAGCCGGCAACCGCCGTCTCGATCACCTCCGCCACATCCCGCACGGTGAGCCCCAGATCCGCGATCTTGTCGCGCATGACATGGATCTGCTGCTGCGGGATTCCAGTCTCGCGACTAAGATTCACGTCGGTCACACCGGGGATGTCCGCAACAGCGTCAGCCACTTGGCGCGCCAGCAAGGCGAGCGTCTCCAGATCGAAGCCACGCACCTCGATCGTCACGCCCTCCTCGCCCGTGAGCAGCCGCTCGAGCAGAAACTGCCCCTGAGGGGCACGTGTGCGGACGGTCATGCCGGGGATGCGGCCCTCGAGCCGCGCACGCAAGTCTTGCGCGATCTCCTGGTTCGAGCGCGTCCGCTCGGCCGCCGGTGTCAGCGAGAGCCGGATCTCCCCCCTACCCTTGGCGCTGCCGCGCGTACCCGAGGCCATGACAGAGACCACGGATGACACCGCCTCGGGCACCGCAGGGTAGACCAGCGCCTCCATGGCCCGTGTCTGCCGATCGATGAGATCCAGACGCGTGCCGACCTCCATCTCACCCGTCACTCGCACCTCGCCTTCATCGCTGGGCGGGAGAAACTCCGTACCGATGAATGGCGCCAGGAGCAGACTGGAGGCGAGCAACGCAGCCGCGCCCGCGACCACGAGGATGGGGTGCTTGAGTGCGGCGCCGACGAGCCCAAGGTAGGCATTCTCAAGACTCCTGAGCCAGCCCCCGGCCCGTTGAGCGATCCTTGCGCTCCATCCGGATCCCGCCTCAGGGTCCCCGCCTCCGAGGATTTTCGCGGCCAGCATCGGCAGCAGACTGAGCGCGACCAGCAATGAGCACAGCAGCGAGAACATGATGACGAAGGCAAGCTCCTGGAAGAGCACGCCCGGTACGCCGCGCACGAAGATCAAGGGCAAGAAGATCGTCAGGGTCGTGATGGTGCCCGCCGTCACGGCCGACGCCACCTCTCGCGTACCCTTGACCGCGGCCAGTTCCGGTGTCTCCCCTCGCTCATGAAACCGCCGATAGATGTTCTCCAGCACCACGACCGAGCTGTCGACCATCATGCCGACACCGAGGGCGAGCCCGCCGAGTGTCATGAGGTTGAGCGTGAAGCCGCCGAAATAGAGCAGCGCAAAGGTGGCGACAACCGAGATGGGAATGGCCAAGGCGATGACCAGCGTGCTGCGCAAATTGCGCAGAAAGAAGAGTAAGACCAGCACGGCGAGCGCACTGCCGTAGAGGACCGAGCGCGCGACATTGCTGATCGAGCGTTGGATGAAGTTGCCCTGATTGATGACGGGGACGACGCGCAGCTGGGGAAAGGCCCGGTTGATCTCCTCGATCTCCGCCAAGATGGCCCGCGACACCTCGACCGTGTTGGCCGCGGGCTGCTTGCGAATGGCGAGCCTCAGACCCCGCTCACCATTCACGCGAATCAGTCGGCTGAGCTTCTCATAGGTATCCGTCACCTTGGCGACCTGCCCCAAGCGGACCAGCGCGCCCTGCCGCTTGCTGATGACGGTGTCGCGGATCTCATCGAGATTGGCGAACTCAGCCGGCGCGCGCAAGGTCACCTCGTAACGCCCTTGCTCGATCTTACCCGCCGGCAGATCCAGATTGGCGTCGCGGATGGCATCCAGGATGTCGTTGAGCGCCAGACCCAGGGCGTTGATCTTGCCCGGGTCGAGTTCGACCCGGAGTTCGCGCGTGAAGCCTCCCCAGGGATCGACCTGGGCCACGCCGGGGATGCGCGCGAACCGGTAGCGGACCTGATCCTCCGAGAGCTGCGTCAATTCGACGGGGTCGAGCGGGCTGGAGATGCCAAGCAGTACCACCGGGAAGGAGTCGACGTCGAACTTGCTGATGCGCGGCCCAACGATGTCGTCCGGCAGCTCGCTGATCTCGTCCTCCAGCGTCGCTTGCACGTCCACCGCCAGATTGTCGATGTTGGTCCCCCAGGCGAAGCTCACCCGCACGCTGCTTTGGCCTTCGTAGGAGCTGGAGGTCATCTCCACCACACCCGGCACCGTGGCGACGATCTCCTCGACGATCTGTGTGACCAAACGCTCGATGACGATGGGGTCCGCGCCCTCGTACTCGGTGCGGATGGTGAGCGTCGGTAGCTCGATGCTCGGCAGCAGGTCGATCTGCAGCCGGCTGAGTGACAGCGACCCCAGCACCAGCACGATGAGGGTCACCATGGTGGTGAAGACCGGACGGCGGACGCTGGCGCGGGCGAGATTCATGGCGCAGCGGCCGCGTCGGAAGTGATGCGAATGGGTGAGCCGTCCTCGAGCGATTGCTGCCCGAGGACCACCACCCTCCCCTCGATCCCGTCACCCCGGACCTGGATCCGCTCGCCGTCACGGATACCGGTCCGCACGGACCGCCAAACCGCGGTGCGCGCCTCTGGACCAACCACGAAGACGCCGGTCTCCTCGTCCCTCTTGGTCAACGCCTGCGCGGGCACGATGGTCGCCTGCGCATCGCGATCCAGGACGATGGTCGCCCGCGCGAACATTCCCGGCTTGAGGCGCAGCTGCGGATTCTCTACCCGCAGCTCAACCCGTGCCTGGCGTGTCACCTCGCGAAACACCGGCGCAATGCGCTCGATTTGCGCCCTGAAGTGCTCGCCTGGGTAGGCATCGGTGGCGACGACGGCGCTCTGCCCGGACTGGAGCTGGGCGTAGTCCCGCTCAGTGACGAAGAACACCGCCGTGATGGGATCCAGCTCGACGATTCGCAGCAATGGCGTATTGGCCTCGACCATCTCACCCTCGTCGACGTAGCGCTCGGCAACGACGCGGCGCTCCGACCCGCCACGCCAACCGGCGTTGACCTGGGTGTAGCCGAGCCGGATGCGCGCCGCCTCCAAGTCCGCCTCGGCGCTCGCGACCCGCGCCCGGCCCATCGCCACCAGCGCCTGCTTGGCGAGCTGCTCGGCCTTAGCGGTGTCACGCTGCGACTCCGAGCTGACACCGCGCTGCTGCAGCTTCTCGATACGATCCAGCTCGCGCTCCGCGATTTTGAGCAGACTCCCCGCCTCTGCGGCGCTCGCCTTAGCGACCGCGAGGTCGGCCGCGGCGCGCGCGACGTCTTGGACGTACTCGGCATCGTCGAGCACGGCGACGACCTGATTTCGCGTCACCTCATCGGCCAAATCCAGGCTCAGGGCCTGGAGCCGTCCGCTCACCTTCGGGGCAACCTCGAATTCGGCACGCGCCTCGAGCGTCCCGGTAAAGACGCGTCGGGCCTCGATCGGACCCTGGAGGATGTCGGCGACCTCGACCGGAACCGGTGGTTTCTCGCGGGCCTCGGGTTCGGTACTTGAGCTGTCTTGAAGGCGCTGCTGAATCGACCAGCCTAGCCAGCCGAGCGCGCACAAGGCGATGAGTGCCAGGACGAAGCGCCTGGTTGAAGACGTTTGCAAATCTCAATCCTAGAAGGTGATTCGAGCGAGGAGGAAGGCTATTTCGCCGAGTGTTGCCTCACCACCTATCGGTGTTATGTAGCCAGCGCTTCCAGCCGTGGCAAACCAGGCCAGGATGGCCTGGCTACGCAGGCTTGGAGCGGCTGTTCCGGTTGATGTCGGGAAACCGATCGGTGTTGAGGAGTGTTGCACAGCTTGCGGGGCCGTCGCGAGCGAGATCTGGCGCGATGAGCAGAGCAGACAGCCTCCTGATGCGGCTCGCCCCGCGATGCCCATCGCCCCGAGGCTCGCATCACCCCAAGAGCGCACCAGAGCAGCTGGAGCCCTGACCGGCAGTGCAGCCGTAGCAATGGTCCGCAACCCGAATCCGCGCGCCCTCGAGACTCGCCAAGTCCAGATCGCTGAGATGCACGGGACTTGCTGCAGCCCCCAGCGGCAGATCGAGCATCTGGTTGAAGTCGCAGTCGTAGACAAAACCGCGCCAATCGACGCTGATCAGCTCCCGGCACATGACCTGGGGGAGGTTCTCGGCACGGTGCGCTGACTTCAACAGGGCGAGATAACCATCGAATTGACCCTTTGAGATCAGGGTACTGCCAAAGCGCTGGATCGGCATGTTGGCCAAGGTGAAGAGCCGGCTGAAGACGATGCCGTAGCGCTCGGCAAGCTCTTTGCGATAGGACTGCTCCAATTGGGATTGGGCTTGCGGCAGATCCGCCCCGAGCGGGTTGTATACCAAGCTGAGCACAAGCCCGTCCTCGTCATGCCCATAGCCCAGATCGTTCAGCGATCGCAAGCCCGTCAGGCTGCGCTCGAAGACGCCCTTGCCGCGTTGGGCATCGACATTCTCCTCTAGGTAGCTCGGCAGCGAAGCGACGACCTCGACCCCATGCTCGGCGAGAAAGGCGGCCAGATCCTCCTGGCCGGACTCGCTCAGGATGCTGAGGTTGCAGCGATCCATCACATGGACCCCGAGCTGGCGCGCCGCGCGCACGAGATCGCGAAAGTGCGGATTGAGTTCGGGAGCACCGCCGGTGATGTCCAGCGTCTCGAAAGCACCGGAGCGCAGGCAGTCGATGACCGTGTCGACGGTTTCTCGATTCATCATCTCCGTTCGATTCGGCCCGGCGGCGACATGACAGTGCAAACAGGACTGATTGCAGCGATATCCAAGGTTGACCTGGAGGGTCTTGACGACGAAACGGCGAATCTCGGGGAAATCGCTCTCGATCAACCGTGACAATGTCTCATGCATGGGGTTCGATCCTCTGGTGCTGGGCATCAATACAACGCGCGCTCAACAGATCCATCAGATCTTCGAGGCTCGCGCAGCCGCGAATGGCCGCCGCGTCCAGACAGACGCTGGGAGCCGCGTCAGTGAGCCGCAAGACCACTGGCAGCTCGACCGCGACATGCGGGAAGCGCGCCTCGAGCTGATCGCGATGCAGGAATTCACATGCGAGCGGCAGCGCCTGAATGAACGCACGCCAGGCGCTGCGCTCGCGCAGCCAGCCATGGGTCAGCAGGCAAAGATCGCAGCTGTAGGTCTGGGGCGAGATGATCTTATGCGCCGCGTCGGTCAGACGGCTGAACGGATCCGCGTCGGCCTTGTAGACGAAGATGAGGCGGGGCGCAGACATCAAGTGGTCTCGGCGGGCATTCCGCTGAATTCAGACTGCAGCGGCAGCATCAGCAGCCCGCTCAGCCTCTGCCATCTCGGCTCGGCATAGCGGCCGATCCCGAAACGGATCGCCTGCGGGTCGGGACGCAGCCGCAGCGAGCCGAACAGGCGGTCCCAGACCGAAAAGACGGTGCCATAGCTAGAATCGGTCTCGGCGCGGATCTCGGAATGGTGGACGCGATGGATAGCCGGGGTCACCAGCACCAGACGCAACGCCCGATCCACGGCGGCCGGTAGGGCAAGGTTGCTGTGATGCAGGCCGATGATGGCGACCATGACCGCCTTGTAGAGCACCAGCAGCTCGAAGCTCATGCCGAGCAGCATGAGCACCAGGACATTCGCCAATCCGGAAAGCAGGATCTCGCCGGGATGAAAACGCAACGCCGTGGTGCAATCCATGGACGGGTCGGTGTGATGCACCCGATGCAGGCGCCACAGCGAGGGAATCCGATGGTTGGCGCGGTGCCAGGCATACATCCAAAGATCGAAAAGGATGAAGGCGGCCAAGCCGCAGCCAAGGCCGGGCGCATCGACCCAGTGGCAGAGTCCGAGCCCGAGGTGAGCGCTGAGCTGGGTCGCTCCACTCAACAGCGGCGCTAGCAGGGCACCGACCAGGCCGCCGATCGCGGCCAGGCCGAGATTCCGAGCGGCATGACGGACGCGATCACGCCGTCCGAGATAGAAGGGCAACACAGCCTCCAGGGCAAAGAGCGTGCTCAGTACGAGGACACCCACCCAGAGATCCAGGGTCATGCGGCCTGCTCCAGTTTGGGGACGCCGCGTTGGCGTTCATAGACAGCAGCGAGATGCTCGGGCGAGGTCCCAAGCAGGAAGCGCCCCAAGAGCAACCCATTGAAGAGTTGCTGACGCAGCAGCCCGTTGGCCGTGAAGCGCACCGCAGAGGTCGTCACCGAGGCCGGCAGCTTCACCACAGGGCTGTGCCGACGGACCCGCCTTGCCAGTTCGACGTCCTCGAACAAGGGCCAATCCGGAAAGCCGCCCACCGCCTGGTAGACCGAGCGGCGCAGCACCATCGCTTGGTCGCCAAAGGTCGTCAGGGGAGACTCGAGGCGCGAGCAAAGGCTGTAGAAACGCAGCAGCCAGTGGCCATGATCGAAGCGCAGCCGAAAGCAGGTCATCCCGACCCTGGGATCCGCAAAGGCAGCGTCGATCTGGGCCTGCGCGTCTTGCGGCAAGTCCGTGTCGTCGTGCAGGATCATCACCAACTCGCCCTGACTTGCGCGCACGCCGGCCGCACACTGGCTGCCGCGGCCCCGGCGGGCGTCGATGAGTTTCCAGGCAGCGGGCAGTTCCATCGGGGCGCCTGGGCTGCCGGGGCGCGGATCGTCTGGCTCGACGATGATCACCTCGGCCGCGCCCGCGCGCTCCGCATTCACGAGGGCGCGCGCCCGCAGTGCAGCATCGAAGCGGCGCGTCGGGATGACGAGCGAAAGACTAGGCATGAGAATCTGGGAGCTTTGCCAACCTCTTGGATCTGTCGTAGGCGAGGAAGATCGAGGCGGCTTCGCCTAAAGCCAAGCGGTCGAAACACCGCCGCCTGAGGCTCGGATCCTGGAACTGCGTCCCGACAGGCGTCATCCCGACATGAGGCCCCAGCGCGGGCACACTGCGCCGACCACAGGGCTGTCTTCCGCGCAAGAATGTCCCCATCTAAGCGCAAAGCCGCTGACCGCGAGGCCCTCGGAGAGTGGATTTCGGCACCATTCTCATGTCAGACTGCGACCGCTTTCGCTCGATACCAAGCGCCTCGCCGTGGACCTGTCAACCAGTCGCTGTTCTTGTCGGACCAAGTAGGAGCACCCGATGGACGAGATCCTTCCAGAGAGCCCCTGCCCCATCCAGAGCTGGGTCAGCCAGGCGTCCGCCTGTGTCGCCCACTACGCCCAGGGCCTCCTGCGCATCGACGCCGTTGCACCCGATATCCTGAGGGTGCGCTTCGCACCATCCGGACGACTCGCCCCCCCTCGATCCTGGAGTCCGGTGCTCGACCTGCCGCCCGCCGGTCTCTCTGTCACCGAGGAGAATCTGGTCGTCAAGATGTCGACCGACAGCATCGGCGCCACCCTGGACCTGCAATGCGGCCTGCTGCAGTTTCTCACGCCCGACGGCGAAGGCTTCGCCGCGGATCTGAGCCCGCCCTCGTGGCGCGAGGTCGCCTTGGAAGAGACCGGCATGGAGCACATGCCCGAGCCCGAACTGCCGCAGGGTGATTCCCGCATTGGCGTCTTTCTTCAGAAGCGCATGACGCCTGATGAAGGCTACTTTGGCTTCGGTCAACGAACCGGGCAGTTGGATCGGCGCCGCCGGCGCTTGACGAACTGGACCATCGACCGGTCGTCGCCTGGCCATAGTCGCGGCGACGACAATATGTATCAGACGCACCCGATGTTCATGGCGGCGCGGCCTGGCTTGGCCTGGGGGCTCTTCCTCAACTCCACCTGGTACAGCGCCTTCGACGTCGGGGCGCAGGATGAAGACATCCTCAGCATTGTCACGCTCGGCGGCGAGCTGGACTACTTCGTATTCGCCGGTCCCACGCCCGCCGCCGTGGTCGAGCAGCTCACACGCCTGACCGGACGACCCATGCTGCCGCCGCTCTGGGCCATGGGATACCACCAGTCACGCTGGAGCTATGGCACGGATGAGGATGTGCGCGGGATCGCCAGGAGCTTCCGCGACCACTGGATCCCGCTCGACGCCATCCATCTCGACATCGACTACATGGACGGTTACCGCGTCTTCACCTGGGACAAGGACCGTTTTCCGAAACCGAGCGAGACCATTGCGGCGCTCCACGAGGACCACGTCCGCGTCGTCACTATCGTCGATCCTGGCGTCAAGAAGGATCCCGAGAGCGGCTATGCCACCTTCGAGTCAGGGCTTGCAGGTGGCCATTTCATTCAACACGCGGACGGTGAGCCCTTCAGCGGCTGGGTCTGGCCGGACGAATCCCTCTTTCCGGACTTCTGCCGCAGCGCGACGCGGCTCTGGTGGGGCGAGCAGCATGCGGATCTCGTCGAGCTCGGCATTGACGGCATTTGGTGCGACATGAACGAGCCCGCCATCGTTGATCGCCCCTTCCGCGAGCTAGGGGTCTGCGAGCAGCCGATGCCGCTCTCCCTGACCCAGGGCGATGATGGCGAGGGCCTGCATGCCGAGACGCACAACCTCTACGGCCAGCTCATGGCCCAGGCGACCTGGGAAGCGCTCGAGCGACTGCGCCCCGAGCGCCGACCTTGGGTGCTGACCCGCTCCGGATTCGTCGGCGTACAGCGCTGGGCGGCGACCTGGATGGGTGACAATAACGCCTGGTGGGAGCATCTGGAGATGAGCCTGCCCCAATTGGCGAGCATGGGGCTGTGCGGCTCGCCGCACGTCGGCGTCGACATCGGCGGCTTCTACCAGCACAGCCACGCCGAACTCTATGCGCGCTGGATCGAGCTGGGGACCTTCTACCCCTTCATGCGCAGCCACGCCCATTGTGACAGCCGCGCACAGGAGCCCTGGTCTTTCGGCCCGGAGATCGAGACCATCGCGCGCTCCGCCATCGAGCTGCGCTACCGTCTCCTGCCCTATCTCTACACCCTGGCCCACCTGGCCCATCGTCACGGCGCGCCCTTGCTGCGTCCCCTGCTCTACGACTTCCCCGATGCGGCCCATCTGCACCAGATCCATGACCAGGTCATGGTTGGCCCTCAGCTCATGATTGCCGCCATCTTCCACCCTGGGGTCAGACGCCGCTTGGTCGAGCTGCCGCCCGGGCATACCTGGTACGACTTCCGGACCGGCGTGCCAATCGATTCCGATCACCTTGTCGCCGACGCGCCCCTCGGCGGTCTGCCAATCTTGGTGCGTGGCGGCTCCATCCTGACACTTGGCAACGTGCGTCCGTCCACCGCTGAGCCGCTCTCCGAGCTGACGCTCGACGTCTACCCGGACCATCACAACTCAGGCACTTGGACGCTGATCGAGGACGACGGCGAGAGCTTCGCCTACCAGGATGGCATGCTGTGCGAAACGCAGATGTGGATCGCGCCGGGCTCGCAAGGCACCGAACTCAGCATCGCGGCCCGACAGGGCGACTTTGTTCCGCCGCAGCGGCGCATGACGATTCGGCTGCATCTCCCTCAGCCGCCCGCGTCCGTCCTCCTGGATGGCAGCGAGGCGACGGATTGGACTTGGGATGAGTCGCGCCATGCCCTGGTGCTCGGTCTGGACGACGATGGTCAAGAGCACCATATCGCGCCGAGGTTTTGAGGCACCAGGGATCAGCCCCGGGCCTCTCCCGGAGCACCAGGCCAAAGGCTGAGAAGCAGGATGACCGCGGCAGCTCCAAGCCCAACCGCATGGAGTCTGTCCCCGCCGATCAAGACGTAGACCAAGCCTAGGATTGCGGGCAGCTCGGCAATGGCCACCACGACCAGGTAACGGCCGAGATCAGGCTGAGTCGCTTGGCTCGACCTGGTCAGGCTCGGCACGGCCTCGTGAACCTGGATGTCCGACCTTCTGCGGCGCACGTCCAAGACCCGGGCGAGGACGATGGCCAAGGGAACCGCACCAATGCCAACCCCCAGCACCGGCAAGGCCGCCGCAGGAATCGGCTGGATGGCAACCAGTTCGGGCAGCCACCAGGCCAGCGCCGTTACCATGACCGCGGAGCTGAGCTGAGCGCCCCAGAGGACGCGCCGGTCTGGTATTTGTTTGGGTCTTCGGGTCGATGACATCGGCATGGGTCCTCAAAATCGCTGTGGATGGCCGGGATGGTAGGCCAACACTAACCGCAATCCGCGTACTTGAGCCGCCAAGTCGATCACGCCGTGACGAAGACGACTTGAGCACAGTCACCGCAGCCCCATCGAGGGGGCACCGCGACATCAGGAGATCGCTCGATGAATTCAGGCAACCCTTACCAGCCCCCGATATCCGACCTCAGGCAACCGTCGACCGGCAAGACGGATCAATCCAGCGTATTCTCACCAAGCGGGCGCTTCGCCCGACTGAGCTACATCGCCTGGGGCACCCTGCTCTATATGGTGCTGATCTTGATCGTCGCCGCCCTTGCCGCCGCCGGTCTCGTCGACACGACAGCGACCGAGAGCCCCGTGCTGGAGATCGCGATCTCAATCCCCGCCGCCGTAGTCGGCATCCTCTTCGGCATTCGGCGCCTGCACGACATCAACGCGAGCGGCTGGTGGATGCTTGTCTCCCTGGTGCCCATCGTCAACCTCGGCCTCGCGCTCATGCTCTTTCTGAAGGCAGGCACGCCGGACGCCAATCGCTTTGCGGCCCCGCGCCCGGCACCCACCTGGGAACGGGTCGTGGGGATCATCGGTGTGGTCTTGCTGGTGCTCTCGCTGGTCGGTATCGTCGCCGCGATTCTCATTCCGCTCGTCGTGGGCGTCCAAACCGGAGCCTGATCGACGCTGAAATGCGTTGTCCCGAGCCGGTCGGCGAGCCCCGCCGGCCAGCTTCTCAATTGGTCGCAGTATGCCAATCCGTCCGACACTCTTGATCGCCCTGGGCCTGCTCTCAGGCCTGACCCCTTTCGCGATCGACCTTTATCTGCCTAGTCTGCCGGCGATCGCGCGCGATCTTGGGTCCTCGATCGAGCTGGCCCAGCTCAGCGTCACCGTCTATCTCGGCGTTTTCGCCCTCGCCCAGCTGTTTCTCGGCCCGCTCTCGGACGTGCTTGGCCGGCGCAAGACCATCGGTGGGGGGCTATTCCTCTTTCTCGTCGCCGGCCTGGCGTGCATGCTTGCACCGAGCATGGACGTCCTGCTCGCCGCCCGCGCCGTGCAAGCCCTCGGCGGGGCGGCAGTCGCGGTGACCGTGCCCGCGCTGGTCCGTGACCTCTACGAGAAGGACGACTATGCGCGAATCATGGGCTTGGTCATGCTCGTCATGGCCATGGCCCCACTGATCGCCCCGACCCTCGGCTCGCTCATCATCGGCGTTGCCTCTTGGCGTGTCGTCTTCCTCTTCCTCTTCGCCATCGCGCTCACGACCACAGTGCTTTTCTTCCGCACGGTGGGCGAGACCCTGCATGCACGACATCGCCACAGTTTCGATCCGGGTCAAATCCTCAGGAACTACCGCCGCGTCATCAGGCACCCTCTGGCCATGGGCTACTTGCTGACGGGCGCGGCCAGCTTCGCCGGAATGATGACCTTCATCGTCAGCTCACCCTATGTCTACATCGAACTCCATCATCTGCCCGCAACCTGGTTCGGCCTAGCCTTCGGTTCCAATGTCGCGCTGGGGATGCTCTTTTCCTCGTTGAACGCCCGCTACGTCAAGCGCCTGGGCGCCGATCGCCTCTTGCGTCTGGGGATACTCACTCAGGTCACGGCCGCGGTGATCGCCCTCTCGCTCGCCCTGCTGGGCGACACACCGCTGTGGGCCATCGCGGCTGTCGCCGCGCTCTACCTCAGCATGACGGGCCTGGTCATCGGCAATTCCATGGCCGGCTTCATGGCGTTCTTCCCGAAGATGGCAGGCACGGCCTCGGCCTTCGCGGGAGCCATCCGCTTCGGCTCCGGAGCAGCCATGGGGACCCTGGTGAGCCTGGTGCATGACGGCTCGGCGGCACCCTTGCTGATCGGGATGGGCGCATCCGGATTGCTCGCCTTCGCCGCCTTCGGCATCGCTTGCCGCGGATTTCGCACCAACCGGACGCCAACCAAGAACGGCAGGGTCGAGTCATGATCAACACGCCCGATCAGCGCGAGCGCCTGCTCGCCGCTTTCCCTTTCCTGGCCGACAGCGACGCACGGCTGCGCGAGGCCTTCTTCCAGCGCGCCGTCATGGCGCGGCTGCCTGCCGGGCACATCATTTGCCACGATGGCGGTGAGTGCTCTCAACTGGCGCTGGTCCTCGCCGGACGGGCCCGCATCTACAAACTGGGCGAGAACGGTCGCGAGGTAACGCTCTACCGCATCGAGCCGGGTGAGAGCTGCGTGGTCACGGCCTCCTGCATTCTCAGCAACCGCCCCTTTCCGGCCTTCGCGGTCTGTGAGACCGATGTCGAGGCCGCAGTCGTCGCCAAATCCGATGTGGAAACCTGGCTGACGGCGTCTCCGTCCTGGCGCGCCTTCGTCTTCGCGCTCGTGGCCGAGCGCATCGGCGAGGTCTTCTCGGTGCTCGATGCCGTGCTCTTCCAGCCACTGGACCAGCGGCTTGCCGCCTATCTGCTCGGCCGCTGCGAGCGCGCCTCCCCGCCCAGCCGGATCGTGCGGATCACCCACCAGGAGCTGGCGTCCGAACTTGGCTCGTCCCGTGAAGTCGTGACCCGCGCCCTGAGAGACTTCGAGCAGGCCGGCGCCTTGCTCACCGGGCGCGGCCAGATCGATCTCGTGAATCCGGACGTGCTCAAGGCGCGCGTCAGGCGCCAATCCTGACCCTGTATTCCGGCCGCCTCAGATCGCCGCGACGGCGCGGGCAAACGCTCAAGTTCCGGTCGGTCACCACCGGGTCCGCAGCACAAGCACTCTGGGCGTACTGATCTGAGTGACTTCCCCCAATACCGCATTTGATTTAAGGTAATCGGGCTGTGATCCTGTCACAGCCAATAACTGCCAACTCGAGCCGCTCGCGACCCCGGGTCGCGTCACCGAGTTCGAGGTCAGAAAACTTTGTCTTCTGGGAGCATCGATATGTTTAAGCAGAATGTCGGCGACAAAGATCGACTCGTCCGCGCCATCCTTGGCGTCGCTATCATCTTTTGGGGCATCTCTAACCACAATGCCCTGGGTCTGATCGGCTTCGTCTTTCTGGCGACCGCCTACTTCCGGACCTGCCTGGCATACATCCCGATGGATGTGGACACGACGAAGTCCTAAAAAGAGGCTAGCTCGCTAGCTTCATGTCGGACCCCTCGTTGGCACAGGGATGGTGCCGCCGCCGCGAAACCCTCGGTCAAAATCGCGAGCGCATTCACGCTTGGCGCACAGGCGACTCGCCACCGCTCAGCAGACCCGATATGCTCTGATGCCGACCACCTCATTGCTATGTCGAGCCTTTCCATGGTGAAGTTCTGGAAGCGCCAATCCGGCACCGCGGGCCCCGAGCCTGAATCCACCGCCAGTCCCGCAAGCGCGGCCCAGCCGCCAGTCATGTCCGAGTTGGAGAAGATCGCCTTGGATCAGCTCGCCTCGGTACTGCGCACCTGGGGCGAGTATGCCTTTGACATCGACGAGATCAAGGCATCGGCTCTCGCCAAGCAGTTGGAGAACTGGAGCCGGCACGTTCTGAACGCGACACCCGTCAGTGATGGCGCGGCACCAAGCGCAAAGGGCGCGCCCCAGGGGAGACGTGACTGGGGTGGCTTGCGCGACTTCACGGGGCGTATTCGCCGCAGCGAGCAGGCCTATGTCAACCGTCAGGTCGTTGGAACGCGGCAGGTCATGGGCAATTTCGTCGAGACGCTCGGTCAGGTCCTTGCCGAGGATCAGGACGAGCAGGGCCGCGTCATGTCGGTGCTCAATCATCTGCGCAGAACCATCGAGCAGAACGCGCCGGTCGAGACCCTGACGGCAGAGGCCACGCATGCGATCGACATGATCGCGCAGATCGCCCGGGAGCGCGCCGAGCGCAATAAGGGACTGCTCGCCGACCTCACCGAAAAGCTACAGTCGCTGCGCGGCGAGCTTGACGCCGCCCAGCACGAGATGGAGCTGGATCCGCTGACACGCCTGTTCAATCGCAAGGCCTTCGATATCCAGCTTGAGCGCGTCTTCGAACTCTGCAAGCTGTCTGGACAGCCGGCCTGCCTGTTGATGGTCGACGCGGATCACTTCAAGCAAGTCAACGACGTCCACGGACATCAAGTCGGCGATGTGGTGCTGCGACAACTCGCGGATTGCTGCGCCCAAGGGTTTCCACGCAAAACCGATTTCGTTGCCCGCTACGGCGGCGAGGAGTTCGCGATCGTCCTGCAGGACACACCGCTCGCGACCGCGCAGCAGTTGACCGAGCGTTTACTCGAATCGATCCGCTCCATGCGCATCCCTCACGCATCCGGCGAGCTGAGCATCACGGCCTCCATCGGTGTCGCCGAACTCAAGCCGCATCCTGCCCAGGAGCAATGGCTGCACGCTGCGGACACCGCACTCTATCAAGCCAAGCGCAGCGGTCGCGATCGCGTCTCCGTCGCCGGTCTCGCCAAGTAAACCTAACCAGGCTTCGCCTCAGACACACGAGTCATGCCATCGGGATCGCTATCGGAATCGGGATCGCTATCGTCGGTTCGATCCCGATCCCGATCCCGATCCCGACGGCCTTGGATGGTCGGACGCTTCATCGAAATTCGACTCATCTGCAAGCATTTTGCGCCCTCAAGCATTCTAGGCCCAAGAGCCGGCCTGAATCCTGATTCGGACCAGGCTGGATTTCCTCAGGCGGCCTTGATCGACGCCGACTCGCTGCAACCCTATCGCTATTCAAAGGGCTTTGATTGAGCTAGATCAGGATCAAGAGCCTCGGAGCTTGTGGATTGTCATGGTCCCGTAATCCTTCGACCTCCAGGATTGGGGGCCCAAAATAACGACCGTGCGACGCTGCATCAGCACGGCAGCTAGGACTGCGCAAAGCAGTCTGCCCATCCCAGGAGGCCGTTTCATGCGACCCGTTTTGCGATTTTTCCTGGCATTGCTGCTCATTGCCGGCCTGGCTCCGCTCGAAACCATGGGCGAAGGTCAGTGGCCAACCCCGCCCGCGGAGGGCAAACCGCCACCTCAAATCTCTGGCCCCCTATCCGGCGGGACTGGGGACCACACCAAGTATGAAGCGCTGAAACAGCCCTTCGCCACCGGACCGGACGTGACCAAGGCATGCCTGAGCTGTCACACCGAGACCGGCAAACACTTCATGAAGAACATCCATTGGACCTGGGAGTATCGCAATCCCGATACCGGGCAATTACTCGGAAAAAAGCACCTCATCAACAACTTCTGCACCAATGCGCGCGGTAACGAGGGCATGTGCGCGCAATGCCACGCTGGCTACGGCTGGAAAGATGAGAGCTTCGATTTCAGCGATGAGACCAATATCGACTGTTTGGTCTGCCACGACACGACCGGAACCTATTACAAGACCCCCAACAGCAAGGGGAGCCCTGCCTGCTCAGTCATGTTCGAAGGCAAGCCACCCATGGATTTCACGCTGATCGCTCAGAGTGTCGGCCTACCAGAGCGCGCCAACTGCGGTGCCTGTCACTTCAATGGCGGAGGCGGGGACAACGTCAAGCATGGCGACCTCTCCTCGGCATTGAAGAATCCGCCGCGCGAACTCGACGTGCATATGGATGCCAAGGGTCTCAACTTCGCCTGTACCGCTTGCCATGTCACCAAGTCGCACGTCTGGGCAGGCAGCCGCTACCGCGTCGCAGCGACAGATGACAAAGGCACCGGCAAGCCAGGCCAGCGTCGCGATGTTGCGACCTGCGAATCCTGTCACGGGACAGCGCCTCACAAGGTCGACTCGCTGGCTTCATTCAAGCGCAACGACCACATTTCGAGTATCGCCTGCCAAACCTGCCACATCCCCGAATTCGCGCGCGGCGGCGTCGCAACCATCACCAACTGGGACTGGAGAACCGCCGGCAAGACGCGCAATGGCGAGGGCTATCACGAGCACGGCTACACCCAGGGCAATGGCGAGCACCGCTATACCTACAAGTCGATCAAAGGGGACTTCACCTATGGTGAGAACCTGGTGCCGCTCTACCGCTGGTTCAACGGACAGATGCACTACACCACGATCGATACCAAGTTCGATATTACCAAGCCGGTCGCCATCAACGATTTCACCGGCTCGCGCGAGGATGGAGACTCACGCATCTGGCCCTTCAAGAAGATGACGACCTGGATGCCTGCCGATCTGGGCAATGGCACCTTGGTCTACACGCATCTATGGGGCGAGGACAGTGATTCCTACTGGGGCAACTACGACATGGGCAAGGCCATCGCCCACGGGATGAAGGAGTTCGGCCTGCCTTACTCTGGCGAGCATGGATTCGTTGAGACCTTCTCGTACTGGCCGATCACGCACATGGTCGCTCCCAAGGAAGACGCCTTGTCTTGCGAGGATTGTCATTCGAAGCAGGGGCGTCTCGATGGCGTGGCCGGGATCTACATACCCGGCAGAGACAATAACCGCTGGCTCGATCTGATCGGAATCATCGCGGTCGTCGGAACGCTGGTCTTTATCTTGGGCCACGCCCTGATTCGTATCGTCGCGCCCAACAGAGGAAAGCATTGATGGCCATTCGTCGTGTGAGAATTTTCAGCCTGTTCGAGCGCTTCTGGCACTGGTCACAGATGCTCTTGATCATGACCCTAATGTTCAGCGGGTTCGGACTGCATGGCTTTCATCACCTGCTCGACTTCAAGCAAGCGGTGGACCTGCATACCCTCGCCGCCTTCTTGCTGCTGCTGCTCTGGGCCTTCAGCATCTTTTGGCTGTTTACGACCCGCAACTGGCGCCACTTCATCCCGACCGTCAAGGGCATGTGGCAGGTGCTGCGCTTCTACAGCTTCGGCATCTTTCAGGGGGAGCACCATCCCTATCGGAAGGCGTATTGGCGTAAGCACAACCCACTTCAGGCGCTCGCCTACCTGATGCTCAAGATCGTGCTCTTTCCGCTGATCTGGATTTCCGGACTGGTCTATCTCTTCTACTTTCTGTGGAGGGACATCCCCCACGCCACTCAAGTCCTGGATGGCGTGGCGCTCGTGCATACCGGAGCGGCCTTCACCATCGTGGTCTTCGTCATGATCCACGTCTACATGCTGACCACCGGGCACTCATTCAAAGAGCATGTGATGCCCATGATCAATGGGTTCGATGAAGTAGACCTGACGCCCGAGGAAGAAGCCTATCTGCTAAAAGACCAGCCGGAGGTTCTGGGCTGATATGTTTTGACCTGCAACGAGCTGTTTCGAAGGGGACTTCGGAACAGCTCCTGCCAAAACTTCCCCCCTTTCGCAAAGGGGGGCCAGGGGGGGGGGATTTCGGGCGGCATGGCCCGCAGCGACTCCACCTGGGTCGGCGCGAACGGATTCGCGTCGAACCAACCGCCATCAAGCCCGCGACTTGCCCGGAAACCGAATGCTCGCCATCTTGTCGAGCGCTCGCATCAGCGGCTGGAACTTCTCCGGTGGCTCGAAGGCATCGAGGAAGTTCTTGAGATAAAGCCCCAACTCAGTGTCACCAGACATCCGCAGGCGACGCTGGAAGAACAGGGTGTCGGCATCCTCCCGACGCGCCGCCAGCAGCAAGAACTCGTGCAGCCCTCCCGCGATTGAGGCATCGGCCGGCATGTCATCCCCATATCCCCGAATCTTGCCATCGGTGAGCCCCAACCGATAACGCACACCGATATCGTCGATCTCGATGGCGATCCGGCGCCCGATGAGAAAGTCCAGTTCGCCCTCCTCTAGGGCCTCCTTCATGACCTGATTCAGCATGGTCGCCAGTGCTCGACTGTGCAGCACACTCGGCACGATTCGCAGTGGCAAGGTCAGTGGGTAGAGGAAACGACTTGGAGCAGACATAGCAATCATCTCGTTCGACACATTCGGAAAAATAGCAGCGGATTTTCCCCCCTCTCATCCCTCGACACAAGGGAGCCGGGCATGTGAAATAGCGTCTCCATCAAGACTCAGGAGTGACAGGGAATCATGGCAACCAGCTTGCTCACGCTGCTCGACGACATCGCTACCGTCCTGGACGACGTTTCCGTTTTGGCCAAGGTCGCCGCCCGCAAGACCGCCAGCGTGCTTGGGGACGACCTCGCCTTGAATGCCGAGCAAGTCCGCGGCGTCCGTGCCGAGCGTGAGCTCCCTGTCGTTTGGGCCGTCTTCAAGGGCTCACTGAAGAACAAACTCATCTTGGTGCCCACTGCCCTAGCGATCAGCGCCTTTGCACCCTGGGCAATCATGCCCCTGCTGATGGTCGGCGGCCTCTATCTCTGCTTCGAGGGCGTCGAGAAGATCGCACACAAGTACCTTCATGCCCCCGCTGAAGACCAAGCCCATCACGCCGAACTGACAGCCGCTCTGGAGAACCCCAAAGCAGATCTTGCTGCCCTAGAGCGCGACAAGATCAAGGGGGCGGTCCGAACCGACTTCATCCTCTCGGCCGAGATCATTGTCATCACCTTGGGCGCCGTTGAGAGCGCGGCCTTCATGACTCAGGTCCTGGTGCTCAGCGGCATCGCGGTTGTGATGACGGTCGGCGTTTATGGCTTGGTCGCGGGCATCGTCAGGCTAGATGACGCGGGGCTCTATTTGAGCCAGCGCGAGGGCGAAGGGCGATTCACTGACGCGCAACGCGCCTTGGGACGGGGTCTCTTGCGAGCAGCACCCATGCTGATGAAGGCACTGTCCATTGCCGGCACTGCGGCCATGTTTCTGGTCGGCGGCGGCATCATCGCACACGGAATCCCTCCCCTGCACCACTGGATCGCGCACCTGAGCGAAGGCCTTCACGGCATCGCCGGGCTCGGCGGGCTCCTGTCCGCGCTCACGCCTCTGCTCCTGAACGCCCTCGTCGGCATGGTCGCAGGCGCTGTCGCCTTAGCCATTTACACAGCGCTGAGCGACAAGCTCGGCAAGCGCTGAGCCGCGCTTGCGAGGCGATCTAGCCATAGGCATCACGACCGACGCTGTTGATGATCATGCCCTTGATCCTGCCTGAACTGAACCTCGCTTTTCTCGCCGATGATCGCTGTGGACCGACATCCGCGGCGGCGGTCGGCGGCATCTGGTCGGTGGTGGTGGCGCTGATCCTGGCCATCCTTGCCCCACTGGCGTTGATTTTCGGCGCCATCTTCGCCTTGGCCGCGGTCATCGTGCGGGGCACCTTCTTTAGATCCTTTCAACCGACGGAGCTAGCCGGCCCATGCCCAACCAATCGCATCGAAACCGCCCGACCCTCATCGTCGCAGTCATGCTCGGAATCGCCGCAATGATCGGCGGCCCGGCACTTGCCCAGACTCAGGCGGCCAACCTCGCCGACTGCGCGACAATCGCGCTCGATCAGGAACGGCTTGCCTGTTACGACCGCCTCAGCGGGCGCGCCGCGACCATCGCCGAAGCACCGCCGAGCAGTGAGCCCATGGCGGCTCCCGTCGTTCTCCCAACGACGCGGCAGAACAACACTCAGCAACCGAATGCGCCCATCATTGCGGCCACGGGTTCAACGTCACCCGCTTCAGCGTCGCTGATCGATGCCGCCTGGGGCTTCGATCCAGACTCCAGCCGCTACACCATCGACGTCTATCGCCCCAACTATCTGCTCTTCGGGAGCTACTCAAGCCGACCAAACGAAGCGCCCTTCCTAACCCTGTTCGATGCGGCACAGAACCCGAACGCGGAGTTGAACTCCACCGAGGCCGAGTTCCAGATCAGCTTCAAGACCCGGCTCTGGGCGACGGATGATCGGCGCTTCGGCATCTGGGCCGCCTATACCCAGCAGAGTCAGTGGCAGATCTACAACGCGGACCTCTCGCGCCCCTTCCGCGAGACCAACTACATGCCCGAGCTGATGGCGAGCTTCCGACCCAATCTGTCCCTGGGCGGTTTCAATTGGCGGCTGCTCAATGTCGGCTACACGCATCAATCGAACGGCCGCTCCGATCCGATCTCACGCAGCTGGGACCGCCTCTTCGCCGAATTCGGTGTCGAGCGCGACGGGTTCGCGCTCCTGATCCGACCCTGGGTCGTCATCGACGATGGCGAAGACGACAATCCGAACATCACCGACTATTACGGCTACGGCGACATCACCGCCTTCTACAGGTGGCGGGAAAACAGCTTCTCGCTCATGGCCCGCGGCAACCCTTCAACCGACAAGGGCGCCGCCCAGATCACCTGGACCTCACCGCGGATCATCGGCCCGCTGCGTGGTTACATCAAGGGCTTCACTGGCTATGGCGAGAGCCTCATCGATTACGATTGGAAACAAAATGTGATTGGCATCGGCGTCACCCTGAACGACCAACTCTAGAATCGCTAAGAAAGCGTCCATCAACAACTTCCCCCTTTCGCAAAGGGGGGCTAGCCATCAACAACTTCCCCCCTTTCACAAAGGGGGGCTAGCCATCAACAACTTCCCCCCTTTCACAAAGGGGTAGTGTCCTGGAATTGTGCATGAAAAGACGCAACCGGTTGTTATCGAAGCTTCTTGTGGAAGTCGTGCACAAATTTAGAACACCTCCAGAGGTACTTATCACTTTACCCGTCTGTTCGGTCCCCAGAATCAAGGCACCGTTTACAGTCGGGTCGAGACACTGATGCACCACGAGGCCTTGGTCGGACGTGCTTGGACCGGGCTCAAGGAGGCCATACTATGGCGAGCAGGCCGCCGCCCTGCTGATCGTCGATTACGAACTGCTGGCGTGCGCCCCAGCCAGGGTGCTGCCGCTAATCTACCAGTTCATCGACGAGCCCTGGTACGAGGGCCATGACTTCGACCAGGTCGAGTAGGACGCGCCCGACTTCGACGAGGCGTCGGGGTCGAGGGGTGCACAGCGTGCGTCCCAAGGTCGAGTTTCAGCTCCGGCGCGCCATCCTGCCCCCGGATCTGTTCCAGAAATGCCAGGGCATGGACTTCTGGCGCACCGTCGAGGGCAGTCAGGCCAATGGCATCACCGCCCAGCGCACCGAGCCGGAACCCGCCGCCGAGGATGATCGGGAGACCGACACCACCACCAAGTCACTGACATGACGACCACTTACGAACAAGATTTCTTCACCTGGACCCAAGAGCAGGCGACCTATCTTAAACAGGGTCGCCTTGAGCTGCTGGATCTGGAGCATCTGGCCGAGGAGGTCGCCGACATGGGTAGATCAGAACGGCGCGAGTTGGCCTCCAGGCTGGCCGTCATCATCACCCATCTGTTGAAACTTCAAGTACAGACTCAACGCACATCGGCGAATGAAAAAAGCTGGCGGCGCTCGATCATCGAACAACGTCGAGCTGTCAGCAGCCATTTATCGGAGAATGCCGGCCTGAAGAATCCGTTGCAATCAGCGTCTGCGTTTGACACCGCTTGGGTTGATGGCTTGAGTGTCGCGCTTCGCGAGACCGGACTCGACCCTGATCTCTTTCCCGAGGACAACCCCTATCGTCTGGAGCAACTGCTCGACCCCGATTTCTGGCCATCCGTGTCAAGCGCCGCGCCATAGCGCAACACGCCAGTCAGCCCATCGCCCCGAGGGGGGGTGGGGTGAGGGCAAACACGTCAAGAGAAGACCAGCCATGACCGATCTCGCCGACCTCTACCAGACCGACTACGCCGCCTGGGCACAACGCAACGCCGAGTTACTGCGCACGCATCGGTTCGATGAACTCGATATCGCACATCTGCTGGAGGAACTTGGCGACATGGGCAAGAGTGAACGCCATGAGATGGAAAATCGCTTGCTCATACTGTTGGCCCATCTGCTCAAATGGGACTATCAATATCAAACCTTGTCGGAGCGCTGGCGTGAATTCAAGGGAGATAGCTGGCGCGAGACCATCATCGAACAACGCGACCGCATCGCCAAACGTTTGCGCAAATCACCTGCTTTAAAGTCCAGCCTGGATGAAATCCAGTTTGAAGCCTATGCCGATGCCAGAGTGCTGGCCAGCAAGGAAACGCGCCTGCCGCTGGATACCTTTCCCGAACGCTGCCCCTATACCTGGTCGCAAATCCTTGACGACGACTTCTACCCCGAATCACGCCCTTGATTCGCCGCTTGAACATCTTGGATTGATGTGAGAACGCCCATGAACGCACAGCTTCGAAGCAATGAGATCGCCGTCATCGACACCAATGTGGCGGATTATCGGTAGTGCCGTTATCTATAGGATAAAATTTCTATAGGATAACATTTTTCTTAAACCATTGATTTTAAAGCGTATTAATTTCTCGCCCTCCTATAGATTGTGGCACTACCCAGGCACTAACAAGGTGGTCTCCTCCGACGCTTGCCGCGCCAGGTCAGCGATGACGAGAACGACCAGAGAGCGACCCACGAGAGTAGCCTGAATCTAGGAAGCCTTCGCGGCCATGCGGACGCTCTCTTCCAACTGTCCAAAAACTGGGTTATACAGTCGGGTCTTCCTGATTGGATAGACGCGGGAACTGGTCTTGTGAGCTTCTCGGATGAACGGGAGCAGGTGTATCGATGGATACGGAGCGTGCTGATGGGCCCTGCCGCGGGGCTCGGCGTGGCGATGAGCGTCAAACCGCTGGCTGGCATCAAGCCGTTGGAACGGTTTCAAACCGCCATCCTGTTCCCGATTGTGCGCGACGAATCCGGCCTCGACCCGGCTGACGATGACGGCGGTGACGATGCTGAAGACGGCCTGATCGCGGCGGACAGCGGCAAGGCGTCGGTCGCAGTGGGGGTGGCGCGACCCAAGCGTCGCGTCGTGCCGCCCTCCTCCGTGGGATTTTCTTTCTTTATCCAGGGCGGTGCCGCCGAGATCCAGCTTATCCCGCAGGCCGTCCGCTTTGAGTTGCCGGCGGACCGCAAGCGCAACGATTTTGAGGAGTGGCAACGCATCACCCTCGGTGCTGCGGACAACGAGGCACGGAGTCTCAAATCGCCACCCGCGGGCCAAGCCCAGGTTCGGATCGACCCGATCGCTTTGTTCGACGGCAGAGCCAGGCTGGACGTGCTCTGGCGGGCCCGCTCCGATGGTTGGCTGGTCACCGTTTCCCTGAGCAACGCGCAGCGGTTGCCACCGAAAGCCCCCAATTCAAACGGCTCTGCTGAGGCGCGCAACGAAGAACTCCGTCAGCGTAACAATCTGGCGCTGTTCGAGGTTGCGCTGGAATGCGTCATCGACACGGGCCGCATCGGCCCCTATCCACGGGCGGACTTCCACCTGCTCGGCTTGGAGGAGCAAGAACTGGAGCTGCGCTATCGCGAGCGCATCATCTACGCCATCGGACACGGCGCGGCCGTTGATTGGACGCTGCGGGAAGGTCGGGTCGTCAGTCTGCGGACGGAGTTTCTGCCAAAGGTCGAGGTCCCTAGGTTCGACCCCACCGCTGGAGAAGCCGTCGGCGCCGAGCTCGGCGTCGAGCGGCTCGCGATGATCGAAACTGACCATGATCAGATCTGCACGGCGCTGCAACGCTTCGTCGACGGATACTGCGCATGGATCGCAACACAGGCATCAAGCATCGACGGGCTAGCGTCCCGCTACCGGGAGCCCGCTGGCCGGATTCTGGCGCGCATGGAGGATGCCTCGGCACGGATGCGGGCAGGCGTCGAACTGCTGCGGAGCAACCCGCTCGTCGCACGCGCCTTCGGCCTCGCGAACGCGGCCATGGCCTCGCAGATGCGCCAGGCGATCCCGCGCTGGCGGCCGTTTCAGCTCGCCTTCCTGCTCCTAACCCTCGAGTCCGCGATCGACCCGGACGCCGAACACCGTGATGTCCTGGACCTGATCTGGTTCCCCACCGGTGGCGGCAAGACCGAGGCCTATCTGGGGCTGATGGCGCTCGTGATCTGGTGGCGCCGGCTCAAGTACAAGGCGAGCGGCGGCGGCACGACGGTGCTGATGCGCTATACGCTGCGCCTGCTCACCAAGGATCAGTTCCGGCGGGCCGCGCGACTCATCTGCGCCATGGAACTGATGCGCCGTAAGCAGCCTGAGCTACTCGGCGCCGAGCCAGTGACCCTGGGGCTCTGGGTTGGCGGCGCGTCGAGTCCGAACAGCTTTGCTGCCGCCAAGCAGGCCGTCGACGACGCGATCGCGGACGAGCAGACCCGTCCCCCGAGTCTGCTCGTGCTGGAGTCATGCCCCTGGTGCGGCACGGCGTTCAGCGTGCCGGACAACTTCGACGCGGGCGCGCAGCACTTTCACTTCCGCTGTACCCATGCCGCATGCGACTTCGGCAGGGCGGAGGGTGTCACATTGCCCTGCAACGTCGTGGATGAGGCCCTTTACCGGGCGCCGCCGACGCTGCTGCTGGCAACCATCGACAAGTTCGCGCGACTTGCTTGGGAGGAGCGCAGCTCGGCCTTCTTCGGGTGCGGCCGCAACCGCCCACCGGAACTGATCATCCAGGACGAACTGCACCTGATCGCGGGCGCCCTGGGCTCGGTGGCAGGGCTGTACGAGGCGGGTTTGGAGACCGTGCTGCGCATGCGCGGCATGTACCCGAAATACGTGGCGTCGACGGCCACGATCCGCATGGCAAACGAACAGGTGAGGCGACTCTACGGGCGTGAGACGGCGGTGTTCCCGCCGCCCGGGCTCGATGCAGACGACGCCTACTTTGCACGCAACATTGCGCCAACCCGGGAGCGACCGGGGCGGCTCTATGTCGGCTATCTGGCGCCGGACCGCAACCGCCAGCGCTGCCTGGCCCCGCTGGCAGCCGCGCTGCTGTCCGCGCCGGAGGCGCTGTTCGGCGATGCCGCATCGGACCGTGACGCACTGCTCGATGCCTGGTGGACCTTGTTGGTCTACCACGGCAGCCTGAAGGGCGTTGGCGTCAGCCGCAACGCGCTGCGCGAGATCGAGGAGCGCATCGACCGCTTGCAACGCGAATGGCGTCAGCAGCAACCGGCTGCCGAAGCCCCAGACCAACAACCGGGTTCTCCGGCGGACCCTGAGCCGCGCTGGCGGCAGCAACTCGCTGAGCGCCTGACACAGCTCACCAGCCAGATGTCCGCGGACGAGAACGCCCGGGGCTTCGAGCGGTTGGCGAAGACGCGCGAAGACCCTGACTGCCTCGATCTAGCGCTGGCCACAAACATGGTCTCGGTGGGACTCGATGTGCCCCGGCTTTCGGTCATGATCATCAACGGCCAGCCGCTGACCACGGCCGAGTACATCCAGGCCAGCTCACGTGTCGGCCGCGGTGAGGTGCCCGGCATCGTGGTCGCCAACTACTACCGCGACCAGGCCCGCAGCCTGTCCCACTACGAGGACTTCCGCGCCTATCACGAGGCATTCTATCGCTTCGTCGAACCCACCAGTGTCACGCCCTACACCTACCAGGCCCGCCTGCGGGCATTGCACGCGGCGCTGGTCATTGCGGTGCGCCATGCCAACGATGACCTAACCGCCAACGAGCGGGCACAGGCCTTCGACCCGGGCAGGCCGGAAACGGGCAAAGTGATCGAGGAACTCATCAAGCGTTGCCGCTGCGCCGACCCGGGGCGCGGAGACGAGACCGCCGCACACATCCGCAGGCTGGTAGAGCATTGGGCCGACACTGCTCGCCGCGCGGGCGAACAACAACAGCGCCTGGTCTATGCCGGACCAGATCGCGACCGGCGCGACCTGCGCCTGCTCTACAGTCACGACGCCCGCGTGCCGGGCGAGTGGGTCACGCTGCACAACATGCGCAATGTCGAGAACACGGCGTTGATCAAGATCCTATGAAGCGGTTCATCCCGACCCGTTGGTCCCACATGCTCGGTTTCAGTGGTGTCGGCGCCTTGGTACGCGCCGACAACGACCTGTTCGTGGTCATGGACATCGGTTACTGGACCGACAAGGGCGGCCAGCCGGCCGGAGAGCCGCTTTACTACGTGGACCTACTGCGCGGCGCCCTCGAGCTTGATGACAAGCAACTGCTGCAACCGCCGCTGGCACGCTTGATCAACAACGGAGTCGTGGACGGTACCTGTGTGCCGGCACTGCGTTTCCCGCGCTGGGCGCGTTGCCCGAGCTGCGGACTCCTGCATTACCAGCCTTGGAAGGCCGCGACGCCGGGGCAGCAGGATTCACTTGACGACCCCCGTTGCCGCTGCAAGAAGCGCTCTCGCTTGCGGCAGGTGGACTGGGTCGTCGCCCATCCAGACGGCGGACTCTGGGATGTGCCATGGCACTGGCTGGCACACAAAGATGGGCAATCGGAAACGGACTGTCGCAAGGGCTGCGAGCAGCCGTCGTTGCGTCTGAGGCGCGACACCAAGAGTGGCCACTGGACGCTTCACTGCGACCACTGTCATTCGTCCCAGCGCTTTAGCCCGAGTCAGCAATTCCAGGATAAACAACGTTCGAGTCTCCAGCCCTGGCAGAGGCAAAACACCGACCAGGCTGTTCCCAGCAAGCAGTCCGCCAGAATCCTGGAGGTGAGTGATCCGAGGCTGTATTTCACCCGATTGCGCGGTGGTCTGGTGATTCCGCCCGAGTCCCAGGTTGAGCGTGGAGGGCTGTTGGATCGGCTGTATTGCAATCATGCCGTGCGCATGGACATCGCCCGCGCCAGGACTCCCCTGGCGCGTGGAGGCATATTGCGTCCATTGGCCAACCAGTTCGGTTGCACCCGCGAGACATTGGAGTCCGCGCTGGAGCAGATCGAGGCCGGCTGGCCGCTCTATGGCGAGACCCCGACGCGAGGCCAACTGTTGGAGAAGGAGTACCGGGCGCTAACGACACCGATCCCGGATCAGCGCGAGGGAGAGGATTTTATCACCAAACATCGAACCACAGCCTGGCAGTCGCTGCCGCTCGAGCAGTCCGATGGCTTGCGGCTCGGAGCAGTGCGCGCTGTCGTAGAGCAGCTGGTCGCTGTCACCCGGCTGCGCGAGATCCGGATCTTTACCGGTTTTCACCGTGTCGAGCAATGGTTCGAAGACGGCATCAAACCCGACACCGGGGACGCTGCCGAGGCGTTGAGTGCACGGCTGGTGCCACCGGATCTCGACGGGCAGCTCGATTGGCTACCGGCGATCGAACTCTACGGCGAGGGCATCTTCTTTACGCTCGACGAGCGCCTGCTCCAGCGCTGGGAGGCGCAGGACAGCTTGTTGCACCGCGCCGATGCCCTGCAGCGTCGCTTCGAGCGCACGGGCATAGGGTTTCCGGAAGATCCGCCAGTGCCGCTGACCCCGCGTTTCATTCTGCTACATACCCTGGCGCATCTGTTAATCCGCCGGTTGGAGACCGAGGCCGGCTATTCGGCGGCGTCGATTCGCGAACGCATCTACTGCGCCGCCGGCCCCGAGCCCATGGCGGGCATCCTGGTCTATGTGGCGGTGGCAGACATTGCTGGCTCCCTGGGCGGCCTGGCGGAGCTGGCGGAGCCGGAACGCCTCCTGCCGCTGCTCGCCGGGGTCTTCGGTCAAGCGGACTGGTGCTCGCTGGACCCGGTCTGCGCCGAGCACGACGGCCAGGGCCCGAGCCAACTCAACCTCGCCGCCTGCCATGCCTGCGCCCTGGTGCCGGAGCCGAGCTGCCAGTTCGGCAACGTGCTGCTAGACCGCGTCTTCGTCGCTGGCGACCTCGGCGGCGAGATCCAGCCCCTATTGGCCTTTGCAGCCGAGGACTGAGCCCGATGGCCGCGCGCAGCTGCTCACTGCCCAATATCCAGGACTTGAGTAAGGAGCAGGAGCGCGCCCGGCTCCTGCCGCTAGAAGGCTGCCACCTGGTCGTCGGCGGCCCCGGCACCGGCAAATCGGTGCTAGCCCTGCTGCGGACCCGGCGGCATCACCGCAAAGAAGGTGGCCAGAGATACGTGTTCCTCGTCTACAACAAGCTGCTGTTGGAGGCGAGTCGGGAACTGGAGGGCGGATCGGTCAACGCCTGTACCTGGATCAGTTGGTTTAAATCCATGTACGCGCGCACGCTGTCGCAGCCATGCCCCTTGGTGGATGGAAAGCCGTACAGTCTTGACTGGCCCGCCATCAAGGAGGCAATACTCGGCGCGCCCGAGTTGAAGCCACCGCTGGAGCCCTTCCTGGTCATTGACGAGGGCCAGGATATGCCGAAGGAGTTCTACCACGCGCTGGCGGAATTGGGCTTCGAGCATTTCTATGTGGTCGCGGATCAGAATCAGCAGATCACCGATGAGTGCAGCTTGCCGCGGGAGATTGCGGCAGCACTCGACATCGACTTCGACGACCGGATCGTGCTGACCGAGAACTTCCGCAATTGCGATCGCGTCGCGCGGCTGGCGCTGGAATTCTGTGTTGCACGTCCGGACAGCCCCTGCGTCGAGTTGCCGAAGGCACGGCCCTGTGTTAGGGCGCCGATCCTGGTGGACTACGGCCCCGGCTGCCGCTGGGACTACGACGAGCTGGTCGCGCGCGTGCTGAAGCTCGCCGACCGGAACCCGGCAAAGCTGATCGGCATCATCACACCGAACAACAAGAGCCGCGCACGCTGG
Source organism: Thiorhodococcus mannitoliphagus (assembly GCF_010915725.1). Classification (GTDB taxonomy): domain Bacteria; phylum Pseudomonadota; class Gammaproteobacteria; order Chromatiales; family Chromatiaceae; genus Thiorhodococcus; species Thiorhodococcus mannitoliphagus. The sequence continues at coordinate 108,200 of NZ_JAAIJR010000003.1, forward strand.
TTCAACGCCTTGCGGGGCCATCCGGTCACACTGGATCACGGCCGCCCCCGCATCCTGACCTATGCGTCTGGCAGCGACGGCGGCGATCATCGCTTTGCCGAGGGCGGCATCTTCGTCATCAATGCCCAGTCCTCAAAGGGCCTTGAATTCGACACCGTGTTCCTGGCCGACATCCACGAATACTCCTGCCCGCCCGATAACCAGGACTGGATGGATGACCTCAAGCGTCGCTTCTACGTCATGGTGTCTCGCGCGCGAGAACAGGTGATCCTGTTGCGGCAAAGTGGCCGGGGCTGCCCGGTCGAGGTGATCCTGCCAGCCGATCAAGATACCCTCAGACGCTGGAGATGACAGTGACCGACCCCGAGCAAGCTTCCCTTGAGCAGCCGACGCTGGAATTGACTGACCCGGCCGAATCCAAGGCCATCGCCCCTCGCCGGCTCTGGCACCTGGTGACCAACCAGCTCAATCTCATGTACCTGCTCTCGGCGGGGCTGGTCACCGGCCCCAAGGGCTTCGGCAGCAAGTATTACGCCGACCCGCTGTCGGCGGCGCCGGGCTGGATTCCACTGTTCGACGATGCGATTCCGGCGGGGGCACTGGCGCAGGCAACGAGCGAAGTTGGGCATCTGAAGCCTGTGATCGCCAGCGTGGATCTCAGTAATCTGCGCGGCCCGATCCAAGCAGTGGATCTAAAGAGCGAGTTGCGGTTGCTGCAATGGCCCGAGGACGCGCGCGGCGACGAGCGCCTGCTGTGGATTCCCGCTCCACTGCCGATCAGCTGGCTGCAAGCCATCCTCTTCCCGTCGAAGGACGCGCGGGCGCTGGTGCGCGAGCAGGCCACGGACTACGCCAATGTGCCACTGGATGCCTACAAGCAGCAAGTCAAGGCGCGACTGTTCTCGGCCAAGTCGACCCTGCCTTGGCCCATCGACGGCCTGTCACCGCCGGCTCGCGACCAGCCGCTGCAACATGTCTCCGCGGTCGGCGCAGTACAAGGGCTGTTGTTTGGGCTTGGCAATCGCGGTGATGCGCTGATCGCGGCCGCTAGATGCCTGACGCGTCTGACCCAGACTTCGATCCAGACGCCGCCCGGGACTCCGACCGAGAACGCCGTCGAGCCGGTCGACAACCCACTGCTGCGCGGGGTGCTCGCCTGGGTGGACGGCGAGAGCGACCTTGCGAATGCCGACGTTCAGGGCCGCATCCTGGCCCGCCTGCTCGCTGCCATCGTCGACGCCAAGACACCGGTGGACGGGGCGAGCGCCAAGGAATGGTGCCCGCCGGATACGCAGCAGGTGGTACTGGACGTGCTGGAGGCGGAGCGCCAGGCGCTCGCGGAGCCGAAGTGGCAGGAGGCGCTGACACGGTTGATTGCCGATCTCAAGGGCGCTGTGGGACTCGGTGATGCGACCGTCTCCGAGCTGTTGCAGCGCCACTCCAAGCCGTTCTCCCGCGGCTTGATCCTGTTTTTCCTGCGCCAGCGTTGCGACGAGCTGCTGGCCATGGAGCAACCCCTGCTGACGGACCAGGACCGTGTCGTCGCAGCAGCCCTGTTCGGCGCCCGCGACGGCTGGATGGGGCTCCCCCCGGAGCTGCAAGCGATGCCTGGCCTAACCGCGGCGATCACCCACCGCATGGCGATGCTGGCCCATCGACCGCAGGCGACGGGTCTCGACTTGGGACCCGCGCCGCCACGGGTACAGCCGCTGCGCGAACTGTTGACCACCGACGGCGAGCGTTGGAGCAAGCGCCAACACGACGGCGCGCTGGCACTGGCCCGCGGCATGGGTTGGCGCGAGGCGCTGCATACGCGGATCAGCCTCGGCAAGGGCGATTACCGCTTGCAGGTGGACGGGCGCGGCGCGCATCTGCTGCTCGATGGCGACGTCAAGGCGGTGACGATCGACGTGGATGCCAGCCGGTTGTTCGAGTTGCTCGCGCTGTCCGCAATCCCGGCAGCGCTGGATGCCAAGGTGCGTGCAACGCTCGGAGCGCAAGAGCGGGAGCGCCAGTCATGAGAATGATCCCGTCGACGCCGCACGCAACCAACAGCAGCGCCGAGCGTCGTGTGTTCGACCGGCTGCGCGGCGCATTCGAGCAGGGCCAGGAGCGGGGACAGGCATTGACCGTCTTGCATTCGCTGAACCTGACCCGCCATGCCTCCAAGCGCTTCGGCGAGGCCGACTTCGTCATCGTCGGCCCCCGGGGCATTCTCGTGTTGGAGGTGAAGGGCGGTGGCATCGCTTGTCATGACGGGATCTGGTACTCCACCGATCGAACCGGAGTGAGCAACAGGCTCAAGGAGAGTCCGTTCCGGCAGGCCGAAGCAGCCATGCACGGCTTGCGTAGCCGGCTAGAGGCGGCGCTGCCGCCAGGCGTCTGCGCGCAATTCGTTTGGGGTTACGCTGTCGTCTTTCCGGACTGCGACTGGTCCATCACTGGTGCGGAATGGGAACAGGCGATGGTCGCAGACTCCCGGGCCGCAAAGAATATGGAACGATGGCTGTCCGGGCTTTACCGCTATTGGCATCAGCGGGACAGTCGCCGGCTCGAGCCTGCAACCCCAGAGGCGCTGTCCAAGATCATCAAATTTCTGCGACCGGCATTCGACGTCGGCGTGCCCTTGCATGTGGCGCTGGATGCATTGGAGGAGCGGGTTACCGCGTTGACTGATGACCAGATGAATCTGCTCGACATCGTCGACGCCAATCCGAGGGCGATCTGCACCGGTGGCGCGGGCACCGGCAAGACCTTCCTCGCCCTGGAACTGGCGCGCCGATGGGCGGGCTCGGGCCAGCAGGTGCTGCTCGTCTGCCAATCACCCTGGCTGAAGCATTGGCTGGAGAAGCGATTTGAGATCGCGGGCGTCAGCGTCAGTGTCGCCAAGTCCGTCACAACGGCCGCGCGACGCGCCGGTGTCGATCAGTTCGATGCATTGATCGTCGACGAGGGGCAGGATCTGCTGAGCATGGAGGCGCTGGACCGACTGGACGCCGTGCTGATAGGCGGCCTGGAGCAGGGGCGCTGGTGCTTTTTCCACGACATCAACAATCAGGCGGGCTATTTCGGCGCGCCCGACGCCGACGCACTGCCGATGCTAGAGTCCTACGGCGCGGCGCGGATGCCGCTGAAGCGCAACTGCCGCAACACGCGCCAGATCCTGAGCGAGGTCCAGTCCGAACTCGGCGCGGACCTGGGCGTGCGCGGCACCGGCGACGGTCCCGAGGTCGTCCGCCACCAGGCCAAGACCAGGCAGCATGCGGCCGACGTGCTTATGGCGGAGATCGAGCGGCTCACCATTCGGGAAGGACTGTCGCTGTCTGAGATCACCATCCTATCGCCGCGGCCCTTCCCCGACTCGGCAGCCGCCCTGTTGCCCGCCAAGCTTGCAGCCGATCTCACCGAACTCGACGAGTTCGCGCTGCGCGACTTTCCCCCGGCGCGCATCAGCTTTGCCGAGATCGCAAACTTCAAGGGGCTCGAGAACGAGGCGGTGATCCTGATCGACTTGCCGCGGGAAGCGGATGCCCCACGATCCTTCACGGATTTCTACGTCGGCATGAGCCGCGCGCGGTCACTGCTGATTACGATCGTCACCGACTGATGCAAGCTGGCCTGGCCCGGCCCTGCCGCCAACAACCGCTTGAATTAGGCGATTGCCGGAATATCTGATACCAGATGGCGCCGGATTCAGGTTTGCCTTCAAGGAGCACCGGCGAGAGCATCGCCGGGTTTTGCGCAACACGACCTCCAACGTCGAACCATCGGCGATGCGCACCGCCATAGAGCGCGCCTGCGCCCCGGCGATGATCGCCGAGGGCTAAAGGCCGCGCATCCAGGCCGCACGCAAGGGTGCCGCCTCGGGTCGCGTGATCGCTGCTCGCACCTGCTGGAGCAGTCGCGCCTTATCCGCACCCAGAGTGCCCTTTAGCACCAGCCAGTTGGAGGCATGATCGGCGCGGAAGATGGTGCGCCGAAGCTCCAGGGCGCTCAGAAACATCTCCATTTCCGCGAGGAGTCCATCTTGCCCTAACGGCTGCCAGTCTGGCCAGCGCTCCCGATAGCGTGCGCCGCCATCCGCGAGCATGACGACCAAGGTCGATAGATACTCAGGCTGGGTCGCGTTGATCAATCGCGCCGAGTTCTCTGCGTGCAGCCGGCTGAGCGCCACCCCGCCCAGGCCATTGAGGATCATGACCGAGCGCCGGATGCCCGCCGCGCCGAGCTTATCGAGCGCCTCGCGGGTCGACTCGAAGGTCTCGCCCTTGTTGACCCGAGCAAGCACGGTGTCGTCCCCGGATTCCGCACCGAGATAGACGCGCTCAAGCCCGAGGTCTCGCAGCTCGCGCAGTTCCTGGAGCGATTTCTTCCTCAGATTGCGCGCCAGGCAGTAGCTTGAGACGCGGCGCACGGCCGACAAGTGCTGGCGGATCGCGCTCAGGTAGCCCATGAGGCTCCGCGTCGGCAGCGCCAGGGCGTCACCGTCGGCGAGAAAGACCCGTCTAACGGAGTCGCCGAGCCTCTCGCCGCAAAGCCGAATGCTTGTAAGGACTTCAGCCTGGTCACGGGCACGAAAGCGCTTGTGCGGGGGGCTGTACATCTCGCAGAAGCTGCACTTGTTCCAAGAGCAGCCATCGGTCACGGGCAGAATGAGCGAATCGGCCTCGCTCGGCGGACGGTAGACGGGCTCGATGTAGCGGATGGGCAGATCGTCGTTCAGGGCGCGATCCTCCTTATGGTTGTGAGCGGCGCTTGATCGACGGAGCAGACGCGGTCGAGACCTGGGCAGAGCTGTAAGCCAGACTCGACAACCGTGCGCGCCGCCTCCTTCGGCGGTCGAGCGCCAACCCTCGACCTCCAGGGCACAGAGCGGAGTGCATTGTGAATCCCCAAGGCGGCCCAACGCTAGATGCCAAGTCGTCGTCCGTGCTGCAACCTGTCCGTTCACACTCAATCGCTGGAGGTCTTGCTATGGAATACGATCGATCCTTTGCGCTCGTGGAAGCCGTGATCCTCGTCGGACTCTTCGTCTGGCTCCGCTACCTGAATTCCTTGGGGTCAGGCGGCCATAGGCGTGAGGAAGCCGAGCACGAGGCCGATGCAAACCGCATGGACGGCACCGGCAAGTCCTGATCTGGTCGAAGACGCTCGCACCGCAGCCTTCCTCGATGTGGTCATTGGCCACAACGAAAAAGCGGGCCGAAGCGCATGCTGTGCGCTCCGGCCGCTCGACTTGGTTCAGCCGTGGTCGATCATTCGTTGCAGGCGATGGCAGGCGCCGGAAGCGTTGCCGCGGCGATGATGCCTTCTACCTGACTGGTTGCGAGCCCCATGACTTTGGCGATGTCGCGATGGAAGAGATTGCCCATGAGTCCGCTGTTCATCCTGGCGATGACGACACTGCCATCGTCGCGCTGATAGACCGAGATCCGGCAAGGCATGAAAGGCGTCACCATCAGCGAGTCATCGTTGCGCAGGATCTTGTAGGCGTGCTCCGGATGGCAAAGCTCGAGGACCGCAACCTTGTTGACGGTGTAGCCGTGCTTTTGCATCGTCTGATCGAGACGGTAGATCTTGGGGAGCTGCCAGCCCTTCTCCGTGACTGTGGTCTTGATGGACTCGACGGTGTCTTCAAAGGCGAGCGGGCTCACCGTCTGCTGGATCATGAATTGATCGGCGCTCATCCCGGCAACGGCTGCGAGAACGACGGCACCGAGGATGAAACCGGCGACTGCGGAAAGGATGGTTTTCATGCTGAGGTCTCCTGGGCGGTATTGTGCTTTTTTGAGTCGGCGGCCTGTTGAGGCTCGCACGAGAGTCTTTACAGGGAACGTGCCAATATTGGCTCTAGAGACGTCTATCACCGCTGGCGAGACCGTCTGAAGGTCTTTTTAGAGCAGTCAAGATTCCACCTCATTATTATATTTTTCATACAGATAGACACTTCGACTCGGCGCACCGCCGTCAGCTTTGCGTGAGGAACTGCTGCCCCCACAGCCTCTGCTTGCAAGGCACTGACAACCGAAATCCCTCCGCATTGATGGCAACGGGGTTACCGCTCGGTAACCTGATTCCGATCACAGTTCTTGAGCGTTACTATTGAGTAACGGGAAATCATGAGTAACGGGAAATCACCTGAGTAACGGGAAATCAAGATCCCGCAACAAACCGGACGACAGATCCGGACGGCAAGAACAACCGCCTGAGCGGATGGAGGATCTGGATGGGCTATCGCCTGCGTATGACGCTGGCATTTGCTGTTCTGTCCGTGGCAAGTGTCGTCGTCTTCACCTTGTTGTTCCTCTCGAGCAGCTATCACGAACTCAAGGCCGACCGCATCGCCAGCGTCGAGCGCATGACGTCCTGTCTGGCCGGCAACATCTACTGGGACATGCACGCCGGCGACACCCACCGGGTCGACGAGGCACTGAGCCGCTTCGCGCGCGGCGTGCCAGGCACCAAGCCACCCGTGGTGCTCGTCCTCAACGAGACCTCGGACATCTATGCCTCGACGGCCGACGACGCCGGGGCCGGGGCCGCCCGTCAAGACGAGGGCGCAAAGGCGCTCGGCTCGAGCTTGCGCCTGATCAGCGGCCAGCTCGAGGACGACGCCATCCTCACGACAACCTTGGAGAGCGCAGCCGGATTCATCAGCGCGGCGCGCGTCGAGCGCGACGGCGAGCAGCTGGGCTCCGTCTTCGTCGACTACCCGCTGGCCGCGCTGGATGACCACTTCATCGCCCTCTTCCGCACCGCCGTCCTCTGGAGCCTGCTGCTGCTCCCGGTACTCCTAGCCTTGGGATGGCTGATGGGCAGGCACCTGGCGCGGCCCATCGACCGCTTGCGACACTGCATGCAACGCGTCGGCGCCGGCGACCTGGATATCGACTGTCAGGCCATCCGCAGCAAGGACGAGATCGGCGTTCTGGCCCGGGGCTTCGAGGAAATGCTCGCCGGACTGCGCGAAAAGCGGCTGATGGAAGAGGAGATGCGGCGCACCGAACGTTTGGTCGCCGTCGGCCAACTGGCGGCTGGCGTCGCCCACGAGATCAACAACCCCCTGGGCGGACTGCTCAACGCCGTCAGCACCTTCAAACGCCACGGGCATGACCCCCGAGTGGCCGAGAAGACGGTGGACCTGCTCGAGCGCGGCCTGCGCCAGATCCAAACGACGGTGTCGGCGCTGCTCGTCCAGGCACGGGTCGAATCGCACCCCCTGGCACCGGCCGATCTCCAGGACTTGCAAACCCTCATCGGCACCGAGGTCAAAAGCAAAGGTATCCAGCTGGATTGGAGCTGCGGCCTGACACACCAGGTACCGCTGCCCTCCTCTGCGGTTCGCCAAGTGCTCATGAACCTGCTGCTCAACGCCATTCAGGCCACGCCCAACGGCGGGCGCGTCACCATGACCTGCGTGCCGCAGTCGCGCCATCTGGAGCTGCGCGTCCAAGACGAGGGGCCGGGGATCGCACGCGAGGAGATCGACCGCCTCTTCCAGCCCTTCTACTCCGGCACTGGCGGGCACGGACTGGGGCTCTGGGTGACCTACCAGACGATTAGCCAGCTCGGGGGCAGCATCGAGGTCCACGACGCCGAGGATGCTGGCAAGGGCTCCGGGGCCGTAATCGAGGTTCGACTCCCCTACTCCCGCGAGGAGCGGAGCGCGCGCGACCAGCGTCCCGCAGAATCCGCCATACCTGAGCAACAGCCCCAGGAGGTCCTGACATGAGCCGGCTCTGTCTCGTGGAAGACGACCCCATCATGGGCGAATCCCTCGCTGATCGTTTCGCGCTCGAAGGCATCGAGGCACAGTGGTTCCGCAGCGCCGAAGAGGCCGAGACGGCCTTGGTGACCGAGCCCTTCGCCGCCGTGGTGTGCGACATCCGTTTACCCGGCCTGTCCGGCGACCGCCTTTTCGAGCAGCTGCGCAGGTGTCGGCCCGTGCTCCCGCCGTTCATCTTCATTACCGGCTTTGGCGATCTGAGCCGCGCTGTCGAGCTGCTCAAGCTAGGCGCTGCAGACTATATGACGAAGCCCTTCGATCTCGACCGACTCATCGCTCGGGTCCGCGACATTATCGGCTCCGCCGCCGAGCATAGCGAGGATCGCGACCGACTTGGGATCTCCAAGGCTATGGACCGGGTCGAGCAGATGCTGGCACGCATCGCCCCCTTGGACACCACGGTGCTGGTGCGCGGCGAGACTGGCACGGGCAAGGAGGTCATCGCGCGCCGGCTCCACCAGCTCAGCGGCCGCGAGCCCTTTGTCGCGGTCAACTGCGCGGCCCTGGTCGAGACCCTGGCCGAGTCAGAACTCTTCGGTCATGAGCGCGGCGCCTTCACGGGCGCCACTCAGGCCCACGCCGGCGTCTTCGAGCAGGCCAACGGCGGAACGCTCTTTCTGGACGAGGTCGGCGACATGCCGCTGCCGCTCCAGGCCAAGCTGCTGCGCGTGCTTCAAGAGCGTGCCGTGGTGCGCGTCGGCGGTCGCGCGCCCATTCCGATCAGCACGCGCGTCGTCCTGGCAACGCATCAGGACCTTGAGCAGCGCATCGCGGACGGACGCTTCCGTGAGGATCTCTTCTTCCGCATCAACGTCGTGGAGCTCAAAATCCCGCCCTTGCGCGAGCGCCGTGCCGATATCCCCTGGCTCGCGCGCTGTTTCCTCAGTGATTGCGGCGAGCGCCGCGGCGGCGTGCCCCATAGGCTCGCGCCCGAGGCGAAGGAGGCACTCTGCCGTCATGACTGGCCGGGTAACGTGCGCGAACTGCGTCACATGATCGAGCGCGCCTGCATCTTCGCGGACGCCGAGCAGCTCAGTGCAGCGGATCTCTTCGAGCCAGGCCTGGGAGCCGACGCACTCGAAGCAGCGACGGAGGAACCGGATCAAGCCGCAACCCTGGACAACTATCTGGCCAGCTGCGAGCGTCGCTACATCGAAAGCCGACTCGAAGACAACGCAGGCCGCGTCACCGTTACGGCCGAAGTGCTCGGGATCAGCCGCAAATCCTTGTGGGAGCGCATGAAGCGGCTCGGGATCCGCAAGACCCCGGCCGAGCGGGGCTAAGCTCCTGCCCGAAGCGCGTGTTGGCCAAGGACACAGGCCCACCAATCACCCGCGCCGCCATGCCCGCGCATCGCATCGCGTCGCGGCAATAAGTCGCGCACAATGAAGCCTCACACGACCAGCCCACACGCCGGTCTCAGACAGATCCCGCGACCAATGCTCGCTCAACCCCAGAAAGCCTCTCGCCATGACTGACCCAGCCAAGCCTTCCTCCAAGCCTCCTGTCAGCCGCTGGCGCGGCTGGGCCTTCAACGTCGCCTTGATCGTCCTCATCTTCGGCGGCGTCCAGTGGTGGAAGGCCAGACCCTTGGCGAGCGGCGAGGCGCCGCTCCTGGCGGGAGTGACCATCGAAGGCACGCCCCTGGATTTGCGCGACTACCGCGGCCAAACCGTCATGGTCCACTTCTGGGCGAGCTGGTGCCCCGTCTGCCGCGTCATGGACGGCGCGGTCGAGGCAATCTCCAAAGACCACCCCGTCATTAGCGTCGCCCTGCAGTCCGGCGGACCAGGCGAGCTGCGCGACTTCATGCACACATCAGGACTCAGCTTCCCCGTGCTTCCGGATGCCAATGGCGAGATCTCAAGCCGTTGGGGCGTTGCCGGTGTGCCGACCACCTTCGTCGTCGATGCGGCCGGCCAGATCCGTCAAGCGACCGTTGGCGCCAGCTCCGGACCAGGCTTGCGCGCGCGGTTGTGGATGGCGAGCCAAGCGGAATAAGGGAGCGATGTAGAGACCTTCGCCCATGCCGTGCGCGGGTATTGGGGCGGCATCGCTCGCATCGGGAAACAATTGATGAGCGCTTTCTAAGTCCCAGTTTGCAACCCTTCTTCGCGCAAGCGGTTGAACTGGCCTATCCCGATGCCCTGCGGATCGCAACTCTCGAAACCGGTCTCCAGGCAGTGATATTCCCCGCGACATGTCCCTTCCATGAGCGCGACCTGCTTGATGAGGGTTATTGGCCGGATGCGTCTTCGGCCTGATGCATCAATCGCAAGCCAGTCATCGCTGTCCAGGTCATGCGCAAGCGCCGGTTTCGATCACGCTGTCAAGCCAGGTGCCGGTCTGAGGCAAAGCCTCGCTAGAAGATGAGCCGCTTCTGCGAAGCCCTTCCCTCTTCTCGGAAATTGGGAAACTGAGCCAGGATCTGGCGGCGTGCGGCCGCCGTCTTATAGCCAAGCGTGGTGAGCGCTTGGCCCACGTCGGTTGTGCTATATCCCCCTCCCGGTTGCTGCTGACAGGTCGCGCGCAGATGCGCCATGGCTATCGCGACCTCGTTCGGAATGGCGCTTGGGGTCGGAAGGACAGGTTGGAGCGGCTGCCTTGCTGGCGTGGTCATCAGCTCCGTGGTGCTGGCTGCCGCTTGCGGCGGATCCGACAGACTCGGGAGCAGGAATGTCGTCAAGTTCGTCCGTCGGGCTGTCGGGACCTCACCGTCAGCGTAGGCGACGTAGAGGCGAACACCCGCGGCTTTGACCTGTTCGGCGGCGTCGAGCAAGAGCGTATCGCGCGACACGACCACGACGCGCGTGCGGTTCTGCCGATGCTCGGCGACATCTGCTCCTAAGGCGAGGATGAGCGCGATATCTGCTGCATTGGGGCGACAGGGCACGGACAGGTTCTCGATCACCAGCTCGGGAATCTGCTCCCGCAGCGTCTTGATCCAGGCCTCGTTCTTGTTCCCTTTGTCGTTGCCCGCCACGATCACGCGGGAGATGTGACCACCGACGTCCTGCTGTAAGAGGTCGAGCAGGGCGGCGGCGCTGCGAACCGACTGATTGTCGGCATCGATGTAGAGGGCGAAGGCCGGACGCTCGCAGGGCCTCGGTTGAGCCTCTGCGAGCGTCAGTCTTGGAAAGTTCTGTATCAGGACGTCATCCATGGTTTAGCACTCGGTAGTCACCCTGGCATAGGATGCCGCCCGCTAAACCCCATGGCAACGTCTGGAACCTGGGCCGACTTCGGACCACGAAACAGGATAACTGACCGCGCACTTGCTCAAGGCCGCGCGGTCAGTGTTTGAGACGGCACCTCCGAGGTGCCGTCTTCACAGAGGTCCAGGCTCAGTAGACCGGCACCGCCTTGTCGTAGTGCAGCCCCTTGTTCGCGGCCTGCTCGCGGACCGCACTGAAGATCTTGTAATCCAGTGAATCCTCGGCTCCACCCTTGGCCTCGACCTGGGCATTGACATAGTCGGCGCGCTGCTTGGTCAGCGCCTGGATCTCGCCCTTGAGCGTCTCGCGCTTGTGGGCCGTCTCCGTGATCACCGCCTGTTGGGCCTCCGCATCGAGATCGACCAAGGGCGCCGGAAGCTCCTCCGCTGGGAGTTCGGCCAGGTCGACACGACCGCTGACGACCTCGTCGACCAACTCCTTGTCGCCGAGCAGGCTGGCTTCGCCGCTCTCGGAGGTGACGAAGCCAGCACGACTCGCAAGAGCCGCCGGCGAGGCCGCTGCCTTGGCGACACGCTCGGCCTCCAGCTTTTCGCGGCGCTCGGCCCGCTCTTCACGCTTGCCGTAGTAGATGCGCGTGGCGTCCAACTCGGCCGAAAGTGTGGCGAGCTTCTTGTCGTAAGGCGTGGCGATGGCGACGGCGCTGCCACCCTGCTCGACTTGAAAATAGCTGCCCGCGCCGAGCTGGGCGACCTGCTGCCATTCCCTGCGTGTGTCGCCCTGAGTACCGCATTGGATGGCGTTCACCCGAATGCCGCGCCCCTTGGCCTCGGCGAGCGTTTGCGGATAAGGGACATCGTCCTGATAGTCCATGTGCGCCGGGGCATCGCCCACCAGGAAGATCACGCGGTAGACATTGGAATCCTGACTCCAGCCGATGCGGTGCAGTGCGTCATGGAGTGCCTGATTGACGCTCTCGGGACCATCACCTCCGCCCTGGGCCTGGAACTGCATCAGCTCGCTGTGGACGGCGTCTAGGTCCTTGGAGAGATCCACGACTCGGGTGACATAGTCGTCGCCGCGATCACGGTAGGCGACCAACCCCATGCGAATCTCGGGCGCCGGCTGCGCGGCGGCCATGGTCGCGGCGATCGACCAGATCTTGTCCTTGGCCGCCTGGATGAGGCCGCCCATGCTTCCGGTCGTGTCGAGCACGAAGACGGCCTCGATGACTGGATGCTGGCCGACATCCGGCAGGGGAGCTGGGTCTAGGATGGGCGCAACGGGCAGTCGGGTCGACTCGGCCGACTGAATGCTCGGATAGTAAAGCACCGCGCCCGTGGTGATAGCCATCAGGGACAAGGCTGCGAGCGTGGTCTTGGTTGGCGTTTTCATGATCTGCTCCTCGATTAAAAAGACTCAGTGACGGACTGAAAGCCGCTGCAGGGCACGCTCGGCCGCGCGCTCCGCGACGGCGAAGGCGTCCTCGGAGGGGTCGTCTCGACGCGACCAGTCCGAGCGGCTGGGGATGAGTGGAAAGAGGGCCTGGACCAGCAGGAGCGTCCAGACGGTCAGGAAGAGACTGCCGGTGCGCTCGAGCGCCCAAAGGGCGGCCGCGAAGCCGAGCAGCAAGAGCCCGAGGTCCAGCAATGCCGCCATCGGCTCCGCGTGGTGGTAGAGGACGCGCGTCAGCCAAACGAGGACGAGCTGGGTCAGGAGCTGCAGTCCGAGCCCGCCGGACAGCCCGGCCACGGTCAGGCTGATCGCCACCCAGCCGAGCACGACGACGACACGTCCGACGCGCTCTGCGCTACGCGCCAGGAGGTAGAGGCCGTAGCCTAGCCCGATACCCATGCACAGCAGCTGCGCGACGTCGGCCGAGGGCAGGAGCAGACTCAGCCCCGTCTCAGTGACGGTTGCCAGCAAGGCTGCACCCAGCGCGACCAGGACGCCTTCGCCAAATCCGGGCCTGGTCATGATGTCGCCCCCCGCTGGCGCTTGGCCTGCAGCAAGGCAATCTCGACGTCCGCATCGCGCACGGCATCGGAGGATGACGACCAAGCCTCGCTGAACCTGCCCTCCTCGGCCGCTCCGCTCTCCTCATAGAAGGCAGCGCGCGACCTCAGATCGACGAGTCTCGCCTCCTGCTCGGCCAGACGCTGCCGCCGCGTCTCGGCGTCTGCCTCCAGGGCGCGCAGACGCTGGCTGAGTTGTCCGGCCTGGCGCTCGGTCTCCAGACGCCGGCGAATGACCGGCCGCGCCAGATCGTCCTGACCGGCCGCGAGGCAGTCGTCCAGCGCCTCCGCCGTCTGTCGCAGGCCGCGCTCCAGCTCTGCTCGCTGGTCCTGGAGCCGTGTCCCTTCGCGCTCTAGCCGCGCAAGGGCGCGCTTGTCCTGGTCCAATGCCTGCTCCATCTCCCTCACGGCCTGGGCGAGCACTAGATCAGGTGCCTCCAGACGATCCAGCATGGCGTGCAGATCCGCGCGTACGAGTCGCGACAATCGTGTGATAAATGCCATCGTCGGCACCTCCGTTGGGCTCTGTTGACTGACACTTTCAGTCTATGGAGCGGGACCGCAGAGGCGTAGACAGGGCTTGGTAAAAGCTCGAGGCGGGGTTTTACAAGGAGTTTACGAAGGCGCAGGACTGGCGGAGATAGGATTTTGGCAGTTGGCAGTTGGCAGTTGGCAGTTGGCAGTTGGCAGTTGGCAGTTGGAGGATGCACCCTCCTTCGCCTCATTGAAAGTCACCGAATCCTCTGCCTGATCGGGGTATGCTCAACTCAGGCGCTTTGGATGAGATTTACCGGCAATCGCCTTATCGCACCACGCCCCCCCAAGCACCGCCGCCTCCAAGACGACACCTGAAACCTGACAACTGACAACTGACAACTGACAACTGACAACTGACAACTGACAACTGACAACTGACAACTGACAACTGACAACTGAAAACTGAAAACCGCCCCATGCCCCGCAAATCCCGCTTGCTGATCATCGAAGACGAAGAGCCCATCCGTGTGGGCCTGGAGGATCTCTTCATCTTCCACGGTTTCGCGGTCGAGAGTGCGGAGGACGGCCCAACCGGTCTCGCCAAGGCGCTCACCGGTACCTTTGATCTGATCCTGCTCGACATCATGCTGCCGGGGCTCGACGGCTTTGCCATCTGCGACCGCGTGCGCGCCGTCGATCGCGCCCAACCGATCATCATGCTGACGGCGCGCACGGCGGATGCCGACATCATCCAGGGACTGCGGCTCGGCGCCGACGACTATGTCTCCAAACCCTTCTCGGTGACCGAGCTGGTGCTGCGCGTGCAGGCGGTGCTGCGGCGCAGCGGAGCCTTGGACACTGACCAAGCCAAATTGATGCTCGGTGACTTGGAGTTGGACACCCTCAACCTCAGCGGTCGGCGTCATGACCAGGAGATCCCCTTCACCCAGCGCGAGGTGGACATCCTCAAGTATCTGGCCGCCAACGCGGACCGACCGGTCTCGCGCGAGGAGCTGTTGAACAAGGTCTGGGGCTATGCGCGCGACTGCGGCATGGAGACGCGGACCGTGGACATCCATATCGCCAAGCTGCGGCGCAAGATCGAGCCTCGACCGAGCGAGCCCAGGGTGCTGCTCACGGTGCGCGGGGTCGGGTATCGGCTGGTGACTGAGCCCAGCGGCGGGGACAGCTAGGATGCAACCGATGGCAACGCGCATCACGACTGGCGACTGCCGCAATGAAAGGCGCTGACCACAACCGCGCCCGCAATCGGCTGAGGCTGGGCATTGTGCTCTTCGTGCTGGCGCTGGCGGTGCCCAGCCTGCTGCTGGTGCACAAGGCGTACGATCAGATGAAGTGGGAGTCCTTTCGACTGCAGCAGTTGATCGCCGAGGAGCTTGCTGATCGGATCAACGACGCCCTCGCCGCCATGGTGCGCGCTGAAGACGCCAGGTCCATTGACGACTATACCTTCCTCGTCAGCTCAGGTGATCCAGCAAACCCATACACCAGGCGCTCCCCCCTCGCCGAACTGCCGAGCGGTGACACCATTCCGGGCCTCATCGGCTGGTTCGAGGTCGCGGCCGACGGCGACTTCAGCTCACCCATGGTGCCAGCGCCAGGCATCTCACCCACCGACTACGGGGTCGACGCCGCCGAGCTGGCGCTGCGGCAGGCGCGGGCGCAGCAGATTCGCGGCATCTTAGTCGGCAACAGCCTGGTCGAGCGCGACTCCCGAGACCGCCGCGCCAAGCTCGCCAGCACCCCGGCCGAAGCGCCGGAGCCCGCTGTCGCAGGCCGGGCAGCCCAGGCGCTCGGCGCCGTCGCCGATCGCGAGATCCTCATGGCGCCAGCCCCTCGAGAAGCCGCCGAGGCGCTGCAGACTCAAGCCGAGCCTGAGCGCATGAACCGGCTCTCCCAGGCGGCCTTCGAGCGCCTAGCGCGCAAGGAGGCTGCCCCGTCCCTGAAGTCGGAGACGGCGGCGCGCTCAAACCGCACGGACGCGCTCCGACTCGATGAGGAACTGGCGTTGCGCGGCAAGCGCCGCGAAGCAGCGACTCTCGAGGACAAGTCCGCCCGCGCGGAAGCGGATGAGGCGCCTCTGTTCGCACCGGCAGCGCCAAGCCTTCAACAGGGAGGTCTACCGGCAGAGGAAGCCCAGGAGCGCGCACCCGTGCAGCTGTTCGAGAATGCGGTCGAGCCCTTCGAGGTTGGCCTCCTCGATTCCGGCCATCTCTTGCTGTTTCGAACGGTCTGGCGACAGGGGACGCGGATCATCCAAGGCGCCCTAATCGAGCAGGGTCCCTTCTTGGCAGCACTGATTGGCAAACCCTTGGCCACGACCGTGCTGGCGCATACGACCCATCTCATCGTCGCCTATCGCGGCGAGGTCCTGACCAGCTTTCGCGCCCAGCCAGACGGGCGCTACCCCTTGGCATCGACGCCACTCAATAGTGGTCCGCCGCCGCTGAGCGGCGCCCTGCTCTATCGCGCCCGGATGCAGGAGCCCTTCGGCGGACTAGAACTGATCTACAGTGTCAGCCGGCTGCCGACGCCGCCGGGGGCCGCCGTCATCGGCTGGATGGCTGCGGCCCTGGCGCTGGTGCTGATCGCCGGCGGCTGGCTCATGTATCGCCTCGGACTCGGCCAGCTCGCGCTGGTGCGCCAGCAGCAGGACTTCGTCTCGGCCGTAAGTCACGAGCTGAAGACGCCGCTGACCTCCATCCGCATGTATGCGGAGATGCTGCGCGCGGGCTTCGCCACGGAGGAGCGCAAGGCGACCTACTACAGGTTCATTCATGAAGAGAGCGAGCGGCTGTCGCGCCTGATCACAAACGTCCTGCAGCTCGCGCGCATCGGGCGCGACGCCTTGGTGCTGGAGCCCAGAGCCATCGCGATCGGCGAGCTGGCGGCCATGGTGCGTGAGCGGGTCGCGAGCCAGGTGGAGCGCGCGGGATTCGTATTGGAGACGACCTGTGACATCGACGCCGAGATCTTGGTGGACCCCGACGCCTTCGTTCAGATCATCATCAACCTGGTCGACAACGCCCTCAAGTTCGCCGCCAAGGCTGAGACACGGCGCATCGAGATCCGCTGCGAAGTCCTGGACGCCAATCGACTGCGGCTCGGCGTGCGCGATTTCGGGCCAGGCATTCCCAAAGACCAGCGGCGACGGATCTTCGACCTCTTCTATCGCGGGTCCGATGCCAAGGCCAAGGCGATCTCGGGAACGGGCATCGGTCTTGCGCTGGTACAGCGCCTGACTGGCGCCATGGGGGGACGGGTTGAGGTGGCCGAGCAGAATCCCGGCGTGGAAATACGGGTCGATATGCCCATGACGAGGGTGCCGCACAGGCTCCCTCGTCAGGGCCGCTGACGCATTCAACTCAAAGCTCCTGCTTGACGACCTCCATGATGAATCGGCATCCATGCGCCAAGCTCCCTATGACCGAAGAAGCTGCTGCCGATCTCGATGATTCTGGCGGCTCGGCCCAGCTCTATGACGGCGTATCCTGGACTCGAGCCTGCCTTGGACGCATCGACCACCTGCTGCCAAAGGATGGGCTTCCGATTCCCGCGAAACGCCTACCCTGCTTCCAATCGAACTGCCACTGCACTGGTGAAGGACACCCACCGATCGCATGCACTCAATCCGATCGATGGGTGCCCAGCCGTGGGTGATGGACTCCCTTCACACCCGGCCGAGGCGAGCACCCGGCACCGCGACGGATCAGCGTGACAACTCCCTCCCTCTCTGCTGCTGCTCCGTCTTGGTGGGCGGGATCTGTGCGGGACGCATGGGTTGGCGGGTTGCCAGCGACATCACACCGAGCACGCATCCGCTCATGAATGCCCAACCTGTCATGACTCCAAACCATTGATACATATACGTCATGGTCTTTCCCCGGTTGGTGGATGCGCTTGCTCGGCTGGCTGATCGCTCTTGAAGACCCGCACTGCTCGGCGACGAACACCCTCTTCGACCTTCCTGAATGCTGGAGCCATCACACATCTCGGCTCCAACCCCAATCCCTGAGGGGACTCAGCCCCCACTGCTCAGGCTCCTTACGACTTGAGCTTAGGGCACGCCTATGGGTGCCGACGGGACGGGCGTCACAGTTCGTGAGGCGTTCGCGCAGGGACCAATGGATGCACCGGAATGGGCGTGCCGATTGAGAACGACAGCACAGATTCTCATGTCGACCAAGGGGAGCGACTCGAGGAAAGCTGGTCGCAGACCTCAGTCGGAGTTCAGACAGGCACGGCTTGCGCTTACGCCGGCAGGACAGCCTTCCGCATGGATTCTGCCGAGACCGCCGCCCCGAAGAGAAAGCCTTGCGCGATGTCACAGCCCTCGGCCGCGAGCCTGTCGCGTTGCCCTTGGGTCTCGACACCCTCGGCGATGACCTCGAGCCCGAGCTGGTGAGCCACGTTGATGAGCATCGTGGTCATGAGGGCGTCCTCCTCATCGGTCTCCAGGTTCTCGATCAAACTGCGATCGATCTTGAGCTTATGGAAGCTGAACCGCCGCAGATAATGCAGGGAGGAGTAGCGCGAGCCAAAGTCGTCCATGACCAAGGTCACGCCGAGTTCGCTCAGGGTGTCGAGCACGATCCCCACCTCAGGCCGAGCCTGGACGAGAGACGCCTCGTTCAGCTCCAGCTCGAGGCGGGTACCAGAGGCCCGGCAATTGGACTGGAGTTCGCGAATCAGGGTCGCGAAGTCATGGGTCAGCTGTGCGGTCGAGATATTGACGGCCAGCACCAGCCCGTCCTCGGGCTTGTCCCAGCAGGCAACCTCGCGGCACGCCTGGCGCAACAGCCAGAGACCGAGCGGGCGGATCAAGCCGGTCTCTTCGGCGATGGGAATGAAGACACTGGGCGGCACCTCGCCGAACTCGTCGTCATACCATCGGCAGAGGACCTCGACGCCGACCATCTGCCCATCGGAGAGGCGAACTTGAGGCTGGAAGCGAATCTCGAGCTGATCCGCGCGCACGGCTTGAGTCAGGCGCGCTTCCAGCTCCAGCCGATTGCGCACCTTGACCCCCATCTCTCGTGAGTAGAGGCAAAAAGTACCCGCGCCCTGCTCCTTCGCTGCGTACATCGCCGTGTCCGCGCACTGCAGCAGCGCCCCCACCGTCTCACCGTCCGCAGGATAGAAGGCGATGCCGATACTCGCCCCGACGGTGACCATGGCGCCGGAATCCAGCCGGTAAGGCTCGGAGAGCCGTGCAATGAGGTCCTCGGCAAAGTGCGCGGCACCCGTCTTGTCCTTGCTGCTCTCGACCAGCAGTGCAGAACTCCTGACATACGCCCATTAACTCGCTGAAATGGTGTTATAATTCTGGCTTGAATCGATAAATAAATACGAGACTATCAAACCGCCATGCCAGGCACCGTCGAGCTTCCCCTGCTGCCCGAAGAGGCGATCACCTTGGGTCCGCGGCTGGCGGTCGTAGAGACGCCCGAAGCGCTCATCTTCATGAATGCCTCCGGCCCGCTGATGAGCTGCGCGCACGGCGATGCGGCGGCCAAGCGCTTCATCGGCGCGGTCGTAATGGCGCAGGGTCTCGCCAAGGGCGAGGATCTGGCGGACGTGTTGGGCGTTCACCGCTCGACCCTGTTTCGCAATCAAAAGCTTTATCGGGAAGGCGGTCTGGAAGCCATCCGCGACGGGCGCGGTCACGGTG
>NZ_JAAIJR010000400.1 GCF_010915725.1 Thiorhodococcus mannitoliphagus
AGGATTTACCCGTCCAGCAGCGGTCAGTCGTGAGCGACGGCTTCCGAGCGCTCTTGAGGCTCTCCGCCTTGCGTGGTCGCTGTCATCTGCTTGGGTTTGGGGTATGGTTCGGTAACGCCGCAAATACCCACTCTCCCTGATGGCCGACCACGATCCTTCCTACAAGCTCCTGTTCTCACATTGCGATCTGGTAGCGGATCTGATCCGTGGCTTCGTGCAGGAGGAGTGGGTCGAGCAACTGGATTTCACCACCCTGCAGCGCGTCAGCGAAATCGGGATCAGCCACGACCTGCGCGAGCGCGAAAACGACATGATCTGGCGGCTGCGCTGGGGCGAGCGCTGGGTCTACGTCTATCTGCTGTTGGAGTTCCAGTCGAGCGTCGATCGCTTCATGGCGGTGCGGCTGTTGACCTATGTGGGACTGCTCTATCAGGATCTGGCCGCCGCAGGCGAGATCCCGGCCGGAAGCCCTCTGCCGCCGGTCCTGCCCATCGTCCTCTACAATGGTGAAAAATCCTGGTGGGCCAAGACCAGTCTCGATGAGCTGATCGAGCCGGATCTGCCCGAGCAGCTGCGCCGCTGGCAGCCGCAGATCCGTTATCTGCTGCTCGACGAGCAGCGGCTCGCCGAGACGGAGCTGGCGGGACAGAGCAATGTCGCTGCTGCTCTGTTCCGACTCGAGAACAGTCGCCGCCCCGAGGATATCGAGCGGGTACTGGCGAGTCTGATTGATTGGCTGGCCG
>NZ_JAAIJR010000401.1 GCF_010915725.1 Thiorhodococcus mannitoliphagus
GCTCGATGCGGTCGTTGAGGTAGTCCCAGAAGGAGATCCCGAGTTTTCGGCAGGTCTTCTTCAGGCTAGCGAAGGTGTCACGGCAGCGGCGTCCTAGATCGCTGCGGGTCCCGCCGCTGATCTTGCGCCATTTGACGTAACTACGGATGTCGTTCTCGCTGCCGTTGGTATGCAGTGGGATGTCTGGGCGCAGGAGCACCAAGAGCAGTTCGCCCTGATGGGCCTTCAGGCGCTTGAGGGTCTGATTGAGGGTGGCAAAGGACGTCTTCTGGCTGAAGATGGTCTCGAAGCGCGTCCGCAGATCCGCGACGGCGGCGGGATCGGGAGCGCGCTGGTAGGCCTTGAGGTCGGCATACAGCGTCCAGATCTCATCGCGCACCCGCTCTTGATCCTGGCGCTGGCGCTCATTGAGCGGGATGAGCTTGTGAATCAGGCGCTCGGCGTGCACCCAGCAGAGGGCATGCAGCAGGATGGCGAACTGTCCGGCACCATCGCTGACGATGGCCAGCTCGCGCGAGAGGCCTTTCGCCAGCAGTCCGCCGAGCAAGGCGCGCAACAGTTGCGATGCGCTGATGACGTGCCTTGGTGATGCCAAGGGTCTTGAGCTGTGCCTCCCACGCCGCGGTGGTTGCAAACGCCACGACCGGTTGGGCCGCGAGCGCTTGGCACAGCGCGCGCGGCAGGCCCTGATCGCGCCAGTACGTCAGCGCCTCGTCATTGAGGCAATAGACGGG
>NZ_JAAIJR010000402.1 GCF_010915725.1 Thiorhodococcus mannitoliphagus
GCCAGCTCGGGACTTTTCTTTGCGTCTCACCCAAAATAGGTCGCGACGCTCTCCCTAAATCAGCGCGGGACGTAACACCTGGGAGCGGAACGGCGGCCGGCTTATCTGAGTAGCTTACGACAGCCGAGACGTAATATGCTAGGATTGAGTCTCGGCCCCCAGAACTCTCCTTAAATCTGAACTGAAAAGGGTCTCCAGCTGCTGCAAGCTTGAATGCGTCAGTGTTCATCGACTCGGACAGAGTAAAGGTGTTCAACCCATCGGCAAGCCGGAGTTCAGCAGCATAACCACCAGAATCCGGAACGTCGCCGAGCAATAGCCACCAAGAACTAGTGGACCAAATTTTGGCTTTTACGTTGATCGTTATGGAATCTACTTGATAAAGAGAGCTGAAAAGTTTGTCAATAGAATCGAGGAGGGAAGCGTTATCGCCAATGTTCTTCGAACCGGAGATAAAAGCACCATAACTGGACGGCTGTGTGATCAGGAGGTAGCTTGAAGCGGGATCGGTCGTTGCCCAGCCAGCATAGCGAGAATTGCCATAATAATTGGCAATAATCTCGGGCGAGGTATATGGAGTCGCTTGTGCCGTTCCCAAGATGCTAAGACGCTGTATAGGAACTAGCTCTTAATAATTCTTGACTTAGAGCGCGCGACGAATGCGAATAATTCACTCATAAGCTATTTGATTGTTGCAGATTTGACGAAGCAATAGACGTGACGATG